>DATFQI010000335.1:0-7813 GCA_035264365.1 Solirubrobacteraceae bacterium
CGCGCGGCCGATCCTCCCGGTCCGCTCGCTGACGAGCAGCTCGTCCGGCCCCACCGCTTCCGGGTGGATCAGCGACCGCAGCCGGCTCGCGGTCTGCGCGATGCGGGCCCGGGTCTGGGCGGGCCGGCGGTTGACCATCGCCGCAGCCTATGCCGCCACGGCGCCGGGTAGCCCCCTCGCATGCCGAAGACACACGAGCAGATCGGCCACGCCGGGCTCACCGGCTGGCGCCAGACCGTCGCCGACAAGGTCGCCCCACCCGCCGCCAAGCGCGGGCCCGTCAGCGAGGACCAGGTGCAGGCGGTGCTCGGCGCGACGTTCTACGCGCTCTCGCTGTGGTACGTCGTCTCGACGACGGCGAAGATGGTCAAGCAGCTGCGGTCCTAGCGGCGCGCGCCGCCGCCTTGGCGGCGCGCTTGCCCGCCTGGTACTCGGCGAGCGCGGCCGGCGAGTCGACGTCGCCTAGCGTCGGGTGCGCCGGGATCAGCGGCTCCGCGAGCTCGACGCCGTAGCGGCGCGCGAGCACGGCCGCCGTCGAGTCGACCTTCATCTGGCCGAAGCCCGGCAGCGCGGCGAGATTGGAGCGCAGCTCCTCCGGCGTGCTCGCGTCGGTCCAGACGCGCGCGGCGTCGCCGTCGTAGCGCTCCGCGATGTGGGCGACGAGGTCGTGCACGCGCTTGGCCATCGAGCCGGGGAAGCGGTGCACGGCGGGGCGCTCCCGGAACACGGGCTCCAGGTCCGTCGCCGCGAGCCGGCCGACGTCGAGCGTGCCGACGCGCTCCCTGATCGCGAGCGGCCCGGAGAACGCCTTCTGCACGGTCACCTGCTGGTCGAGCGCGAAGCCGATCAGGAGCGCGAGCGGGTCACGGGCGATCAGCTCGTTGGCCTCGTCGGAGTCGGTGAAGTGCAGGCGGTCTGGCATGGGCCGATCGTACCGGCGCGGTACCTTCAGCCCGTGGGAGAGCTTCCGGAGATCCGCGCCACCGACGCCGACCGCGAGCGCACCGCGCAGGTGCTGCGCACCTCGGGCGCCAACGGCCAGCTGACCGTCGACGAGCTCGACGAGCGCGTCGAGGCGGCCTATGCGGCCAAGACCCGCGGAGAGCTGGAGCAGCTCGTGCAGGACCTCGGCGACACCCGCACACGCCCGGACGACATGCCGGTCCGCCCCGGGGACCAGGGCACGCGCTGGGTCATCTCGGTCATGGGCGGCAGCGACCGCAAGGGCCGCTGGCGCGTCGGCCGCAGCGTCACCGTGCTCAACTTCATGGGCGGCAGCAATCTCGACCTCAACGACGCCGAGCTCGCCGGCGACGTCGTCGAGATGCGCGTCTACTCGCTGATGGGCGGATCGGAGATCCGGGTGCCGGAGGGCCTCGACGTGGAGGTCTCCGAGTTCGCCTTCATGGGCGGCAACGACATCAGCCACGGCGAGGCCGCACCGCGTGCCGGCGGCCCGCTGCTGCGGCTGAAGATGATCTCGATCATGGGCGGCTCGAGCCTGCGGCGCGGCCGCAGGAAGTCACGCGCCGAGCGCCGGCTCGAGCGCGAGCGGCGCAAGCATCTCGGTCAGTAGCCGCCGCGGCTACGCGCCGTGGCGGGCTACGCGCCGTCGCGGGCTACGCGCCGCCGCGGGCTACGCCCCGTCGCGCCCGCTGACGCGCACGGTCGCCGCGGGGGCCCGCCATCCGCGCGAGCAGCTCGCGCGTGGTGACGGGCTGCGCGCCGAGCTCGAGCGCGCGGGTGCGCAGGTGCGCCGGCAGGTCGTAGTGGTCGCCCTGGAAGAACCGCCGCGGGATCTCGAGCCCCGCCGCGAACGCGTGCAGCTCCTCGAACGAGGCGTCCGAGACGAGATGGCACCACAGCCGGAACGGCAGCCCGGTGTCCGGGTACTCGCGCAGCGGGTCGACCAGCACGGCCACCCGCGGCAGGCTACGAGGTGAGGTCGAGCCGGTCGACGAGCGTGGCGCCGGGGCTCGGGGTGCCGCCTGCGACCGCGACGTTCGCCGGGTCGAGGCGGCCACGCCCGAGCTGATGGTCGCCGATGCTCCAGCGCCCGCTGTCCAGGGAGTCGAACGGATCGCTGCAGCCCGTCGCCGCCCCGATGATCGTGCGCCCGCGGGTGCGCGTCCATGGGGTCAAGAACCCAGGCGCTCGCGCAGGCCGGAGGCGCGGGTGACGCGGCGCTCGACGGCGGCGCGCACGGCGTCCTCGGTGCCGGCCAGGATCAGCTCCTGCTCGGCGCGGGTGATCGCGGTGTAGAGCATCTCGCGGGTCAGCAGCCGCGAGGCGCGGTCGGGGAGCAGGACGGCCGCGGTGCCGAACTGCGAGCCCTGCGCCTTGTGGATCGTCATCGCGTGCACGGTGTCGAGGGACTCGAGCCGGCTCGGGGCCACGAGCACGACGTCGCCCTGGCGCTTGAACGCCGCGGCGACCCCGGTCGCCGTGCGCACGACGACGCCGGTGTCGCCGTTGAACAGCCGCAGCCCGTAGTCGTTCTCCGTGATCAGCAGCGGGCGGCCGGCGTACCAGCGCTCGTCGGCGGAGAAGCCCGGGACGTCGGCGGCCATCCAGCGCTCGACCTGCGGGCCCCATGCGGCGACGCCGTACGGCCCGCGGCGGTGCGCGCACAGCAGCCGGAACGCGCCGAGCGCGTCCAGCGCGGCGGCCGCTTCGCCCGCGCGCGCCGCCTCGAAGACCGCGCGGCCGGCGTCGACCGCCCGGCGGCGGATCGGGGCCAGCGCCTCGTCCGCGGCGGCGTCGAGCTCCAGCCACGTGACGCCCTCGGGGGCCTCGCGGAGCACCTCGATCGTGCGGTCGGCGTCGCCGGCGCGGATCGCCGACGCCAGCGTGGCGATGCCGCCGCCGAAGCGGTGCACGCGCTCGAGCACGACGATCCCCTCGCCGGTCCCGGAGCCGACGATGTCGCCGAGCACCGCACCCGCCTCGATCGAGGAGAGCTGGTCCGGGTCGCCGACCAGCACGAGCCGCGCGTCGGGGCGCACCGCCTCCACGAGCCGCGCCATCAGCGAGAGCGAGACCATCGAGGTCTCGTCGACGATCACGACGTCGTGCGGCAGGCGATTGCCGCGATGGTGGCGGAAGCGGGTGTGGCTGTCGCGCCGGCGGCCCAGCAGCCGGTGCAGCGTGGAGGACTCGAGCCCGAGCAGCGCGTCGCGGACGGCAGGCGCGATGTCGATCCGGCGCGCCTCCTCGTGGACCGCCTCGCCGAGCCGGTCGGCGGCCTTGCCGGTGGGCGCCGCGAGGGCGATCAGCGGCGGCGGCGCGCCGGCCGCGGCCGCCTGCTCGGCCAGCAGGGCGGCGATCCGCGCGACGGTCGTGGTCTTGCCGGTGCCGGGCCCGCCTGCGACGACCGCGAGCCGCCGCCGCACGGCCGCCTCCGCCGCCGCGCGCTGGCGCTCGTCGGCCGGGCCGAACAGCCGCGCCAGGCCGTCGGCGAGCACGTCCTCGCGCACGGCGGGCGCCGCCGCGTCGGGCGAAGCGCCGCCGGGCGCCGTCGCGTCCCCGGCGGGCACGGCGCCGGCCGCGGCACCGGCATCGGCATCGCGCGCGAACCCGCGCAGGTCCGCGGCGATCTGGCGCTCCTCGCGCCAGTAGCGGTCGAGGTAGACGCGCGTGCCCTCGAGCCGCAGCGGGCCCTCGGTCAGCGTGCTCGCGGCGAGCCGCGCCACCCAGCCGTCCACGTCCGGCCACGGCAGCGCGGCGATGTCAACCGGCTCCTCGACGTCGACGACCGTCGTGTCGCGCACGGTCGCGAGGTCGGCGTAGACGTGCCCGAGCCGCGGCGCCCGCACTGCCAGCGCGGCCGCCAGGGCGACGTCGGGGTCGTCCTCCCCGGCCAGCGCCAGCAGCCGGCCGGCGACGTGCACGTCGGCCGGCGCGAGCACGCCGGCCTCGTTGAACGCGCGCAGCTCGGCGCGCGGGCGCAGCGCCCGGCGCACGTCGAACTCGTCGGCCTCGAGCCGCAGCTCGCTCACGCCGCGCCTCCCCGGTCCAGCACGTCGGAGAGCGCGGTCACGAGCGCGCCCGGCGGCTTCCACGCGAACACGCCGCACGGAGCGCCGCCGACCCGCGGCACGTCGGGCCCGGTCATCCCGCGCAGGAACAGGTACAGCACGCCGGCGATGTGCTCGTCCGGGTCGTAGCCGCGCAGGCGCCAGCGCAGGTAGCGGTGCAGCGCGACCGTGTACAGCAGCGCCTGCAGGCCGTAGTGGGCGTGCTCCATCTCCACGGCCAGCGCTGACGGGCGGTGGTGCCACGCGCTCAGCGGCTCGCCCGGGCCGGCGAGCCAGTTGGTCTTGTGGTCGGCGATCGCGAAGCGCCCGCCGGGCAGCCGCATCACGAGGTCGAGGCTGCCGGTGAGGAAGCCGCGCACGCTCTCGCGCAGCGCCGGGTCGGCGAGCCGCGCCGCGTACCCGCCGAGCGGGTCGCCCGGCCCGAGGTGCTCGCGCAGCACGGCCGCGATCGCCTCCAGCGCGACCCGGCCGGTCGGGTCGTCACCGCCGACCAGCGGCAGCTCGAAGGCGAGCTCGTCGAGCCGGTCCGCGCGAGCGACATCGCGCAGACGCAGGTCGCCCACGAGCGGCCCGAGCGGGGTCTCTATCCCCGCTGCGAGCCCCTCGACGACGTGCTCCGGATCGCCGATCTCCACCCGCCGCCGCGCCTGTGCCTCGGCGACGTGCGCGGCCAGCTCGGCGCGCAGGTCGGGTGCGGCGAAGTCCGTCGCCTCCATCACGCGATGCACGAGCGTGCCGACGCGCACGCCGACGCCCATCTCGGTCAGCACCGCGGGCGCCCCGCGCAACGCGTCATCGGCGAGCGCGGCCGCGGCTGTGGCCGCGCCGTTGGCCGTCGCGCCGTCGGCGGCCGCGCCGGGGGGTCCCGCCGCGTCCGGCTCGTCGGAGAGCAGCACCTCCTCGGGCTCGCTCGCCACGCGCGCCTCGTAGGCGCCGGCCGTGATGTCGCTGAAGGAGGTGCGCCGCCAGCGCAGGTCCAGCTCGCGGGCGAACGCCGCAGCGTCGAGCGCCGCCGCTCCCGGCGCCACCCCCGCCCACGGACGTGACTCCTCCAGCGTCGACCGTTCGACGGCGATCCGCCCCGGCGCCGTCGCCGCAAGCTCGTTCAGCCGCGTGACGGCGGCGAGGTCGCTCGGCGTCGCCGGGCCCTTCGCCGGGATCGTCCCGTCCTCGCCACGCGCGAACAGCAAGCGCGACAGCGCCGACTCGCGCGCGTTCGCCGACCCCGCCCACCAGACGACCGCCTGGTGGCGCGCCCGGGTGAGCGCGACGTACGCGAGCCGCAGGTCCTCGCCGCGGGCCTCGAGCACGTACTGTTCGACATGCTCGGCGAACGCGCGCCCGTCGAGCCCGACGTCGATCGTGCGGGCGTCGCCGTTGGCAGGGTCGTGGAAGAACACGGGCTCCTCGCGCTCGCGCCCGAGCCAGGTCGGCTCCCAGAGGTAGGGGAAGTACACGATCGGGAACTCGAGCCCCTTCGAGCGGTGGATCGTCAGCACCTGGACGGCCTCGGCGTCGGACTCCAGGCGGCGGCTGCGCTCCTCGTCGCCGGTCTCCTGCTCGGCGGCGGCGATCCGCTGGCGCAGCCAGCCGGTGAGCGCGGTCGCCCCGAGCCGCTCCGCGGCGGCGGCCGCGTGCAGCAGCTGGCCGAGGTGGCGCAGGTCGGTCAGCCGCCGCTCGCCGTCCTGGAGGGAGAGCACGCGGCCGGGCAGGCCCTCGATCAGCGTGATCGTCTCCAGCAGCGCCGCGACGCCGCGCACGCGCAGCACGCGCGCCCACTCGTGCAGCCGCCGGTGGACCTCCTCCCACTCGTCCTCGGCGGCGCTCGCCACGCGCTCGGCGTCCCAGCCGAGGAACGGCGTGAGCGCGGCGGCGCGGGCGCGAGCGGGCGCGCTCGGGCGCTCGATCGCCTCCAGCAGCCGCAGCCAGTCGCGCGCCGGCTCGGAGCCGAAGACGCTGCCGGCGCCGTTGATGACGGCAGGGATCTCGACCGCGTCGAGGGCGTCGCGCACGAGCGCCGCCTGGCGGTGGGTGCGCACCAGCACCGCGATGTGGCCGGGGCGGACGGGCTCGTGGCCGAGCACGGCGCCGTCCTCGGCGCGGCGCTCGATCCGCCCGCCCGAGGAGAGCAGCGCGACGAGATCGCCGGCGAGGTCCTGCGCGATGTGCCGGCGCGAGGAGTCGTTGCCGGCGTAGCCGTAGCGCGTCTTCTCGATCGTCGGGTCGTCGCGGTGGACGACGCGCAGGCGCAGCGGCTCCGGGCGCGGCGCGCCGAGCAGGCGCGGCTCCCGGTTCGCAGCGGCGGCGCGCACGGAGCGGTAGGCGATCCCCGCGTGGCCGAGCCGCGCGTCGCCGAACAGCGCGTCGTAGGCCTCCAGCAGACCCTGGTCGCTGCGCCAGTTGACCTCGAGCGTCGCGCTGGCGCCGGCCGACTTCGCGGCCTCGAGGTACGCGTAGACGTCGGCGCCGCGGAACGCGTAGATCGCCTGCTTGGGGTCGCCGATGAGCACGAGCGTCGACCCCTGCCCGAACGCCAGCCGCACGATGTCCCACTGCACCGGGTCGGTGTCCTGGAACTCGTCGACGAGCACGACCCGGAAGCGCGCGCGCAGCCGCTGGACGGCGACGTCGCCGCCCGGGTCGGTGAGGATCTTCTCCAAGCGCGTGAGCAGGTCGTCGTAGGTCATGACCGCCAGTCGGCGCTTGCGCGTGTCGAGCTCCCGGCGCACCGCCTCGGCGAGCCCGCGGCGCATCCCCGCGACCGTATCCGGCCCGGCGGCGCGCGGCTCGATCGGCGTCGCCGGGTTGTCGATCGCGACGCGGCCGATCTTCAGCGCCTGCGCGCGGCCGAAGTCCGGCCGGCCGGCGACCCAGTGGAAGCGGCGCAGGTAGAGGTCGTCGACGACCTCCTCGACCAAGTCGCCGATGTCCTCGACGAACGTCACGCCGGGCTCCACGTCGCCCGCCACGCCGAGCCCGCCGAGCACCTCCTGGCAGAAGCCGTGGGTGGTCGCGATCGTCGCGGAGTCGAAGTCCGCGAGCGCGTGCGCGAGCCGGCGGCGGCGCAGCTCGACGAGCTCCCGCGACCCGTCGCAGAGCAGCCGCACGACCTCGTCGCGCGGGGGCGGCGCGCCGGCCAGCGAGCGCGCAAGCCCCTCCTCGGCGCTGACCAGCCGCTCGCGCACGCGGTCGCGCAGCTCGCCCGTCGCCATCCGCGTGAAGGTCACGAGCAGCAGCTGCTCGAGCGGGACGCCGTCGGCGACGTAGCGGGCCGCCAGAGCGGCGATCGTGTACGTCTTGCCGGTGCCCGCGCTCGCCTCGAGCACGGTCACGCCGGTCGGCAGCGGGCCGGTGACGTCGAAGGCGGTGCTCATCCCTCCGCCATCTGCTCGCACGACTGCACGCCGCCCCACAGCCGCTTCGAGAGCCGCCCGAACCGGGTCGGCTCGTCCGGCTCGAAGTCCTCGCCCGCGCGCGGCGGCAGCGCGAGCAGCTGCTCGAAGGTCAGGATCCCGCCGAACGCGAGCTGGTGCTCGGGCTCGGCGTCTTCCTTGGGGAAGTTCCACTCCGACTCCCACGCCTTGCGCGCGAGCGGCTCGCCGCCGCGGATATAGGCGGCGGAGCTGGCGCAGGCGATCGGCAGCGGCTCGCGCAGCCCGCGCGCGTGCAGGTCCAGCAGCACGGCGAGCTGCTCGCGGGCGGACTCGGCGCCGACCGGGGCCAGCCGGCAGACGGTCACCGGCCCCTGCGCGCCGGGTCGCGCCCGGCCGAGCAGC
>DATFQI010000336.1:0-5764 GCA_035264365.1 Solirubrobacteraceae bacterium
GCGCGCGGCCGGCCTGGCGGCGGTGAGCAGCGCCGCCAGCACGAGCAGCGCCACGAGCGCGTCGTTGGCGCCCGAGTTGGCGACCATCAGCGTGAACGGGAACGTCATCCACAGGTAGGGCAGCAGCAGCCCGCCGGCGCCATCGCCCAGCCGCCGGCCGAGCCGCCACAGCAGCAGCGCGCAGCCGAGGTCGAACGCGATCGCGGCGGCATGCGCGGCCGGCAGGTCGCCCCAGGTCCCGCTCGTCCACGGGAACAGCAGCTCGAACGGCACGTAGGCGGCGTAGGCCGCGGGCCCGTAGGTGTCGCCGCGCGGGTTGTCGGGCGGGAAGGCGCCGTAGAGCTCGTGCCCGCCGGCGAGCCGGTCCGCGCCGATCACGCTCGCGTAGCCGACGTCGATCACGTTGCCGTCGGCGAGGTTGAGCGCGACGCGGAACGCCGCCAGGAACGCGATGGCGAGCAGCAGGAACGCCCGGCCGGTCAGCAACCGCGGCGCCGGCGCGGGCGGACGCTGCGCGACGATCACCATGCGCACGAGCAGGTAGGCCAGCAGCGGATACGCGCTCGGCACCGACACGTCGAGGTTCGCTGCGCCGAAGAACGCATAGGAGACCGAGAAGGCGAGCAGCACCGCCAGGTCGAGGTGCAGCAGCCGCAGCGGCGGGCGGGCGAACGGCAGCGCGAACAGGACGCACAGCCCGATCCAGACCCACGGAGCGTTGACCGCGCGGCCGAACTGGCCCGGATAGCCGCGCGCCATCGGCCACTCGACCTGCACGCCGGTCCACGCCTCCAGCACCCGCCGGTCGCGGTCGCGGATCAGCACCTGCGCGATCTCCTCCCGTCGCTGCTGCGTGCGCGTCGGCGGCAGGAACCACGAGACCTGCCAGCGCCCGCCCTGCGCCAGGTACGCGCGGGCGTAGGCGCGCGGGCTCTCCTCCAGCGCCTCGCGCACGTTCGTGCGTGCCGCCGCGATCCGCAGCGCCTCGCGGGCCGTCATCGAGCGGCCGCGCGGCGGCCGGTCATAGGATTCCGGCTCGACCAGCGCGCCCTGCGGGCGCACGGTGGTGCCTCCGGTCTGCGCATTCGCCGGCGGCGCCGCGGCCGCCGCGGCCAGGACCGCGAGCAGCACGACCGCGGGGCGCACTAGCCCGTGACGCCGAAGTGCTCGTCGATCATCGGCACGACGTCGCGCAGCGACCACTGCTCGCGCGCGTCGGCCGAGGGGCCCGTGCCGCACCAGATCAGCGAGCCGAGCGAGTCGTTGGCGTGCAGGGCGCCGTGCGAGCCGCCGCCGACGTGGTGCGCGCCGCCCCAGTCGAGGAACTCGTAGCCCGGCGAGGCGGAGGCCAGCAGCTCGCCGGAGGTCTGGCAGCGCAGCGCCGACCAGGCGCGGCCGAGCGCGTCCGGGTAGACGGCGGAGTCGATCCGCCCCTCGCGCGCCGACAGCGCCAGCAGGTCGAGGTCGCCCTCGACGCTCCAGCGCTCCCCGCGCAGGTCCTCGAGGTCGCCGCGGGGCGCGAAGCGCAGCTCCTTCGTGTCGTCGCCGCGGCGGCCGCGGATCACGGCCTCGCCGTCCGGGTGGTCGGTCATCCGCATCACGAGGTCGACGCCGTCGAGCGCGAGCAGCGTGCGCTCGGCGCGCGGGATGAGCTCGGCGCTGCGATCGGGGTCGAGCACGTAGACCTGCGCCGAGCGCGACGCCGGGCAGACCGCGATCTCGCTCTCGACCGCCCGCGCCCGCACCTTCGAGGCCGGCTGCACGGCGAACCCGTCGAACGCGCGGAAGAGGTCGATCTCGCGCTCGACCTGCGACTGCGAGTGGTCCGAGCAGACGATCACGGCATGGTCCTCGAGGAACTCGTCGGGCCCCCCGGCGGCGTGCATCAGGCGCTCGATCTGCTTGTCGGCCTGCGCCAGCGAGGCGACCTGCGCGTACGGCCCGTTCTTGTGCGAGTGCGTGTCGTTGTCGGGCAGCGAGAGCAGCAGGAAGTCGAACAGGTCGTGCTCGATCAGGTACTGGCCGACGCAGCCCGCGTGCTGGTCGCGCACGCCGGGGAGGCCGAGCTGCGAGCGGCAGCCCGTGCGCCGCGAGGCGAACAGGTCGGCGTAGAAGAACTCCTTCGGGCCGTAGATCGCGTGGCGGAAGACCGCCGTGGCCAGGCGCGTCAGCGCCGTCTCGTTGGCGACCTCGTGGCGGTGGCGGCCGCGGTACATCAGGTACGTCGTGCCGGCGGTGCGCACGCCGTGGTCGTCGAGGCGCTCGAACACGGTCGGCGTCTCCGACGACAGGTGCTCGAGGTTCATGTTGTAGATCGTGTCGGTGAGCGACTGCTTGAAGCCGAACGCCTGCGAGGCCTTGAAGCTCGTGCCGTACTCGACGTAGCGGGACTCGCCGCGGTGGTACCAGTTCATCGACGGGATCTGGTGGCGGTCCGGCGTGGTGCCGGTCGCGATCGAGGCGGCGCACACCGGCGTGACGGACGGGAACGCCGCCACGCAGTCGTCGACGTGCTCGCCGCGTTCGATCAGCAGCTCCAGCGCGGGCGCCTTGCCGCTCGCCACCGCCCGCTCGAGCATCGCGGGCTTCATGGCGTCGACGACGGCGAGGACGAGCTTCTTCACCGCAGGATGCGCAGGCCGGCGTACTTCTCGCCCTCGCGGCGGCGGCCGCCGAGCAGCAGCCACCCGAGCCCGGCGATGACGAGGATGGCGAGCGGCGGGAAGAGGATCGAGAGACCGGCCGCGGCCAGCGCTGCGCCTTCGGCGTACACGGGCAGCGCGCTCGCGGCCTCTGGGTCGAGCCGGCGGCGCACGCGCATGAACAGGTTGCGCGCGGCCACGAACCCGAGCACCGCCGCTCCCGCTCCGAGCACGACGCCCGGGATGATCGAGTGGCCCTCGTCGGCGAGCGATCCCGATGCCTCGAGCAC
This sequence comes from Solirubrobacteraceae bacterium, assembly GCA_035264365.1. Taxonomy (GTDB): domain Bacteria; phylum Actinomycetota; class Thermoleophilia; order Solirubrobacterales; family Solirubrobacteraceae; genus DATFQI01. The sequence continues at coordinate 2,933 of DATFQI010000336.1, forward strand.
GCCGAGGACGACGCACGCGACGGCCAGCGAGAAGACGAGCGGGCGGCGCTCGTCGATGCCGGTGCGCTCGGCGAGCACGAGTGCTGCCGCTCCCAGCGCGACGGCCAGCAGGAACGGCCACGACTCGAGGAAGGCGAAGTCGGTGCCGTCGAAGTCCAAGCCGATGTCGCGGCTGGCGAGGGCGCCCGCGAACAGCACGGGCAGCATCGGCCGCACGCCCACCGCCGCGGCGATTCCGATTCCCTGGAGCAGAGCGAGGACGAGATCCATGAGCGTCGCCTCGGAGCAGCCGCTACGGTCCCCGAGGCCGCATGACGATAGACGAGACGCCAAGGGGCCCGGCGCCCGGCGGCGAAACCACGAGCATGCCCCCTTCGCGCTCCGGCGCGCGCGACATCGAGCGCTACGCCGGCCTGTTCGCCCGCCGTACGCAGGTCATGAAGTCCTCGGCGATGCGCGACCTGATGGCGGTCACGGCGCGGCCCGAGGTGATCTCGCTCGCCGGCGGCCTGCCGGACACGAGCACGTTCCCGGCCGAGGACTTCAGCGCCCTGATGGCGCGGGTCGGCGCCGACGACGCGGCGCGCGCGCTCCAGTACGGGCCGACCGAGGGCCTCGACGAGGTCAAGGGCCCGATCATGGAGGTGATGGCGGCCGAGGGCATGGAGGTCGAGCCCGACGACCTGCTCGTCACGACCGGCGGCCAGCAGGTGATCGACCTCGTCTGCAAGACGCTGATCGACCCGGGCGACGTGGTGATCGCCGAGGCGCCGACCTACCCGGGCGCCGCGCCCGTGTTCGTCTCCTACCAGGCCGACGTCCTGCAGATCGAGATGGACGAGGACGGCATGCGCATCGACGTCCTCGAGCAGGAGCTCGAGCGGCTCGATCGCGAGGGCCGGGCGCCGAAGTTCATCTACACCGTGCCCTCGTTCCAGAACCCGGCCGGCGTGACGCTCTCGCTCGAGCGCCGGCGGCGGCTGGTCGACATCGCGCACCGCCGCGAGCTGCTGGTGCTCGAGGACAACCCGTACGGGATGCTGCGCTACGAGGGCGAGCCGCTGCCGACGCTCTACACGCTCGACGGAGCCGAGTTCGTGATCTACCTCGGCACGTTCTCGAAGATCCTCTCGCCCGGCCTGCGGCTCGGCTGGTGTGCCGCGCCGCGCCCCGTGCTCGACAAGCTCAACCTCGGCAAGGGCGCGGCCGACCTGTGCTCGTCGCCGCTGTCGCAGCTGTTCGTGCGCCGGTACTTCGACGAGCGCGACTGGCTCGCCTACGTCGGCAAGCTCACCGGCGTCTACCGGCGCCGGCGCGACATCATGCTCGAGGCGCTGGCCGAGCACTTCCCGCGCGAGGCCACCTGGACGCGGCCGCAGGGCGGCCTGTTCATCTGGGCCAAGCTGCCCGACTTCATCGACACCACCGACCTGCTGGCGCGCGCGCTGCGCGACCACGTCGCGTTCGTCCCGGGCCGCGCGGCCTACCTCGACGGGCGCGGCGGCACCGAGATGCGGCTCAACTTCTCCGGTGTCAGCGACGACGCGATCCGCGAGGGCGTGCGGCGGATCGGCGAGGTCATCCGCGAGCAGCTCGCGCTCTACGGTCGCCTCACCGGCGCCGAGCCCGCGCCCTCGCGCGCCTCGGAGCCCGCGCGCGAGGCGCCCGCGTCGCACGCGCCCGCCGCGGAGGCGCCGGACTCCCAGGTGTTGCCGCTGCGCCGCAAGGCCGGATGAAGGTCGCGGTCCTCAAGGGCGGCGACTCGCTCGAGCGGCAGGTGTCGCTGCGCTCCGGCGCGCGCGTCGAGGACGCGCTCGACCGGCTCGGGCACGAGGTCGTGGCGGTCGACGTCGGCCCGGACCTCGTCGACCGCCTCGGCGCCGAGCGCCCGGACGTGGCCTTCGTGGCGCTGCACGGACGCGGCGGCGAGGACGGGACGGTCCAGGAGCTGCTCGAGCTGCTCGGAATCCCGTACACGGCCTCGGGCCCCTCCGCGTGCATGCGCTGCATGGACAAGGTCGTCGCCAAGCACGCGCTGCGCGACGCCGGCGTGCCGACGCCGGACTTCTACGCGTTCAGCCAGGCGGCGTTCGAGGAGCTCGGCGCCGCGCGCGCTCTGCCGGCGATCGAGGAGCGGCTGGACTTCCCGATCGTGGTCAAGCCGGCCGGCCAGGGCTCGGCGCTCGGGATCAAGTTCGCCGCCACGGCCGATGACGTGCCGGGCGCGATCGTGGCCGCCTTCTCCTACGACACCAAGGTCCTGCTCGAGCGCCACGTCGCGGGGCGTGACCTCGCGGTCTCGGTGCTCGAGGGCCCGGATGGGCCGGAGGCGCTGCCGATCGTCGAAGCCGTCCCCCAGGACGAGAGCTTCTACGACTTCGAGTCCCGCTACGAGATCGGCCGCACCCGCTTCATCTGCCCGGCCGATCTGCCGGACGCGGTGGCGGAGCGGGCACGCGAGCTGGCGCTGGAGAGCTACCGCGTGCTCGGCTGCTACGGGTTCGCGCGCGTCGATCTGATGCTCGACTCGGCGAGCGGCGAGCTGACCGTGCTCGAGGCGAACGTCATCCCCGGGCTGACCGACACGTCGCTGCTGCCGCTGGCCGCCGAGGCGGCCGGGATCGGCTTCGACGCGCTGATCGCGCGCGTGCTCGAGCTCGCCTTGGCGCGGGCGCCGGCGTAAGCCGCGCCGCTACTGCTCGCCGCCGCGGAAGTCCTCCGGCGAGACCTGGTCGAGGAACTCCTTGAACTTGTCCACGACCTCCTCGGTGTCCTCGACCTCGTGCTCGAACTCGATCGCGGACTCGGCGATCACGTCCTCGGCGGCGAAGA
>DATFQI010000337.1:0-8337 GCA_035264365.1 Solirubrobacteraceae bacterium
CCTCGGGCATTGCCCGGGCCAACGCTTCAACGGCCTCGGGACGGTCAACCGCGAACATGGGTGCAGTCCGCACCTGAACGAGCGCCAACTTGAGCGGCGCGTCCTCCATCGGCTTCAGGTCTGCGGTTCTGGTCACTGGCATCGCGAGGCTCCATCCTTCATGTTTTGCTTCATGAAGGATACCCAGGTTCCGAGGTTTCGTCGAAGCCGCTAGACGGATGGATGGGAGCTGCCTCGATCGGCTCTCCGGAAACGACATTGCAGGCTGATCCACGCGTGGCCCACGCTACGGCTACGTGTCGACGGAATACGAGAGGCCGACAAGTAGCGGTGGAATTTCTACCGTGCCCAAACCGCACCGCTGACCAAGGTGTATGTCCAGCCGCGGCCGTATCCGTCGGCCATCCGCTGCTGCTTTCGCGTGAAGGCGACACTGCGCGGTCTCGCGAATCTTCGGGCGCAGCAGCGAATCGTTGAGCAGGGCACGCCCGCCACGCGGCGGCGGCAGCCGGTAGGGCTCCTTCGGGCCCGAGTCTCCGATTCGCGAGCTTTCATAGAGCAGATGGCCCAGGCGCCGACGAGAGCCGCCCCCCGCCAGCGCGCGTTCATGGAGGTGACGTACGTCTCGGGTGGCCCCAGAAGGGTCCGATGGGCGGTCGCGGCGTGTCCTCCCGGAGCACTCAGGCGCGAGCTTGCGAGTCGCCGCTCCGGGAGGACACGACGACGGCCGACCTCGGCAACGCTGCAGCGAAGGATCTACGGCGCGGGCGGCCGGCAGCGGATCCCTGAGACGTCGCCCGAGACGGTCAGCGGTCCGGCCGCGTGCGGGACGAGCAGCGCGGTCCCGCGGGCGAGCTCGACGTCGCCGAGCTCGCCGGCGCCCTCGAGGCCGACGACGATCGAGTAGCCGGCGTCGAGCGAGTCGCCTCCGCGCACCGGCTCGGCCCGGAAGAACGGGTCGGCGGCGGCCGGCAGTAGCGAGCGACCTGCGCCCGGGCCGCGCAGGGCCGCGACCTGCTCCGGAGACCACCCGGAACGGTCGAGCGCCTCCAGCGCGACGTCCCAGCCGAGCCCGAGGTGGCCCTCGTCCTCCGTGAGCTCGAAGCCCTCCCACTCGAGCAGCACGGAGAGGTCCGTGGGCTCCTGGACCTCGACCATCAGGATCCCCTCGCCGATCGCGTGCGGCGTCCCCGCGGGCACGAAGATCGCGTCGCCGGCGCGCACGGGCAGCTCGCGCATCGCGGCCAGCATCGCCGCGGAGTCCTGTGCGGCCATCCAGCCGCGCACCTCCTCGAGGGCGACAGACCGCGAGAAGCCGACCCACACGGAGGCGCCGGCCGAGGCCTCCACGATCAGCCACGCCTCGGTCTTGCCGTGCCCCAGCCCCAGCGTGCGAGCCGCGAACTCGCGGTCCGGGTGGAAGTGGACCGGCAGGCGCTGGCCGGCGTCGAGCAGCTTGACCAGCAGCGCCGGGTCGCTGCCGTACCGGGCCACGTGCGAAGGCCCGAGGAACCCCTCGGGATCCGCATCAAGAGCGTCCCGCACCAGCCTGCCGTCCGGCAGCCGCGACAGCCCGCGCGAGCCGTCGAACGTCGTGTTGGCCGCCCCGATCCACTCCTCGGGCGAGTGGTCGGCCGGAGGCGTGCCGCGCAGCGCCGCGATCCGCTCGCCGCCCGCGTAGAAGTGCCGCAACACGTTGGGCGGGAGCGTCAGTGGCCGCATTGCGCCGACCCTACCGGCGCGCGCTCAAGGCAAATGAGAGGAAATCCGATCAGGTTCTGTACATTTATGGAGGTGACCACGTTCCAGCTCACTCCGGACCTCGAGCACCTGGACGCCCAAGGAGTGCTCGAGTACGCGGTCGAGCACTTCCATCCCCGTCTCGCCGTGGCCTGCTCGTTCCAGAAGGAGGCCTCCGTCGTACTGGACCTGATCCTGCGCGCGGCGCCCGACGCGCGGATCTTCACGCTCGACACCCACGTCCTGTTCCCGGAGACCTACGAGACCTGGAAGGCCGTCGAGGAGCGCTACGGGATCGAGGTCGAGGTCTTCCAGGGCCCCAGCCTCGGCCGCCAGGCCGCCGACCACGGCGACCGGCTGTGGGAGCGCGACCCGGACGCCTGCTGCGACCTGCGCAAGGTCCAGCCGCTCAATCGCGCGCTCGCGGACGTCGACGCCTGGGTCGCGGGCCTGCGCCGCGACCAGTCGCCGTCACGGGCGAACACGCCCAAGCTCGCCTGGGACGCCAAGCACGATCGCTGGAAGTTCAACCCGCTCGCCGACTGGACGGACAAGGACGTGTGGCGCTACATCGCCGAGCACGACCTCCCGTACAACTCCCTGCACGACCGCGGGTACCCGACGATCGGCTGCACGCATTGCACCGTGCCCGGAGCCGGGCGCGACGGCCGCTGGGCCGGCACCGGCAAGACCGAGTGCGGCCTCCACGCCTAGGCGACCACTCCTGAGTCGAACAGCCGGGAGATCTCGGTCGCGCCGAGCCCGAGCACGTCGGCGAGGATCGGCTCCGTGTGCTCGCCCAGCACGGGAGCGGGACGCGCGGGCGCCCGCCCGGCGGCGGTGAGCTCCAGCGGCGAGGCCGGCACGAGGTAGGAGCCGATACCCGGCTGCTCGATCCTCGAGAACAGCGGGTTCTCCTCGGACGCGCGCGGGTCCTCCTCCACCAGCTGGCGGAACGTCTGGTACGGCCCCCAGGAGACGCCGGTGCCCTCGAACGCCGCTCGGATCTCGTCGAGCGTGCGCGCCTCGAACCACGGTCGCAGCACCGCCGCGATGATGTCGCGCGCGCCGAAGCGGCCGTCCTCCGAGCTGAGGTCGTGGCCCGTGACGCTCTCGAGCGAGCGGAACGCCTCGGCGGTCCCGGTGACCTCCTGCAGCGCGGTCCACTGGCGGCCCGTGAGCGCGACGACCATCACCCGCCGCCCGTCGCTCGTGCCGAAGTCGTTCCCGAACGCCCCGTAGAGGTAGTTGCCGTCGCGCGCGGCGTCCTGGCCTCCGACCTGTACCTCGGCGATCCGGCCGAGGTTGCCCACCATCGCGAACGCGACGTCGGAGAGCGCGAGCTTGATCAGCTGCCCCTCCCCCGTGCGCGTGCGGTGGCGCTCGGCGGCGAGGATCCCGATGCAGGCCAGCTCCCCCATCGCGACGTCCCACGCGGGCAGCACGGAGTTCAGCGGGACGTTGAGGTCGCGCGGCCCGGTCGCCCACGGGAAGCCCGTCGACGGGTTGACGGTGTAGTCGACCTCCGAGGTGCCGTCCGGGTTGCCGGTCAGCGCGCACATGATCAGGTCGTCGCGGCGCACGCGCAGGTGGTCGTAGGCGAGCCAGCCACGGGCGGGGAAGTTCGTGAGGAAGATCCCGGCGGCGGCCACAAGCGCCTCGACGATCTCGCGGCCCTCGTCGCTGCGCAGGTCGATCTGGATCGAGCGCTTGCCCTTGTTCAGGCCCGCCCAGAACAGCGACTGCCCGGAGGGCGCGAGCGGCCAGCGCTTGTGGTCCAGGCCGCCGCCGATCTGGTCGAAGCGGATCACGTCGGCGCCGAGCTGCGCGAGCGTCATCCCGCCCAGCGGCGCGGCGACGAACGCCGAGCCCTCGATCACGCGCAGGTCGGCGAGCGGCTGCGAGCTCACGCCATCACCCCGACGAAGCGCCAGTCGAGCACGTCGCCCTCGTCGTTGCCGACGATCGAGCGCACGTGGACGAGCCCGCCGCCGTCGTGCAGCTCCTCGCGCAGCTCGAGCTCCAGCCGCGAGCGCAGCGTGTCGCCCTCGAAGACAGGCGCGGTGTGGTCGGCGGCGTGCCAGCCGAGGATGGTGACGAGGCCGGGCAGGGCCCGGGAGGCCTGGGCGGCGGCGAGCGCGATCGTGTGCCCGCCGTAGACGAGCCGACGCTTGTGGTGCGCGGCGTTCGCGTCGAGGTGGGCCATCGCGATGTTGAGCGAGAGGCGCGCGAGCGCCGGCGCGGAGTCGACCACGTCCCCTCCCTCGACCTCGTCGCGCCAGCCGTCGGGCAGATCGGCGAAGTGCGGGCCGGGCGCGCGCGAACGGTACGCGGCGAGGTCGAGCCCGTGCGCCGCCTTCAGCAGCGCGTCGTGCTCGAGGTCCTCGGCGCCGCCGACCTCGTCGCCGTCCTCTCCGGTCGGCTCGCCGCGCAGCGGCAGCATCGCGCAGCGGGAGAAGTCCAGCACCGGCCGGTCCTCCTGGTCGACGGTGCGGATCCGCAGCACCGCGAGGCCGGTAGGGCGCGAGCGGTTCTCCCGCCGCGCGACGACCTCGGTCGTGGTCCGCAGCGTGTCGCCGAGCCGCACCGGCCGCCGCAGCAGCAGCCCGCGGTAGAAGAGGTTCGCGATCACACGGCCGGTGGCGATCGTCGACTGCCCGATCGCGACGTCCCAGACGAGTGCCGGGTGCGCGAAGGCATGACCCGCCCACCCGTCGCCGAGCACGGCCTCGCCGAGCGGCCGCTCGAGCGCGAGCCGCAGCCGGTCGCCGCAGATCGCCTGATGCAGAGCGGCGTGGCCCTCGGTGAGCGTGAGCGCCGGCGCGTCCGCGAACACCGTTCCCACGGTCAGGTCCTCGAAGAACGGCGGGCTCGTCACGCGGTCACGCGGCCTCGCCCGCCTGCGCGAGCACGCGCCGCGCGGAGACGGCGAGCGCCTCGTCGAGCATCCGGTCGCCGGCGGCCACGGCGCCGGCCCCGTCCGCGGCCGCGCGCTCGAGCGCGGCGAGCGTCTCGCGCGCCTCGGCGACCTGGTCCTCGGTCGGCGTGAACGCCTCGCGCAGTGCACCGAGCTGCGCTGGGTGGATCGCCCACTTGCCGTCGTAGCCGAGCGCGCGCGCGTGCGCGGCCGCCGCCCGGAACGGCTCGTCGTCGCGGATCGCCAGGTGCGGGCCGTCGATCGCCTGGATCCCGGCCGCACGTGCCGCGACCAGCAGCGCGTCCTGGGCGAAGCGCCAATGATCAGGCCCCGCCCAACCGCCGTCCGGCGGGCGGCCGAGCGATGCCGCGAGGTCCGCATAGCCGAGGATCAGCCCGTCCAGCCGCGCGCTCGCACGGGCCAGCTCGCCCACCGCCTGGAGCCCGGCCGCGGTCTCGATCAGCGCCAGCAGCCGCACGGGCTCCGTCCGCCCCGCGGCGGCCTCCGCCCCGGCGAGCAGCCGGTCGGCGAAGGCGAGGTCGCCCGCGCTCTCCACCTTCGGCAGCACGACGGTCACGCGCTCGCGCGCGCAGCCCGCCACCGCCGCCAGGTCCAGGTGGCACCACGGCGTGCCGATCGCGTTCACGCGCACGGCCACCGACGGCGCCGCGAACTGCTCCGCCAAGGCAGCCGCCACCGCCGAGCGCGCCTCGTCCTTCAACCCCGGGACGACGGCGTCCTCGAGGTCGATCACGACCTCGTCGGCCTCCAGCGAGCGCCCTTTGTCGAGCTTCGCGGACGGGGCGGCGGGCACGACGAGGATGGCGCGGCGTCGGGTCACGGACCGCACGCTAGCGTCCCGCCACATGACCGCCGAACGAGACCTCGACATCGTCCTGTACGGAGCCACGGGCTTCGTGGGCCGGCTCACCGCCCGCTACCTCGCCGAGCACGCGCCGGAGGGCGCGCGGATCGGGCTCGGCGGCCGTACCGAAGCCAAGCTCGCGCAGCTGCGCTCCGAGCTCGGCCCGCGCGCCGCGGACTGGCCGCTGCTCGTCGCCGACAGCCAGGACGCCGCGGCACTGGCCGCGATCGCGCAGCGCGCGCGGGTCGTCGCGACCACCGTGGGCCCCTACCAGCGGTACGGCTTCCCGCTCGTGCAGGCCTGCGCGGAGGCGGGCGCGCACTACGCCGACCTTACCGGCGAGACGCTGTTCATGCGCGAGGTCATCGACCGCTTCGACGCGACCGCGCGAGAGAGCGGCGCCCGCATCGTGCACTCGTGCGGGTTCGACTCGATCCCCTCCGACCTCGGCGTGCTCAACCTGCACCGCGCGGTCCAGCGCGACGGCGCCGGCAAGCTCGAGGACACGACGTTCGTGCTCGAGGGCGTCTCCGGCGGCTTCTCCGGCGGCACGCTGGATTCGCTACGCGGCCAGCTCGACGAGATGCGCCGCGACCCCGCCAAGCGCAAGATCGCCGGCGACCCGTACGCGCTCTCCCCCGACCGCTCCGCCGAGCCCGACCTCGGCAAGGAGCGCGAGCTGCAGTCGGTCGAGCGCAATGACGAGCTCGGCTGGCTCGCGCCCTTCGTGATGGCGGGGATCAACACGCGCGTGGTGCGCCGCTCCAACGCGCTGCTGGGCCACGCCTACGGGCGCCGCTTCCGCTACCGCGAGGTCCAGAGCGCCGGCAGCGGCCCGCTCGCGCCGGTCATGGCGGGTGCGATCGTCGCCGGCCTGGGCGGGCTCGTGGCCGGGCTCAGCTTCGGCCCGACCCGCAAGCTGCTCGACCGGATCCTGCCCGCGCCGGGCGAGGGCCCGAGCGAGAAGACGCAGGAGCGGGGCTTCTACGAGATCGCGATCCACGGGCGCACCACATCGGGTCGCCGCTACGTCTCGCGCGTCGTGCAGAAGGGCGACCCGGGCTACGCGGCGACGGCCGTGCTCCTGGGCGAGAGCGCGCTGTGCCTGGCGCTGGACGCCGACCGCCTCCCCCAGGGCGGCGGCGTGCTGACGCCGGCGACGGCGATGGGCGACGTCCTGATGGAGCGGCTGCGCGTCAGAGGAGTGACCTTCGACGTGAACTAGTTGCATCTGCAATCTCTGGTGCTACTCTGGTGAAGCATAACCGGAAGGCCCTCCGGTTAGAAGGACTTCCGAACATCCACCACTGGGGGAAACACCAATGGCCACCGCCACCAAGCTCGCCGGCACCTACACCGCCGATCCCGTCCACTCGAGCTTCGCCTTCTCCGTCCGCTACCAGGGCGTTTCGCTCTTCAAGGGCTCGCTCGACGAGGTCGACGCCAAGCTCGTCGACGGCACGCTCGAGGGCGCCGCGAAGGTCGAGTCGATCTCGATCCGCACGCCGGAGCAGTTCCGCGCCCATGTCCTGTCGGCCGAGTTCTTCGACGCCGCCAACCACCCGACCGTCGACTTCCGCTCCAACGACGTCGAGATCAGCGACGACGGCACCGCCAAGGTCGAGGGCGAGCTGACGATCAAGGGCATCACCCGCCCCATCACCGCTGCCGGCACCTGGATCGCGCCCGCCGCCGACGCCTTCGGCAACACGCGCGGCCACCTGAACCTCGAGGCCGTCATCGACCGCACCGAGTTCGACATGAACTGGAACGCCCCGCTGCCGTCGGGCGGCAAGGCGCTCGCCAACGAGGTCACCCTGACCGTCGAGCTCTCGCTGCTCGAGCAGCAGGCCTAACGCCATGCGGATCCTCGGCATCGCAGGCAGTGTGCGCCGGGGCTCCCACAACCGCCGGCTGATCCGGGCGGCAGGGGACACCCTGCCGCCCGGGGTCGAGCTCGTGGAGTGGGAGGGCCTCGCCGGCCTGCCCATCTTCGATGAGGACCTCGAGTCCGATCCGCCCGCTCCCGTGCAGGACTTCCTGGACGAGATCGAGGCGGCCGACGCGCTCCTGATCGCCACGCCCGAGTACAACGCCTCGGTCCCCGGCGGCCTCAAGAACGCGCTCGACTGGGCCTCGCGCCCGTTCCCCGAGAACGTGCTCAAGGAGAAGCCCGCCGCCGTGATCGGCGCGAGCACCGGCCTGTTCGGCGCCGTCTGGGCGCAGGCCGAGGTGCGCAAGGCGCTCAAGGCGTCCGGCGCGCACGTGCTCGAGGCCGAGCTGCCCGTCGGCCTGGCCGACGGCGCGTTCGACGGCGAGACGCTCGCCGACCCCGAGCTGGGCGCCCGCCTGGGCGACCTCCTCGGCGACCTCTGCCGGGAGATTCGCGCTCCCGTCGAGCAATCGGCATGATCGCGCATGTGCCCGACCTCCCCCTGATCCAGGACGGCCCGCCGGCGCGCGAGCGCGCCGACGCCGCCCGCAACCGCCTGCGCATCCTGGAGGCGGCCGCGCGGCTGGTCGACGAGCGGGGCATCGAGCACGTCTCGATGGAGGACGTCGCCTGCACCGCAGGCGTCGGCACGGGCACGCTCTACCGCCGCTTCGGCGACCGCGCCGGCCTCGCGCTGGCGCTGCTGGAGGAGGACACGCGCGAGTTCCAGAACGGCCTGATCGCCGGCCCGGCGCCGCTCGGTCCCGGCGCGCCGCCCGCGGAGCGCCTGCGCGCGTTCGGCGAGGGCTACCTCGACCTGCTCGAGCGCCATTCCGACCTGCTCGTCGCCGCGGGCGCGAGCGAGCGTGACGGCCGCGGGCC
>DATFQI010000338.1:0-2530 GCA_035264365.1 Solirubrobacteraceae bacterium
TGAGTCGGGCCGGGGGAGTCGCGCGGGGCGGACGTCAAAGACTCTGGGTGGAGAAGGGGGAAGTGCCGTCAACGTCGATCCGCGAAGCGCCACCCCATGCTCGATCGACGTTCACGGCGATATTCGCCGTCAACGTCGATCCTGCGGGGTCGGTCGTGCCGGCGATCGACGTTCGGCACCCTCGCCACCCCTACCCCGCGCCGTTGACGTTCGCCGGCGCCACACGCACGCCCGGTGTTTGCGGCGTAACAAGCGGTGCCGTCCGGTGCCCCTCGTACCTTCCGCCCCATGCCTCTCTGCTTCATCGAGCCGCAGGACGCGATCCGCGTCATCGCCGAGTCCGTCGGCCGCGAGGCCCGCCGGCAGCTGCTGGGGGAGCTGGTGCGCGCGTGGGTCGACGAGATCCCGGAGGCGGAGCTCGCGTCGCATTACGCCAAGGCGGTCGCGGACCTGGACGAGCACGACCTGTCGATGCTCGCCGCCTGGCACGCGTCGCTGGAGGTCGGGATGCCGATCGCCAACAAGGAGTTCCTGGTCAACGCCTTCTCCTCGCTGGGCGACAACCGGCGCGAGGCGCTGAAGATCGCCGCCGGGTTCCGCGGCGAGGACGCGTTCAACGCGGGCGTGGCCGAGGAGCAGGCGCTCGAGTCGGTCCTGCCGTGGCTGTCCGCGTCGCGCTGCGAGGAGCTCGCCGCCGAGTGCCTCGAGCTCTACTGCTGGGACCGGCTCGGCTCCGAGAACTAGCCGCGCGCCGCGCGCACGGCCGCGCCGGGCGTGCGCCGCGCGCACGGCCGCACCACGCGCTACGTGCGGCGCAGCACGTCGTAGCGGCCGACCCCGGTCTCGCCCTCGATCCGCCAGCGGAAGAACGCGCAGTCCAGGCGCAGGGCGCCGAGGTCGAGCGTCGACCCGCAGAGCACCTCGCCCGATCCGCGCAGCGGGTGGTCGTCGCCGTCGACCCAGAGCTCGAGGCCGGCCCGGCGCTGGCGGCCGTCGGCGTCGTAGGTCGTGGACAGCCGCGGGTCCGCCACCGGCACCGCGCCCTGCTCGTCGAGCAGCGCGGCCCAGGCCGGGTCCTCGGCGTGCGTGGCGCCCTCCGGCCGTACGCTCGTCATCGCGAGCCCGTAACCGGAAGCCGGCCAGGCGGCGATCGTGCGCGCCGACTCGATGCGCTCCCAGTCGGGCTCGCCCCAGCCGTGGCCGCGCTGGCCGAGGCAGCGCACCTGCACGGACTTCCCGCCCGCGCGCACCGTGCCGGTGACGCCGCACAGCTGCTCGTAGCCCTCCATCCCGCCGGCGCGCGCGACCGCGTCGTCCTCCGCGATCAGCGCAGGAGGGGAGAGCGCCTGGAAGCGCAGCTCGAAGCCGTGACGCTCGCCGTCCATCGCCACCGTCCAGTCGCGCAGCGGCTCGGCCACGGCCATGCGCAGGCCACCGACCGCGATCGCGTCCCAGCCGTCGCCGTCCGCGACCTCCAGGCCGCCGCGTGCGACCGTCGCCACCGGCTCGCGTCCGGCGAACAGCACCGCGAGCGCGCTGCCGCGGCGGCCATCGCCGTCCTCGCCCGGCGAGAGCCCGATCCGCGCCAGCCCGTAGAGCTGCGTGGAGGCGTCGCCGAACGCGAACGTGACCGCATCCGCGAACGCCGGACCCGTCGGCGTCCGGACCTCCTCGAGCGCTGCCGCGGTCACGTCGCGGAGCGCCGCTCGGGTCCGAGCGCGTCAGGCGGGGAGTCGACCGCCGTGCCCTCGACGTCGTAGGCCTGCCGGGGGCGCGGCGACCCATCGCCCGGGCGGGCGGGGCCTCTAGCCACTCGCGGCCCGGCCGTCATCGAGGCCACCATCCGGTCCGCGAAGCGGCGAGCGAGCAGCGCACGCACGAACGCCCGCGTCGGCGGCAGCAGCAGGAAAGCGCCGAGGATGTCCGACAGGAAGCCCGGCGTCAGCAGCAGGGCGCCGCCGAACAGCACGAGGGCGCCGTCCATCACCTCGCGCGCCGGCGCGCGTCCGGCGCGCAGCGCCTCGTTGAAGCGCTGCCACACGCGCCGTCCCTGCGAGCGCGCGAGCAGCGAGCCGAGGATCGCGTCCGCGACGAGCAGCGCGATCGTCCACCAGACGCCGATCAGCTCGCCGATCTGGATCAGCACCGCCAGCTCGGCGATCGGCACGACGATGAAGAGGACGACGAGGAGGAGCCGCATTCGCCCTCTAGACAGTACGCCGCCGGCTCAGGCGGGTGCGGACGCGGGCCCGGCGAGCCGCACCGCGGGCAGGCGGTCAAGCCCGACGGACTCGATCAGGCGGCGGATGTGCGGCTGCGCACCGGCCAGCCACAGGGTGCGCCCCTGCGCGCGCAGGCGCTGCGCGAGGCACGCCAGGTCCACGATCACCGAGGAGTCGGCGAAGGTCAGCTCGGAGAGGTCGACGATGACGTCGCGCGTGGCGCGCAGCGCGGCCGAGATCGGACGACGCCGCCGGCCGCTCGTCGCTCGGTCCTCGTCCCCCGCGATGACGAGGATGGCCAGCTGTTC
>DATFQI010000339.1:0-8067 GCA_035264365.1 Solirubrobacteraceae bacterium
CATCCGCCAGATAGCCTCGTGCCGATGTTCGACCACGTAGGGATCGCCGTGTCCGACCTCGCCGCCTCCGAGCGCTTCTACCGCACCGTGATCGGGGCGCTCGGCCTCGAGCCCAGCCACGCCGACGCGGAGCTGGTCGAGTGGGACGACTGGGACATCGGCCCCACCGACCGCGAGCACCCCGTGACCCGGGGGCTGCACATCGGCTTCTGGGCCCCCACACACGAGGCGGTGCACGCGTTCTGGCAGGCCGGCGTCGACGCCGGGTTCCGCGACGACGGGGAGCCGGGCCCGCGCCCCGAGTACGGGCCGGACTACTACGGCGGCTTCCTGCTCGACCCGGACGGCAACAGCGCCGAGGCGATCCACAGCGACCGCCCGGACCCCGTGCAGCCCGGCCGGATCGACCACCTCTGGATCCGCGTCCGCGACCTGCAGGCGTCGAAGCGCTTCTACGAGACGATCGCGCCGCACGCCGGCATCGAGCTCGGCGACGACGAGCCGGCACGCGTCCAGTTCACGGGCGAGCGGTACTCGTTCTCGCTCATCGACGACGACCGCCCGCTGACTGAGAACGTGCACCTCGCGTTCCCCGCCCGCGACGACGCGACGGTCCGCGCCTTCCACGAGGCCGCGCTCGCCGCCGGCTACGAGGACAACGGCGGCCCGGGCGAGCGCGCCGTCTACCACCCGGGCTACTACGGCGCGTTCGTGCGCGACCCGGACGGCCACAATGTCGAGGTCGTCAACCACAACCGGGGCTGAGGATCGCGCATGCTGCGCTTCGAGCATGTCGGTGTCGTCGTCGAGGACCTCGACGCCGCGGCCGACTTCTTCCTCGCCCTCGGATTCGAGCAGGAAGGGCGAATGACGGTCGACGGCGAGGTGGTGGACAGGATCAACGGGCTCGAGGGCGTCAGGGCCGAGCTCGTAATGATGCGGACGCCCGATCGCAGCGGTGCGCTGGAGGTCGTCAAGTACCACGCGCCGGCCGACACCGAGGGCGTGCAGGCGCAGCCGGCGAACCGGCTCGGCTACCGGCACATCACCTTCGAGGTCTCCGACCTCAACGCGATGGTCGACAGGCTGGGGGAGAAGGGCTTCGGCCTGGTCGGCGAGGTCCAGGACTACGGGGACAGCTACCGGCTCGTCTACGTCCGCGGTCCCGAAGGCCTGATCGTCGAGCTCGCCGAGAAGCTCGGCTCCTGAGCCGTCCGCGTGGCGTGCGAGAGCGGCCCGCATCGCGGGCCGCTCGTGATATTCAGCCCGCGGCTAGTACCACTTGCCGCGGGCGAACCCGCCGAAGGCGATCAGGCCGACCAGGGCGATGATCAGGCCGATCCAGAAGCTCCAGATGATCATCAGCACGATGCCGACGATCACGAGGATGCCCCCGAGCCCGATGCCTCCGGTGTTGCCGCCGTCTCCGCGCGCCATCAGGACCTCCCTGGGTGAGTGATGCCGGGCGCGACGCCGCGCCCGCATCGAAGTATGGATGAGGTTCCCCGCGACTGGGTAAAGCCCTTCATGCACTCGCAACAAGGTTTCTTGATATGACCTACCCGATGCGGTAGGGTGCGCATCGTTCGCAACAACGGATCTTGTTATGACTGCACTCCCCGTCATCCCCGGACCCACTGCCGCCGAGTGCTGCGCGCCCTCGGCCGGTGACGACCCGGCGCTTCCCGCCGACCGCCTCGCGACCCTGGCCAAGGCGCTCGGCGAGCCGCTGCGAATCCGCATCGTCGACCTGCTGCGCCGCTCCGACGAGCCGGTCTGCCAGTGCGAGCTGATCGCGCTCTACGGCATCAGCCAGTCGCTGCTCTCGCATCACGTGAAGAAGCTCGTCGACGCCGGCCTCGTGTCGGTCGAGCGGCGCCACAAGTGGGCCTACTACTCGATCTCCCCCGAGGCTCTGAAGGAGCTGACCGCATGGCTGAGCTGACCACTGCCCCTGACACCTCGAGCTGCTGCTCACCCGCGGCGAAGGAGACCTGCTGCGAGCCCTCCGAGAAGGGCGCGTGCTGCGGCACGAGCGCGGCGGGCGGGAGCTGCGGGTGCTCCGCCGGTCGGGCGAGCGAACCCGTCCAGGACATCCGCGAGACGGTGCGCGAGAAGTACGCCGCGGCGGCACGTGCCGCGGCGGCGCAGCCGGAGGCGTCGTGCGGCTGCGGTTCCGCGGGCGACGCGGTCTTCGGGTCCGCGCTCTACGACGAGGCGGAGACGGCAGGCGCGACCGCGAGCGCCGTGGGCGCGTCGCTCGGCTGTGGCGTGCCGACGGCCGTGGCGGACCTCCACGAGGGCGAGACGGTGCTCGACCTCGGGTCGGGCGCGGGCGCCGACGTGCTGATCAGCGCCCGCCGCGTCGGCGCGACCGGCAGGGCGATCGGGCTCGACATGACCGACGAGATGCTCGAGCTGGCTCGCGCGAACGCGGCCGAGGCGGGCGTCGCGAACGTCGAGTTCGTCAAGGGCTATCTCGAGGAGATCCCGCTGCCCGACGCCTCCGTGGACGTCGTGATCTCCAACTGCGTGATCAACCTCGCCGGCGACAAGCCGCGCGTTCTCGCCGAGGCGGCGCGGGTGCTGCGACCCGGCGGACGGTTCGCCGTCTCCGACGTGATCGCCGACGAGGACATGGACGACGCCACGCGCGCGGACATGGCCGCCTACACGGGCTGCATCGGGGGCGCGCTGACCGAGGCCGAGTTCCGCGCGGCGCTTGCGGCGGCCGGGCTCGCGGACGCCGAGATCCGCGAGACCCACCGGGTGCACGAGCAGGCCTCCTCCGCGATCGTCCGGGCGCGCAAGCCGGTGTGACCGTGGCGACGGTGCTGTTCGTGTGCAAGGCCAACCGGGGCCGCAGCGTGATGAGCCAGGCCCTGTTCGAGCGCGCCGCCGGCGGCCGGCACCGGGCGATCTCGGCCGGCAGCGAGGCCGTGGCCGGCGGCGGCCCCCATCCCGAGGTCGTCGAGGCGATGGGCGAGCTCGGCATCGACGTCGCCTCCCAGCAGCCGCAGCCGCTGACGACCGAGCTCGCCGCGCAGACGGACGCGGTGATCACGATGGGCTGTGGCGACGCCTGCCCGGTGATACCCGGCAAGAAGCAGCTCCGCCTCGACTGGGACCTGCCCGACCCCAAGGACCGCCCGCTCACCGAGGTCCGGGCCACGCGCGACGACATCGACCGGCGCGTTCGCGAGCTCGTCGCCGAGCTCGACGGCGCCGCGGCCGCGTGATCGCGCCACTGCCGCGGCGGCTGCTCGCCGAGTACCTCGGCAGCGCCTTCCTCGCCGCCCTCGTCATCGGCTCCGGCATCGCCGCCCAGCACCTCTCCCCGGACGACACCGGCCTGCAGCTGCTCTACAACTCCGCCGCCACGGCAGCCGGGCTGTTCGCGATCATCCTCATGTTCGGCCCGGTCTCGGGCGGCCACTTCAACCCGGTCGTGTCGCTCGTCGACGCGGCGTTCGGCGGCCTCTCCCGCCGCGACGCGCTCGCGTACCTGCCCGCGCAGGTCGCCGGCTGCATCACCGGCGCGATCGCCGCCAACGCGATGTTCGCCCTGAGCGCGATCAGCATCTCGGCAAACCACCGCGCCAGCGCCGCCCACGTCTTCGCCGAGGTCGTCGCCACATCAGGGCTGCTGCTCGTAATCTTCGCCCTCGCCCGGTCCGGCCGGATCTCGACGGCGCCGGCCGCCGTCGGCGCCTACATCGGCGCGGCCTACTGGTTCACCAGCTCGACGAGCTTCGCCAACCCGGCGATCACCGTCGGGCGGATGCTCTCCGACACGTTCACGGGCATCGCGCCCGCGTCGGTGCCGGCCTTCGTGGGCGCGCAACTCGCCGGCGGGGTCGCCGCGTACGGACTGATCCGGACGCTCTATCCGGACGTCACGCCGGCCGACGCGGCGGAGGTCGTCATGCCACGCGGCGCCGTCGAATGAACGCCCGCGCTACTGTCGGCGGCGTGCTGCAAGACGCGCTGCCGATGGTCCCGGCCGCGGCGCCGCGGATCGACCGCGCCACCTACGAGCGGCTCGCCCGGCGGGCGCGGATGCTGTCGTGGCTGAGCCTGGCGTGGATGACCGTCGAAGGCGGGGTCGCGATCTCGGCCGGGCTCGTCGCGTCGTCGATCGCGCTCGTCGGGTTCGGGCTCGACAGTGCGATCGAGGGGTTCGCGTCGCTCGTGATCGTGTGGCGGTTCTCGCGCTCGCGGATGTTCTCGGCCGCGGCCGAGACGCGCGCGCAGAAGCTGGTGGCGCTCCAGTTCTTCGTGCTCGCGCCGTACGTGGGGATCGAGTCGGTCCGCGCGCTGATCGGCGGTGCGCGGCCCGACGAGACCTGGGTCGGGATCGCGCTGGCGGCCAGCAGCGTCGTGCTGATGCCGCTGCTGGGAATCGCCAAGCAGCGGATCGCCGAGCAGATCGGCTCGGCCGCCACGAAGGGGGAGGGCCGCCAGAACATGCTCTGCGCCTACCTCGCGGGCGCCCTCCTGGTCGGCCTGATCGGGAACGCGCTCGCCGGGGCGTGGTGGCTCGACCCGATGGTCGGTCTGCTGATCGCCGTCGTCGCGGTCAAGGAGGGGCTGGATGCGTGGCGCGGCGAGGGCTGCTGTGTCGGCTCCCCGCTCGACGGCGCGGGCTTCGCGGACGACGACGGGTGCGCCGATGACTGCTGTGCGCGCTGAGTCCTAGCCCTCCGGGAAGGGGATCTCGCCCTCCATCTGGCCCAGGGCCTCGCAGCTGTCGATGACGGCGAGGTCGGTGCCCTGCTGTCCGTTGCAGGTGTCGGAGGTCCCCGGATCCGGCGCGCCGTTGGGGTTGTCGCCGAGGAACAGGTCGTCTCCCTTGCCGCCGAGCAGCGTGTCGCTGCCGAAGTTGCCGACGAGCGTGTCGTTGCCGTCGCCGCCCTGCACGACGTCGTCGGCCGGGCCGCCGAAGAGCTCGTCGTCGCCGGCGTCGCCGCTGACGGTGTCGGGGCCCGTCTGGCCAGTGGCGAAGTCGTTGCCGGCGCCGGCGCGGATCCGGTCGGCGCCGTTCTCGCCGCCGATGGCGTCGTCGCCGCTGCCTCCAGAGAGCGTGTCGTCGCCGCCCGGCACGTTCATCCCGGCCGGGTTGCCGAGCAGGAACGACTCGCCGGTGTCGCCGAGGATCGAGTCGCCGCCGGTTCCGCCGTCGACGCGGTCGTCGCCGAGATCGCCGCAGATGACGTCATCCCCGCCGAGGCCGAAGATGGTGTCGTCGCCGCCGAGCCCGACGATGACGTCGGGGCCGTCGGTGCCGCGCAGCGTGTCGTCGCCGGGCGTGCCGACGATGGTCGCGGCATGCAGCTCGAAGTCGACCAGGCTCAGGCAAGTGGCCGGGTCGTCCTGGCCTTGCGCAGGTGCCGCGGCGACGACTCCGGCGAGCATGGCGGTGGCGAGGATCAGCAGCATCCGGCGCATGGCACGACCTCCTGGCGCGTTTGACCGACGCTATCCGGGCTCGCGCCGCGACGCAATGCCCCCGGGGCCTTGATCGAGCGAGCACGACAGGAGTAGCGTCGGCTCATCCCAGCGACGCGCGTGGGACGCGGCGCCGCCCAGCATCGGGCACGGAGGCCCCGGCCAAGGAGGTCTTCCAGATGAGGAAGCTCCTCGTACCCGTGACGGTCGCGTTCGCGCTCGCGGTCGCCGCCACCCCGGCTCCGGCGGCGCCGTTCTCGCTCGGACTCACGAGCGTCGCGTCCGGGCTCAGCCCGTGGGCCCCCGGCTGCGGCGGCCCAGGTGAAGCGTTCCCCTCGAGCGTGAACTACCTCAACGCCGAGGTGGAGACGCACGTCGCCGTCAACCCGACCAACGCCAACAACGTCGTCGCCTTCTGGCAGCAGGACCGCTGGAACGACGGCGGCGCGCACGGCAACCTCGCCGGCTACTCGATGGACGGCGGGATGACCTGGGGTCACAGCGCCCCGGCCTTCACGCGCTGCGCGGGCGGCACCGGCAACACCGGCGGCTACGAGCGCGGGACCGACCCGTGGCTGTCGTTCAGCCCGAACGGCCGGCTGCACGCGATCACGATCGGCTTCGACAACTCGACCGCGCGCAACGCGATCCTGGCCGCGTTCTCCGACGACGGCGGCGCTTCCTGGAGCACGCCGCGGATCGTGCGCTTCGACAACCCGCGCGCGATCGGCAACGCGTTCAACGACAAGGAGACGATCACGGCCGACCCGTTCGACGCCTCGCTGGTCTACGCCACCTGGCAGCGGATCATCTCCCCGAGCGAGCGGGCCTCGCAGCGGGGTTACGAGAACGCCGCCAGCTTCTACTCGGAGGCCTACTTCGCCCGCTCGACCAACGGCGGCGTGTCGTGGGAGCCCGCGCGCGCGATCTTCAAGGAGCACGGCGTGCTGAACCAGACGATCGGCAACCAGGTCGAGGTCCTGCCCAACGGGACGCTGATCAACGGCTTCAACCTGATCCACGGGGCGACCAACCGCCACGGCACCCGCGGCTACAACGTCGCGCTCGTGCGCTCGCCGGACAAGGGCGTCACGTGGTCGGACGACATCTTCGTCAACCGGCTGCTGTCGGACGAGGTGACCGACCCGGACGACGGGCACGACGTCCGCACGGGCGACATCCTGCCCGACTGGGCCGTCGACCGCTCGAGCAACGCGGCGACCCGCGGCAACGTCTACGTCGTGTGGATGGACACCCGGTTCAACGACCGCGACCACGACGACATCCTGCTCGCGCGCTCGCGCAACGGCGGGCTGACGTGGGACGCCCCCGTGGTGGTCGACCGGGCCCCGCGCGGCGTGGACGCGTTCACGCCGATGGTCGACGTCGACAGCCAGGGCCGCGTGGCGGTGTCCTACTACGACTTCCGCCTCGACGTGCCCGGCGACGCCGTGCTCTCGACGGACCTGTGGATCACCCACTCGCACGACGGCGGCATGACGTTCCCGGACGAGAGCCGGGCGACGACGACGTCGTTCGACATGCGGACGGCACCTGACGCCCTCGGGTACTTCGTCGGCGACTACACCGGCCTCGACCACTTCGGGACCACGTTCCACCCGACCTGGGTGGGCGCCAACAACGGCAACACCGCTAACCGCACGGACGTCTTCCACCGGACGGCCGGCTGATCTCAGAGCTCGGGACCGCCGCGCGCCACCCGGGCCGCGGCGGTCCTCGCCTAGTAGCTTGCGGCGCATGTCGGCGATGCGCCAGGCGATGTGGACGCAGCCGGGCGAGCTGGCCCGGCTGCTCGCGGATCGCGGGCCGGCGGAGGCGGCCGCGGAGCGGCTGCGGGGCCGCAAGCTGCTGCTGGTCGGGATCGGGACGAGCTGGCACGCCGCCCAGCACGGCGCCTGGTTGATGCGGGAGGCCGGCGTCGACGTGGAGGCCGTGCACGCCGCCGACGTCGTCCCCTACGGTCGGCCGGTCGCCACGGAGGAGGGCGTGATCGTCCTCAGCCACACCGGCGGCACGGGCTACTCGATGACGATGCTCGAGCGGGCGCGCGACGCGGGCGCGGAGACCCTGCACATCTCCGGCATCGGCAAGGGCGGGCAACTCGAGACCGTCGCCGCGGAGGCGTCGTACGCCTACACCGCCAGCCACACGGGTGCGCTTCTGCGGCTGGCGCAGCTCGCCACGGCGTTCGGCGCGGACCTCGGCCCGATGGACGGCATCCCGGAGCGCGTGGCGGCCGTGCTCGACCTGCCCGGCCCGCTGATCGCGGTCCCGGACCGGCTGGTCGAGCTGATCGGCGCCGGCCCGAACGGCTGGACGGCCCAGGAGGGCGCGCTGAAGATCCGCGAAGCGTCCTACGTCGCGGCCGAGGGCCTCTCCTCCGAGCAGTTCTTCCACGGCCCGAGCGTGGCGCTCGACGAGCAGGACACGCTCGTGGTCCTCGACGGCGGCGGCCCGATGGCCGACCGCACGGAGGCGATCGCCTCCGCGGTCGAGGTCAGCGGCGCGAAGATCGCCCGCTTCTCGCAACCGGAGCTCGGCGAGGCGCTCTCGGTGTTCCCGCTCACGGTCGTGGTGCAGCGGATCGCGGTCGAGCTG
>DATFQI010000340.1:0-2224 GCA_035264365.1 Solirubrobacteraceae bacterium
GGAGGTCCTGCGCCACCACGCCTACCGGACCGTCGGCGAGTTCCTCAACGGTGGTGCCGTCGGCCCAGACAGCTCGAGCGTCAAGCTGCTCATGGCGGAGGCCGAGCAGCGGCTGGCGGCGACCGCGATCGAGCTCCTCGGGCCGACGATCGAGCACGCCGAGCCCGATGCCGCCGACGAGGACGGCTTCTGGAACGAGACGTATCTCTACTCGCGCGCGGCGAGCGTGTACGGCGGTACACAGCAGATCCAGCGCGACATCATCGCCGACCGCGTCCTCGCCCTGCCGAAGGAGTAGCCGTCATGGACCTGGAGCTCAGCGACGAGCAGCAGTGGCTCAGCGAAGCCGTCGAGACCCTGCTCGCCCGGGAGGCCGGAGGCGGGCGGCTGTGGGCGAGCCTGGTCGAGTTCGGCGCGCTGTCGGTGGGTGGCGAGGACGGTCTCGGCGCGGTCGAGCTGTGCCTGATCGCTCGTGCGCTCGGCGCCCACCTGGCGCCGGTCCCGTACCTGGGCAGTGCCGCCGTGCGCTTCGCGGCCGGCCCGTCGGCCGCGGACCTCGGAGAGCACGCCGTGGCGCTCGCGGTGCTGGATCCCGGGTCGAGCTGGGCCGCGCCGCCCGGCCTGACGGTGCTCGAGACGCTCGCGGGCGGCGGCGCCGTCACCGGCCGCAAGACGGCCGTTGAGCACGCCGCCGCCGTCCCGCGCCTGGCCGTGGTCGCGGCCGCGCCGCACGGCGCGGCGCTCTGCGTGGTCGAGGCCGACGTGCCGGGAGTCGCATGCGTCCCGCAGCCCTCCTTCGACATGACGGCGCCGATGTACGCCGTCGAGCTCGCCGAGGCCCGGCTTGCGTCCGAGCCGCTCGGCGACGATGCGATCGCCCGCCTGGCGACCATCGGTGCGCTGCTCGCGGCCGCGGAGGCGGTCGGAGCGGCGGGCCGCATGCTCGAGGACGCGCGCGGCTATGCCGCGGAGCGGCGCCAGTTCGGTCGCACGATCGGCAGCTTCCAGGCGCTGCGCCACCTGCTGGCCGACATGTACGTGCGCCAGGCCAGCTCGTGGTCGTCCGTCCTCTACGCGGCGGCCGCCCTCGACGAGGACTCCGGCGATACCGCGCGCACGGTCTCGGTCGCCAAGGCCTACGTCTCGCGGGCCGCGCGCGAGGTCGCCCACGGTGCGATGCAGGTCTTCGGCGGCGTAGCGGTGACGGAGGAGCACCCGGCCCACCGGTACCTGCGCCGGATCGTCGTGCGCGAGCGCCAGTTCGGCGATGCTGCCCAGCACGAGCGGGCGCTCGGACGGCAGCTCGCCGCCGTCGCCGTCCCCGAGGCGGTGGGCTGATGTCCGCCGCCACGGCGGGAGGCTTCGACGACCCCACCGCACAGCGCCTGGAGCGGATCACGACGGGCGCCGAGCCGCGGGTCGTCGGTCCGCTGCTCGCGGACGCGCTGCACGACCGGCGCTGGCTCGCCTGCGACGTCGCGCTGATCTCCGGCGGCAAGTCCAACCTCACCTACCGGATCGCGTGCGACGCCGGCGAGGTCGTGCTCCGGCGCCCGCCGCTCGGACACGTGCTGCCCACCGCGCACGACATGGTCCGCGAGCATCGCGTCCTGCAGGCGCTCGAGGGCACGGCCGTGCCGGTTCCGCGCGTGCTGCACCTGGCCGGCGCGGACGGGCCGCTGGGCGTCGAGTTCTACGTGATGGAGCGCGTGGTCGGCCACGTGTGCCGCAACGCGCTGCCACCTGGCTATGCCGACGCTCCTGCGGGGCGCGCGGCGATCGGGACGGCGCTCGTCGACGTCCTCGCCGACCTGCATGCCGTCGACCCTTCCGCGGTCGGCCTGGACGGCTTCGGCCGGCCGGCCGGCTTCGTCGAGCGCCAGCTGCGCCGCTGGTCGCAGCAGTGGGAGGCCTCCAAGACCGGCGAGCTGCCCGCGCTCGACGATCTCCGCGACCAGCTCGTGCGCACGCTGCCGCCGCAGCGCGCCGCGGCGATCGTCCACGGCGACTACCGGCTCGACAACACGATCCTGCACCCGACGGCACCCGGCCGCATCGTCGCCGTCCTCGACTGGGAGATGAGCACGCTCGGCGACCCGCTGACCGACCTCGGCACGCTGCTCGCCTACTGGAGTGAGGAGACCGACGACGACGTCGTCGCCGCGGCGCGCGTGATGGCGCCGGTCACGGCGGCCGAGGGATTCCCCGGCCGCTCGGAGATCGT
>DATFQI010000341.1:0-7470 GCA_035264365.1 Solirubrobacteraceae bacterium
GAGCCCAGGTCGCGGTAGACCGCCGCGGTCTGGCGGGCCACGTCGGCCCAGTCGAAGCGCAAGACGTGCTCGCGCGCCTCGGCGACGAGCCGGTCGCGCAGCGCGTCGTCGGCGAGGATCTGCTCCGCCATCCGCCCGAGCGCCTTGGAGTCCTTGGGGCGGAAGCGCAGGCCGACGCGACCGCCGCCCGGCACGACCTCGCGCAGCCCGCCGGTGTCGGCGACGATGCACGGGCAGCCGGAGGCCATCGCCTCCAGCGCGACGAGCCCGAACGGCTCGTAGATCGACGGCACCAGGCAGAGGTCGGCGATCCGGTAGAGCGAGTGCAGCTCGTCGTCGCCCGTCCAGCCGACGAACGAGCCGTGCTCCATCAGCCCGAGCCGCTCGGCCTGCTCCTTGAGCTCGGCCTCGGCGGTGCCCGAGCCGGCGATCAGGAAGCGGACGTTGCCGAGCCGGTCGACCAGCCCCGGCAGGGCGTCGAGCGCCAGGTGGAAGCCCTTCTCGTAGACGAGCCGGCCGACGAGCAGGATCAGCCGCTCGTCCGGCCGAGCGTAGCGGGCGCGCAGCCGCGGCAGGTCGGGGACCGTCTGCAGGTCGCTCGGGTCGATGCCGTTGGCGATCGCGGTGACCTTCGAGGCGGGGATCCCGAACACGTCGGCGACGTGGCGGCGCATGTAGTGCGAGCACGTGATCACGCGGTCCGCGCCGCGGACCATCCTCCGCTCGACCGCATGGATGTGGCTCTGCGGGTGCTTGTCGACCCAGCCCTGGTGGCGGCCGTACTCGGTCGCGTGGACCGTGACGAGCCACGGCACGCCGGCGTCGCGGGCCAGCTTACGGGCGGCGCCCGCGACGAGCCAGTCGTGCGAGTGCACGAGCTCGGGGCCGATCTCCTCGACCAGCTCCGCGCCGGCGGCGCGCATGTCCTCGTTCATGTGGTCGACCCACGAGATGAAGGCGTCGAGGTCGTCCTTGGGGAAGTCGGGCTCGCGCACGCGGTGCACCTGCACCCCGTGCCTCACCTCGTCGGCGCTCAGGTGCCCGCCCCCGCGGGTGAGGACGTGCACGTCATGACCTTGCGCGACGAGCTGCTCGGCCAGCTTGCGGACGTGGCGCGCCAGCCCGCCCTCCACGATCGGCGGGTACTCCCAGGAGAGGATCAGGGCGCGCGGAGGCACGGAACCGGCCGCGGACCATATCGTTGCCGCTTCCATGCCTGTGCCGATTCTGCTCGACTGTGACCCAGGTCACGATGACGCCGTCGCGATCCTCCTCGCGGCGGGCGACGACGCCGTCGACCTGCGCGCCATCACCACCGTGGCGGGCAACTGCCCGCTCGACCTCGCGACCCGCAACGCGCGCCGGGTGGCGGCGCTCGCCGGCCTCGACGTGCCGATCGCCGCGGGCGCGGCGGGTCCGCGCGTGGGCGAGCTGGTGACCGCGCCCGACATCCACGGGGAGACCGGCCTCGACGGCCACGACCTCACCCGGGAGGCGCCGCTGGACAAGCGCAGCGCACTGGAGCTGATGGCCGCGACGCTGGAGGCCTCCGACGAGCCGCTCACGCTCGTCCCGACGGGCCCGCTGACGAACGTCGCCGCGCTGCTGGAGGCGCGCCCGGACCTGCACGAGCGGATCCGCGAGATCGTGATCATGGGCGGCTCGACGGTGCGCGGCAACACCACGCCGGCCGCCGAGTTCAACATCTGGGTCGATCCCGAGGCGGCCGCGATCGTCTTCGAGAGCGAGCTGCCGAAGACGATGATCGGGCTCAACCTGACGCACCAGGCGGGCGCGACACGCGACGTGCTCGAGCGCATCCAGGCGCTGCCGGGCGCGCCCGCGCGGGCCGTCGCCGACTGGATGGTGTTCTTCGGCTCGCGCTACGAGCGTGTCTTCGGGCGCTTCGCGCCACCGGTGCACGACCCGTGCACCGTCGCGCTGCTGATCGACCCGGAGGTGATGACGCTCACGGAGTCGTTCGTGGCGGTGGAGACCGAGGGTCGCTGGACGCGCGGGATGACGGTCGTCGACCTGCACGGCCGGCTCGGGCGCGAGCCGAACGCGCGCGTGGCGCTCGAGCTCGACGCGCCGCGCTTCTGGGATCTCGTGATCGGCGCGCTCGAGCGGCTCGCCTAGAGCCGCTCGGCCAGCCAGGCCTGGATGTCGCCGATCCGGTTCGCGAACAGCGTCAGGTGGCCCTCCTGCTCGAGCAGCCGCGCCTCCGCGCCGGCCACGTTCGCGCACAGCCAGCGACCGTGGGCGCCGGGGACCATCAGGTCCTGGTCGCCCTGCCAGACGGAGACCGGCACCGTGATCGCGCCGACGTCGAAGCCCCAGGGCCTGACGAAGGCCAGGTCGTCGTCGACCCAGCCGTCGATCCCGGGGGCGAGCCCGCCGGCGATCGTCGCGTGCATGTGCTCGGCCAGCTCGCCCGTGAGCGCGGCGGCGTCGACGTCCGAGAGGTGCGGCCCGGCGGCTTCGCGCAGCATCTCGGGGGTCACCGAGGTGAGCCCGGCGGCCTCGTCGCGCAGGAACGGCTCGAGCGTCTCACGCCCCTTCGTCGCGACCCCGAACTCCTCGATGTTGCCGGGCCCCATCCCGGCCATGAAGTCCAGGTCGGGCGCGTCGGCGGGCCCGACGCCGGCGACCGTCGCCGCGGCCGCGCAGCGCTCGGGCAGCAGGGCGGCGCACGCCAGCGCGTGCGGGCCGCCGCCCGAGACGCCGTACGTGCCGAAGCGGTCGGCGCCGAGCGCGTCCAGGAGCGCGGCGACGTCGGCTGCCGCGTCGGCGATGCTGCGATCCGGCTGCGGTGAGGAGCCCGCGTAGCCGGGGCGGCTGTAGGTGACGAGCCGGGCGCCGAGCCGCTGCGCCGCCTCGACCTCGGTCCGGTGGAAGCGCCCGGAGCCCGGCGTGCCGTGATGGGCGAGCAGCACGGGCCCGGCGGCCTCGCCCGCCTCGACGTACTCGAGCGTGCGCCCGTCGGGCAGCGTGAGCTCGCGCGGGGTCATCGGCGCGCACCCTGACGGCGTCTCATGAGCTAGCGCTGCCGGGTCCAGGGGCCGCCGAACAGCGCGTCCCGCGGCGCGCAGCCGTCCTTCATGGTCGCGAGCGTCAGCCGGGTGCCGGTCGCCTTCCACATGTAGCTGCCCGTGCTCGCGCAGATCGGCACCTCGTGGATCGTCATGCGCGGCCCGTCAACGGTGAGCTGCGTGCTGAAGTCGACGGTGTCGGTGCGCGGGAAGTAGATCTCCATGCCTCCGGTGCGGTCGACGACGAGCCCGTACGTGCCGCGCGGGAAGCCTCCGCCGGCCGGCTTCCAATCGGCCTCGGTCATGGTGCGGCGCCAGCGCCCGCGCAGGCTCGCCGGGACCGGGGCGGGCGCGGGGGTCAACGCCGCCGCGGCGCGCGTCGCGGTCGGCGCGAGCGAGCGGCTCGCCTTCGTCGGCGGCGGTCTTCTCCTCGCCGGACCCGCAGCCGAGCAGAGCGACCATCCCGGCGAGCGCGGTCGCCGCGATGCCCGTGCGGATCGGCTGGGACGTCATGCGAGCTCGCTCCGGTGCTGGTCTACTCCTCCCGGAGGGGCCGCGTCAAGCGCGTGGCCCGCCGGCCGCCGCTACGGCAGCGCCTCCGACTCGCAGGCCGCAAGCGTGTCCGCTGCGGCGCCCTTCGCCTCGCGCAGCGTGACGTTCACGAACACGCCGGCCTGCTCGGCCTTGCCGCCGGCCTCCTGGGCGAGCTGCTCACGGGCATCGGTCGCGTCCTCCTCGGACGGGAGGATCAGGACGTCGACATCCGAGGTGCCCTTCCGATGGCGGGTGTCGGCGCGCAGGCCGACGAACTCAGCGCCGCCGCCGGTGAGCGCCACCGTGGCCTTCGGCGCGGCGAGGTGGTCGTCGTACTCGCCCCCGCCCACCCCCTCGCTGTCGGAGATCGCCTGGTTCCCGCTGAGGTGGGCGATGATCCCGAGGTCGTCGTTCTGCTGAGCGCACGTGACGAGGTTGTCGTGCACGGTCAGCAGCTCGTCCTCGTCGAGCGAGGCGCCTGCCGCGGCCGTGCCGGTCGCGGTGGCGCGCGATCCGGTGTCGCTGCCTGCGTCCCCGCCCCCGCCGCCGCAGCCGCCGACGAGGCCCAGCGAAGCCAGCAGCACGGCTGTCGTGAGGAGTCGCATGCGAGCGATCCTCTGCGTCGTTGAGCGGTCAGGTCAAGGGGTTCCTGACCGCTCGGTGAGCTGGAGCATCCAGCCTCCCCCGTCTCGGGCTTCGTCCACAGGTGTCGGCGGCCGCGCATCTCGAGCGGGGCCTGGACCTCGTCCGGGAGACGTGGGCCCTGGAAGCGCACGCCGTGGCCGGACAGGCGCTCGGCCTCCGCGTCGAGGTCGTCGACCTCGACGGCCACGTGGTCGAGGCTCACGTGCACGCCCTCCGCCAGCCGCTCGCCGGGCTCCTCGAAGCGCAGCAGCTCGAGCCGGCCCGCGCCGAGCGGGAAGAACGCGGCGGTCAGCCCGTGCTCGTCGGCGCGGATCTCGTCCGGCTCGCCGAGCTGCAGCACGTCCCTCGCGAACGCCACGGCCGCCTCGAGGTCGTCAACCAGGATCCCCACGTGATCGAATCGCATGCCGGGCAGCTTGCCACTCGTGCGCGACCTCGCGGTCGCGCTGCGGCAGGCGGGTCCACTCCGAGGCGAACTCCGCCCCGAACAGCAGCACCATCGCGGCGGCGTAGACGAACAGCAGCAGCGCCATCAGCGCGTCCAGCGAGCCGTACAGCGCGCCCAAGTCGGCGAGGTGCTCGAAGTAGAGCTCCAGCCCCTCACGCAGCAGCGCCAGCAGCAGGACCGCGACGACCACGCCCGGCCAGACGTCCTTGGGGCGCTGCCGCTGCATCGGCAGCACGCAGTAGAGGAACAGGATCACGAGGCCCGTGAAGACGAACGGGAGCACGTCGCCGACGAGGTCCAGCAGCCCGGCGACCAGGCCGCCGCCCTCCTCGTCGTCGAGCACGTTGGCCGCCTTGCGGGTCGCGGTGACCGCCAGCGAGCACGCGAGGACGATCGTGGCGCCGCTGATCAGCGCGAGGTCGAGCGCCTTGCGGCGCAGGAGCGGCGGGCGGTCGTGGATGTCCCAGGCCTCGTTGATCGTGTGGCGCAGCGCGCCCATAACGCCGCTGCCGGCCGCGATCAGCAGCAGCACGGAGAACGGGCCGATGCTGCCGGCGCGCTCGAGCGCGTCGCTGACCGTCGCCTCCAGCCGATCGCGGTCGTCGTCGGTCGAGAGCGGGATGTTCTCGAACACGGTCTTGACGACACGGGTGCGGACGTCGGCGTCCTCGAAGACGAGTCCGAAGGCGGCGACGAGCAGCAGCGCGAGCGGGACGAACGAGAGCATCGCGAAGAACGCGACCTGGGCGCCGTCGCGATGGATGCGATCGTCGACGGACTCGAGCAGCGATCGCCAGGTGGTGAGCCCGATCCGGTGGACGATCGCCCGGGTGCGCCGCTTCATTTAGACGCGCCTAGGGGTCTGACCCCGGTGGTAGGCGGAATGAAGCTTCGCACCTTCAGGTCTGCTCGAAGAGCGCGATGCCGAGCGGGTCCAGCTCGACGGTCGTGCCGCCCGGGTGCTCGCCGCCGGCGAGGACGTCGCGCCAGGTGCCGGGCGGCAGCTCGAGCGCCTCGGGCTGTGCCCGGATCGCCGCCGCCGCGAGCACCTCGCCGCCGCGCAGGAAGGCGACGGTGCGCGGGCCGGCGTCGAGCGGCTCGTAGCTCCCGGCGAACGCCTCCGGCCGGCGGCGGCGCACGTCGAGCGCGCGCGTGATCAGCCAGAGCTTGCGCGTCGCCTCGCTCGGGACGGCGCCGGCGTCGAGCTGGTCGAGCGCCTGGCGGCGCGCCTCCCAGTCGACCGGGCGGCGGTTGTCGGGGTCGACGAGCGAGAGCGAGCGCAGCTCGTCTCCCTGGTAGATGTCGGGCAGCCCCGGCACCGTCAGCTTGAGCAAGAGCTGCGCGAGCGCGGCGCGATCGCCGGCGAGGGCCAGCTCCGCCGCGAACGGCTCGAAGTCGGCCAGGAACGGCTCGTGCTCGTAGAGCGCGGCGACGAACGCCTGCACGCCGGCCTCGTGCGCCTCGTCGGGCGAGACCCAGTTCGTCGTGCGCTTGGCCTCGCGCAGCGCCTTCTCCATGTAGGCCTGCATCCGCTCGCGCTCGATCGGCCACGCGCCCGCGAGCGTCTGGAAGACGAAGTAGCGCTCCACATCGTCGGGACCGGCGATGTCACGGGTGAGCTCGAGCCAGCGGCGCACGTGCGGGGTCCACTGATCCGGCATCGCCGACAGCGCGCCGATCCGCGCCCGCACGTCGCCGGAGCGCTTGGTGTCGTGCGTCTGCGTCACCAGCAGGTTGTGCGGGAAGCGCTCCGCGCGCTCGGCGTTCCCCGCGTGGAAGTCCTCGAGCGAGATCCCGAAGCGGCCCGGGTCGCCGCCCACGTCGTTGAGCGCCAGCAGCCGCCCGTAGCGGTAGAACGCCGTGTCCTCGACGCCCTTGGCCATCACCGGCGGCGTGGTCTGCTGGAAGCGCGTGACGAATCCGGGCGGAGCCCCCGCGAGCCAATCGGTCAGCCCCGCCTCCTCGAGCACCTCGAGGTCCTCCGGCGACGGCTCGCCCGTGATGTAGGTCCGGTAGACGGGCAGCGAGGCGAGCGCCTCCGGCACGCCCTCGACGCCCGGCCACTCGCGGGCCAGCCGCTCGGCCTCGGGCGCGAACGTCGTGCGCGCCTGCTCGAGCTTGGCCTCGTCGGCGTAGTCCGAGAACGGCCGCGGGTCGCCCGAGACCTCCTCCCACAACGCGGTCAGCGCCGCCTCGGCGGCGGGGTCGACGAACAGCGCCGCGACGTCGTTGAGGAACTCGTAGCCGACGGTGCCGTCGACGGGCCAGTCGCGCAGCCGCTCGCCGGGGTCGAGGATCTTCTCCACCCAGACGTGCAGCGCGCCGTGGTCGCGCAGCCGCCACAGGTAGCCGGCCGGGTCGGCGAGCCCGTCGGGATGGTCGATCCGCAGGCCGTCGACGACGCCGTCCCGGACCAGCTGCAGCGCGAGTGCGTGCGTCTCCTCGAACACCGCCGGATCCTCCTGGCGTACGCCGGCGAGGTGGTCGATGTCGAAGAAGCGGCGGTGGCGGCCCGTCTGCGGGTCGAGGTCGAAGAACCGCTCGCGCAGCGCCGGGTCGGCCCAGTAGCGGTTGGCGTCGTCGGTCGCCATGTGGTTGGGGACGATGTCCAGGATCAGCCCCATCCCGGCCTCGCGCACCGCGCGCGCGAGCGAGTCGAACTCCTCGCGACCGCCGAGCTCGTTCGAGATCGAGGTGGGATCGACCACGTCGTAGCCGTGCGTGGAGCCCTCGCGCGCCTGGAACGACGGCGGCAGGTAGAGGTGGCTGACGCCGAGGTCGCGCAGGTAGGGCACGAGCTCGCGCGCCTGC
>DATFQI010000342.1:0-11144 GCA_035264365.1 Solirubrobacteraceae bacterium
TCACCGATCCCGACTCGCGCAATCTGAAGACGACGCGCGGCTGGCTGCAGGGCTACAACGCCCAGGCCGTCGTCGGCGAGGGCCAGATCGTGCTCGCGGCCGAGATCAGCACCGAGTCGCTTGACACCGCCAACCTGCAGCCGATGATCGAGACCGCACTCGGCGAGCTCGAGCGCGCCGGCGTCTCCGACACACCCGGGGTCGTGTTGGCCGACGCCGGCTACTGGAAGAACGACCGATCGAGGCGCTCTGCGGCGAGGGCATCCCGACGCTCGTCGCGCCCGACGCCGACCGGCGCAAACAGCCGCGGCCGGGCCGTCGCGGCGGCCCTTATGACTTCGCGCGGCGCGTGTTGGCGACCGACCGGGGCAAGCAGCTCTATCTCAAGCGCCAAGGCACGGTCGAGCCCGTCTTCGGCCAGATCAAGTCCAACCGCGGCGCCAACCGCTTCCAGCGCCGCGGACGATCAGCGGTCAGATCCGAATGGCGGCTGCTGACGGCCACCCACAACCTGCTCAAGCTCCACCGACACCAACTCGCCACCGCCTGAGAGCGCAGGCGGTCGGCTGGCGCCTCGACACCCGCCACCCCAGCACGCGACGGCAGCCTCGCCCCGGCACAGCGGCCGCCGCCACAGGCACCCAAGACCTTTCCGCGACACCCTCCGCGCAAAGCAGCAGACTCGCAGTCGCGGATCGAAGGCCGGTGGCCAGCGACAGCAGAGCCGCGCAGCGGGCTCGGTACCGCATCGATCACTGAGCTTCAGGCGTCTAGCCGCATGACGATCTCCTTGACGGGATCGCCGTCACCCTGCTCTTCAACCACGACCGAAAAGCCGCACTTGGCGAGCACGCGCAAGCTGGCGACGTTGTGCTCGGCGACGCGGGCGTGCAGTGGGCGCTCGGGCACCTCCGCGACAAGATCGGCGACCGCTCGAGTCGCATACCCGCGGCCCCAGTAGCGGCGACCGATCCAGTATCCGATGCCGCGCTCGCCGGCGGCCACCCAGCTGCCGATGTTGCCCACCACCCGTCCGTCCTCGACGATCGTGCGTGCGATCAGGGAGTCATCCGCGAGAATCTTCGCCCAATGCGCATCATGGGTCGCGCGGTCGCGGCTGGGAAACGCCGCCATTGCGCTCGCCACCGGATCGTTCTGCTGCTCGAAGAAGATCGAGATGTCCTCTGGCTCAACCTCTCGAAGCAATGCGAGCTCCCGTCCCGGTCCGAGGTTCCGACAACGTATCGGCTGCCCGAGTGGATTGAGCCTCGGCGGGCTGTTCCGTAAGCGAACCCTTCAACGGGACACCCGTCGTCCGACTAGGTCCAGCGAGAAGCGCTGCTTGTCGCGCAGAGCGACACTCAGCGGGGTGTCGTTTGTCTACTTACGTGTGCAGCCCAGCCAGCTAGGCGAGGGGACGCTGCTGCCCCGTGGCTTCACGTAAGAGTTAGCCGTGTGAGCGGCGGGTATAGGTCGGGCGAAAGAGGGCAGCGTCCGCCCGCGAACGGGGAGGTTCGACGATGATGGGGCCGAGGAAGGCCGCAGCGGTCGGCTGCGCGGCCTGTATTGCGATGGGGGTTGGCGTCGCGAGCGCGAAGCCTCCCGGCAAGCCGCCGGGTGAGCAGGGGGGCTTCACCACGCAGGTCAAGCCGTACGCCGTCGGGCTCGCCGGCTGGTCGACGAAGCCGATCTTCAGTGCGGGCGACAAGGTGCCCGAGACGGGCGTCGTCGGGGCGCAGTACCGCATGGTTGGCATCCCCGACGGGCTCGGCGTGGAGCGCAAGCGCGGCGGCGTCCGGGTCCTGATGACCCATGAATTCCCGCAGGACGTGACGTCGCAGCCGCGCGTGGGGCGTCCGCCGCAGCGCGGGGCGTTCGCGAGTGAGCTGCTGCTCAGCCGCAAGGGCAAGGTGGTGTCCGCTCGCCGCGCGTTCGATCACGTCTACCAGGACTCGACGTTCGTTGGGCCGGCCGCGGCGGCCGACAACGCCACGCCGGCGTTCAGCCGCTGGTGCTCCGCGTTCCTCGCGGGCCGTCGCGTCGGTTTCGACCGCTCGATCTTCTTCGCCAACGAGGAGACCGGGCCACGCTCGGCCACGGGCGGTGACACGCTGGCGTTCAATCCACTCGGGTCCCAGAGCGTCGCGATCTTCGCCAATGAGGCGCACGCGCTGTCGCGGCTGGGGCACTTCCCGCGCGAGAACACGGTGGTAATGCGCGGCACCGGCAAGCGCACGGTGATCCTGATCACCGAGGACGGCCCGCGCAGCCCCGACTCGCAGCTCTACCTGTACCTCGGGACCAAGGACCGCTCGAGCTCCGACCCGCTACGCCGCAACGGGCTCGATAACGGGAAGCTGTACGCGTTCGCGTCTGATGACGCGCGCGATAACGAGAATCAGCTGCTGCAGGGGGACACCGTCCGCGGCCACTGGGTCGAGATCCCGAACGCCGCCACGCTCAACGATGTCGCCACCGAGGCGGCACTCGACGCGGCCGGCGCGTTCGGCTTCGTCCGCCTGGAGGACGGAGCGTTCCGCCCGAACGCGAAGCGGGAGTTCTGGTTCAACGCGACGGGCGACCAGTCCAAGGCGAACGAGGCGGACCCACACACCAACGAGCTCGGCCGGTTCTACCGCCTGCGCTTCGACAAGCGCGACCCCCTGGCGGGCGCGACGCTGACCCAGGCCTACAACGCCGACCAGCTCACGGCGGCGCAGGACGGGCCGCTGTCGCCCGACAACCTCGATGTCACCAAGCGTGTGGCGATGATCAACGAGGACGGCACCGCGGGCGCGTCCCCGGCAGATCGTCAGGCCGGGACCGACGTGACAACGGGGTCGCGCGACGACATGGACCGCCGCAATCGCGACGGCTCGATCTGGATGGTCCCGCTGACGTCGACGGGCGACTCCTCGAGGTTCACCCGCGTGGCGGAGCTCGTCGGCCGCACGCAGGGTGGACGCGACGGCATCCCGACGGTCGACGAGCACGGCAACCGTGCGGGCGTATGGGAGACCAGCGGAATCGTCGACGCGCGGCGCGCGTTCGGCCGCGACACCTTCCTCTTCGACGTCCAAGCACACGCACCGACGACAGCGCCCGAGGGCAAGCCCGTCACGGTCGAGGACGGCCAACTGCTGCTGCTTAAGAGGTGACCCGCCGCCGCCCGGCCGGGCACGTCACAGGGCGTGCCCGGCCGAGCCTGGCAGCCACGGCACGGACGTGGACTGGGAAGCGGAAAGGTGCCGGCCGAGCTTCCGGAGAGGTACCGCGCGGGCGCGGAACACGCCAAGCCTCACTGGCTGGCACCAAGACCGGCCTCTGACGAGGGCACGCGCGTGAGAACCACGCCGCAGCACTGCTGTTTCGAGGCAACGGGTGAACTCGCCGCTATTCGAGACCCGAGTACTCCTCGTCGCGCATTGCAGCAGCCATGACGACGATCTCGCTCCCAGCATCGACCTTGACGCGACCCGTGGCGGCCTCGCGGCGGCGCCCCCTCTGCCGATAAGACCTGAGGAGAGATGAAACGCTGCCAGGAGAAGATCCGCTACAGCACGTCCGCCGGCGCTTCGTGGGCGCTGTGGGGCATCTGGTACGACCGCTACCTGCGAGGCCGGCGGCGGCGCCGTGAACGGCGCGCGTACGCGTGTCCGCATTGCAGCGGATGGCACCTCACGTCTCAACCCAAGCGACGGCACTGAACGACGCGCCGACCCGCGCCCGCGGAGCCGCGAAACAGACCCTCGCGACGCCTCTTCGCGCCGGCTCCTGGTTCTCGCGCGCAAAGCAGCACTCGCTCTGCAGCCGGCTCGAAGCTGCTCGGATCAGCTCTGGCCGCTCGAGCGTTCGGGCTCGGCGTTGTCGGTGGTGGCGTCCCGGCTTCCGAGCAGGTTGAGCGCCTCCTGGGAACGCGAACCGGGCTCGGCGGCGTAGGTGAAGATGGTCAGGCCGTGGTCGGGGGCAATCTCTATGCGGTTGAAGCTCAGGCTGAGCTCGCCGACGACGGGATGGTTGAAGAGCTTTATGGCGGACGCATGGAAGCGGACGTTGCGGACCGCCCACGGCCTCGATGGGCCAGCGGCGGCTGACGCAAACGCTCATCGGCGCGGGTCGAGCCGCCTCCAGCTCGCGCGGCACGTTCGTAGAGGCGTCGATGGGCGCGGGCTGAGCTCGCGTCTCCCCCGATCTGATCAGGGGTCGGGGTGGATGAAAGTGAGCACCGCGAGGATGCGGCGGTCGTCGTCCTCCCCGGCCGGGAGGCCGAGCTTGTTGAAGATCGTGCTCACGTGCTTCTGAACGGCGCCGTGCGTGATGACCAGGCGCTCACCGATCGCCTTGTTCGATCGGCCCTCTGCGACCAGCTCGAGCACCTCGCGCTCGCGCGGCGACAACGATCGCAGCGGGCCCTCGTCTCTGGGATCCGTAAGCAGTCCGGACACCACCTGGGGATCGAGGGCGGTGCCGCCGCCGGCCACGCGCCGGAGCGAGCCCGCGAAGTCTGCCGGGTCGGTCACACGGTCTTTGAGCAGGTAGCCGAGGCGTTGCGGCGCTTCGGCCAGCAGCTGGGTGGCGACGCCGACCTCGACATGGTGGGAGAGCAGCACGACGCCGATGTCCGGGTGGCGGCGGCGGATCTCGTGCGCTGCCTGGATGCCCTCGTCGGTCTGCGTCGGCGGCATGCGGATGTCCACGATGGCCACGTCGGGCTGGTGCTCGTCGACCGCCGCGAGCAGTTCGTCGGGGCCCGAAGCCTCCGCGACGACATCGATGCCCTCGCCGCGTACGAACGACGCGATGCCCTCGCGCAGTAGCGGACTGTCGTCGGCGATCACGACCCGCACGGCAGTTCCGCCCTCACGACGGTTCCGGCTCCCGGAGGGCTGAGGATGCGCAGCGTGCCGTCGAGTGCGGCGACCCGGTCGGCCAGCCCTTGGAGCCCGCTGCCCGCCGACTCGTGGGCGCCGCCGACGCCGTCGTCGGCGATCTCGACGAGCGCCACGCCGCTTCGCCGCGAGATACGCACGGAGGCCGTGCTCGCGTGGGCGTACTTGGCGACGTTGGCCAGCGCTTCGCAGGCGACGAAGTAGGCGGCCAGCTCGACCTGCTCGGGCAGCCGCCCGGAGGGCTCGTAGGCGACCGTGGTCGGCACGCTTGCGCGCGCGGCGAGGGAGCCGAGCGCGGCCTTCAGGCCGTGGTTCAGCACCGAGGGATGGATGCCGCGCGCGAGCTCGCGCAGCTCCTCCAGCGACTTCGAGAGCTCCTCGCCGGCCGTCGTGGAAAGCCGCTCCGCCGCCGCGGGGTCGGTCCGGATCTGGCGCTGGATCATCCGCAGCGCCAGCGCCACGGAGACGAGCCGCTGCTGGGCGCCGTCGTGGAGGTTGCGCTCGAGCCGCCGCCGTTCGGCGTCGCCGGCGGCGACGATGCGCTCGCGCGACGCCCGCAGCTCAGCGAGCTGATCCGCGGACTCCGCCTGCAGCCGCGCGTCGTCGAGCGCGATCGCGGCCACCGCGGCGACGGCACCTACAAGCTCCGGATCGTCGTCGAGCGACGCGTCGTGGATGAGCATCGCGAGCTCGCGGCCGTCGCGCTCGACGGGCGCGGCGGCGCGGTCGTCACCCGGGGTCGTCAGCGCGACCGGCTGTCCCCGACCGTCGATGTAGGCGTGCTCGCCCGGCACGCGATAGGCCAGCACGAGCCCGGGATCGTCCAGCGCCTTGGCGAGGCCGGCCTCCAGCCGCACCCCGCGCAGCGTGCCGAGCTCGCGGAAGAGGTCCGCGAGCTCCCCGCGCGCCAGCCGGGAGCGCAGCAGGCCCCAGAGCAACGCGGCCGGGACCGTGAGCAGCGCCGCGTTCAAGACCGTGATGAGGGCGAGGGACGGCGACCCCGCGATGAGGGTCGTGAGGTTGGCGGAGAACAGCAAGGCGCTCAGGCTGCCGCCGAGGCTGGGGAGCAGCGCGCGCCGGCGAGGCGGTGACGCCACCCGCCACCGGTTGGCGGTGACGACCACGACGCCGAGCGACGCGACAGCCAGGACCGCCCACTCGAGCTTGACGAGTGCGTCGGCGGTGCTGGCGTGGGGCCAGACGAGCAAGAGGTTGTCCTGGTCGGGCAGGAACAGCAGCGCGGCGAACTGGATGACCAGGAGCGCGAAGACATACGCCTCGACGAGGATCAGGTCGATCCTCGTCGCGAGCCGGCCGCCGGTCACGAAGCTCAGGATCAGCGCGGCGTAGAGCGCGATCCACAGCTCGCCGACCAGCAGATCGAGCGTGAACGCGAGCGGCGAGTGGAGCTGACCGAGGATCGCGGACAGCAGGACGCCGAACCCTGCAACCGTCAGCATCGGGCCAACCGCGCTGTCAGGGCGCCGGCGCCACGCGACGAGGCCGCAGGCCGCGAAGGACACGCCCGAGAGGTTGTGGAGCACCTCCTCCGCCGGGACCGGCGGGCCGCGGCCGAACAGCGCGGGTATCTGAGCGACGAAGCCCGCGGCGGCGGCTGAGATCCACAACGTCAACCAGAACCACCGTCTGTGCGTGGCGGCCGTCATCCGGCCCAGTCCGTGGACGCGGGCGTGCGCAGCCGGACGGGCGAGGAGCGCGCCCGCTGCGACTGCCGAAGGCATCAAGCGCAACATGGGACGAAGCCGACTCTAACCCAGGGTGGGTGGCCGCGCACGGTACGGCTCGCCGCCCATGTCGGCACCAGCGCGCGGACTTTCGGACGCTGGCAAGCCGGATGGGAACGCCATCGTGCGGACGGGAGAGTGGACCCATGTCCACCAGCACGCTGCACACTCCCGGAGCTGCCGCCACCGCTCCCGCGGTCGCCGTCCGCGACGTCCGCAAGGTCCATGGCAAGGGCGACGGCACCGTCGTCGCACTCGACGGCGTCAGCGTCGATCTCCCGCGGGGGTCGTTCATCGCGATCATGGGCCCGTCGGGTTCCGGCAAGAGCACGTTCCTCAACGTCGCGGCAGGGCTCGACCGGCCGGACTCAGGCACCGTCGCGCTCGGCGACATCGACCTGGCGCGGCTAAGCGAGCGAAAGCTGACCATCCTGCGGCGCGAGCGGATCGGGTTCGTGTTCCAGGCCTTCAACCTGCTCCCCTCGCTCACCGTCGCGCAGAACATCGGCCTGCCGCTGCGGCTGGACGGCCGCCGCCCGCGGCGCTCGACCGTGCGCGAGGTCGCGGCGCGGGTCGGGCTCGAGAACCGCCTCCGCCATCGACCCGCGCAGCTCTCCGGCGGCCAGCAGCAGCGGGTGGCGATCGCCCGCGCGCTCGTCACCCGGCCCGAGGTCGTATTCGCCGACGAGCCGACCGGAGCGCTCGACCGGCGCACCGGGCGCGACGTGCTCGCGCTCCTGCGCGAGGTCGTCGACGCCGACGGCCACACGGTCGTGATGGTCACCCATGACCCCGTGGCCGCGGCGCACGCGGATTCCGTCATCCTGCTCGCCGACGGGCAGCTGGCCGGGACGCTCGACGCACCCAGCGCCGATCAGGTCGCCGAGCAGCTCGCGCACCTGGGGGACTGAGCCATGCTTCGTCTCGCACTCCTCAGCGGCCGCGGCCGCTTCGGCACCTTCGCCGGCGCGCTGGTCGCGCTGATGGCCGCGGCCGTGCTCACCACGGCCTGGGGCATGCAGCTCGAGTCCGTCCTGCGTGGGCATCCGCCCGTCGAGCGCTACGCCGGCGCCGCCGCCGTAGTGGCGGGTGACCAGATCGTCGGCGCCGACCACGACGTGCCGCTCGGCGAGCGCGCCCGCGTGAGCTCCGAGCTCTCCTCGCGACTGGCGGCCGTGCCCGGCGTGCGGGCGGCGATCGGCGATACGTCGGTGCCGGTCCGCCTCGGCGACCGGGACGCCGTCGCCCACGGATGGGGCAGCGCGGCCCTCACGCCGTACGTGCTCAGCGCGGGCCGCCCGCCGGCCGGGCCCGGCGAGGTCGTGGCCGGCTATCGCGCCAAGCTCGGCGCGCGGCTGTCGCTCGCGTCCACCGAGCCCGCTGGCAGGGTGACGGTGGTGGGGGTCGCGCGGCCCCGGCACCCCGTCTCGCAGCAGTCGGCGATCTTCCTCACCGACGCCGAGGCGGAGCGGCTGGGCGGTCATCCCGGCCGTGTGGATGCGATCGGCGTGCTCGCCGGCCCCGGCTTCGACGCCTCGAGCCTGCGTGCGGCCGCCGGCGGCGCGCAGGTGCTCACCGGCGACGCACGTGGCAACGCCGAGCATCCCGAGCTCCAGCAGGCGCGGATCACGTTGATCCCCGT
Source organism: Solirubrobacteraceae bacterium (assembly GCA_035264365.1). Taxonomy (GTDB): domain Bacteria; phylum Actinomycetota; class Thermoleophilia; order Solirubrobacterales; family Solirubrobacteraceae; genus DATFQI01. The sequence continues at coordinate 8,277 of DATFQI010000342.1, forward strand.
CACCGCGGCGTTCGCCGGACTCGCACTGTTCATCGCGATGTTCGTCGTGGTCAGCACGATGGGGCTGTCGATCCAGCAGCGCGAGCGCGAGATCGCGCTCTTGCGTGCGGTGGCCGCGACCCCTCGCCAGATCCGTCGCATGATCGGATGGGAGGCTGCGCTCGTCGGGCTCATCGGCTCGGCGGCCGGCGTCTGGCCCGGCATGCGGCTCGGCGAGGAGCTCGGCCATGCGCTGGTCCGCCATGGCATCGTCCCGGCGTCCTTCACCGTCGACGCCGGCTGGATCCCCGCCGCGTGCGCCGTCGGCGCCGGAGTCGCGATCGCGCTGCTCGCCGTCATGGCCGCCGGACGCCGCGCCGCCCGTGTGCGGCCGACGATCGCGCTCACCGACGCCGCGGTCGAGCCGCGGCTGATAGGCCCGGGCCGCCTCGTCGGCGGCCTGCTCGCGCTCGCCGGCGCGGTGCCGCTGTTCCTGGTCTCCACCACCAGCCACGTCCCGGAGACGGCCGCGGCGACGTCGGAGATGACGGCGATCATGCTCGTGCTCGCGGTCGGCTTCCTCGGACCAATCGTGGCCCGCGTCGGCGCCAAGCTCATAGGGCCCCCGCTCGCGGCGGTCTCGCCCGTCGGCGGATTCCTCGCGTCCGCGAACCTCGGCGCCGCCACGCGCATCTTCTCGTCGGCCAGCACGCCCCTCGTGCTCTCGGTCGCTATGAGCTGCACCCTGCTGTTCAGCAGCACGACCATCGACCATGCGGTCACGCAGGAGCGGCACGCGGGCCTGTCGGGCGAGCTCGCGATCACCAGCAGCGGTCCGGGCCTGCCGGCCGCGGCGCTCTCCGATGTCCGCATGACGCCCGGAGTCCGCTCCGCGGCTGCGCTGACGTCGACGACGCTCGGGCCCAGCCTGGGCGTCTCGGATGACGTCATGCCCGCCCAGGTCCTCCACGGTGGACAGGGCGGCGGGCTCGACGTCGGCGTGACCGCCGGCTCCCTGACGGCGCTGCACGGGGACGCGATTGCGCTCGGTCGCCACCGTGCGGATGCCGCGCACGCCGGCGTCGGCGACCGCGTCGCGGTCACGCTCGGCGACGGATCCCACACCCGGGCCACGGTCGTCGCGATCTACTCGCGCGAGCTGGGATTCGGGGACGCGCTGCTCACGCCGGAGCTCGTCGCCGGTCACCAGACCAGCCCGTTGCTCGGGACGGTCCTCGTACGGGCCGACCGGCCGGCAGCAGTCGCCGGCCGCCTCCGTGCGCTCGGTCGGCGTTACCCCGGGCTGCAGGTGAGCGACCGCGCGTCGCTGGCCAGCGCGACCGACGCCGACCGGGAGCTCAACCGCTGGCTGGGGCCGATCTTCGTCGCGATGATCTTCGGCTTCACGTCGATCGCCGTGCTCAACACGCTGGCGATGATCGCGCTCCGGCGCGGGCGCGAGCTCGGGCTCCTGCGCCTCAGCGGCGCCACCAATCGCCAGGTGCGGTCGATGGCGCGCTGGGAGGCCGCGCTGATCATCGCGATCGGCCTGGGACTCGGTCTGGCGATCACAGCCGTGGCGCTACTGCCGCTCAGCCACGCGCTGACGGGAAACCTCAGGCCCACCGTACCGCTCGGCCCCCTCGCGGCGATCCTCGGCGGCTCGGCGCTGGTGGCCCTGATAGCCCTGGCGCTCCCCACACGCCGGGCACTGCGCACACGCCCGGTCGAGGCGATCGGCGTCGGGGAGTAGACAAGCCAAGCGGACGAGTCGCTCGGGGCCCGGCGCCCCCGAGCGACTCGGGGGTATCTCGAATCCCCAGGCATTGCCGCCGTCATGCCCGGATCGATCCTGCTGCGGCTCGCGGCGTGTCCTCCCGGAGCGCTCGAGCGCAAGCTTGCGCGCGCTGCTCCGGGGGGACACGCCGGCGGGCCGACCTCGCCTAGCGCCGGGGCCGGCGTCCTTCGCTTCCTTCGATGAGACATGCGAACATACGTTCGCATATGACGAGCCACGGAAGTCCCTACGCGCGATTCCAGCGCGCCCTGCGGATCGGGCGGCTATCGATGGTCCGCGACGCCGCCGCCGAGCTGCCGCGGATCGACCTCGACGACGCGCTCGCGATCTGCCTGCTGATCGAGCGCCAGGACGGCGAGCGCTACGAGCGCGCGGTCGTGCGCTGGCTGGCCCGGCTGGCCACGGAGGTGCCGGCCGTGGGGATCGACGATCTGCGCGAGGGGCTCGTGGCCTTCGAGGCGCTGCCGTACAACCCGGCCGCCGCCGCGGAGACGCTGGCGGCGCTGTGCGAGCGCCACGGGCTGCGCAGGGCGGCAGAACGCCTGCGGCGGGCGGCCTGAAGCCCGCTAGGGTTTTCGCCCTTGGGACAGCGCGATCTCGCCGTCGATCTGGGTACGGCCAACACGCTCGTCTTCGAACGCGGGCGCGGCATCATCGTCTCGGAGCCCTCCGTGGTCGCCGTCGACTCCGAGCGCGGCGACGTCTACGCGGTCGGCGCCGAGGCGCACCGCATGATCGGGCGCACGCCGGCCAACATCTCGGCGACGCGGCCGCTGCGCCACGGCGTGATCGCGGACTTCGAGGTCACCGAGCAGATGCTGCGCTACTTCCTGCGCAAGGCGCACCGCAGCCGCTGGGCGCGCCAGCGCGTGGTCATGTGCGTCCCGTCGGGCGTGACCGACGTCGAGACGCGCGCCGTGGAGGAGGCGTGCCGGTCGGCGGGGGCGCGTGAGGTGGCGCTGATCGAGGAGCCGATCGCCGCCGCGATCGGCGCGGGGCTGGACATCGCGCAGCCGACCGGCCACATGGTCGTCGACATCGGCGGTGGCACGAGCGAGGTCGCGGTGCTCTCGATGGGGGAGATCGTCGTG
>DATFQI010000343.1:0-6070 GCA_035264365.1 Solirubrobacteraceae bacterium
TGCTCGCGACGGCGTCCTCGACGAGCTCGATCATCTTGGGCAGCGAGTAGACGTCGGGCGCCTCGTAGTCGACCTGCACGTTCATCTGGCGCTCGGCGGCCTCGACGCCGGTGCGCACGATCGCCCAGAACGGGCTCGAGGCCTGGCCGTGCGTGACCACGGCGATCCGCGGCGCGTCCTCGTCGGCCGGGACGCCGGGGGCCTCGTCGTCGCGGGTCTGGCCGCCGGTGACGGTGATCGAGGGCTCCTGGCGGACCGACGTCTCGCCGCAGCCGGCGAGCGCCGCCAGGAGGAGGATCACAGCGGCGTAGCGGGCCATCTGGTGCGCACTGTAGGCGGGGACCGGCCGCCCGCGCCAGTGGGGGTAACCCGCCGTCGGTGTGAGACCGATCACGCCGAACCGCAAGTTTCGGAGCCCGTTCACGTTGCAGCCTCCTCCGAACGGAGACGTTTTCCCGGCCTTATTCCAGGGGATCGGGCAAGAGACCGAGGGGGAGTTTGAGGGCGAGCGCACCCATCGCACGAATCACCGCTCTGATCGCCATCGTGGCGGCAGCGGTCCTTGCCGGTCTGCTCCTGCTCGGCGGCGGGAGCGGCGGATACACGGTCAAGGCCCGCTTCCAGAACGCCTCGCAGCTGGTCAAGGGCAATCTCGTGCAGGTGAGCGGCCAGGCGGTCGGCAAGGTCCAGAAGATCGACCTCACGCCGGACGGCCAGGCCGAGATCACGATGTCGATCGACGAGGACCACGCGCCGCTGCGCCGCGGCACGCGGGCGATCGTGCGCCAGGCCTCGCTGTCGGGCATCGCCAATCGCTACGTGGACCTCACCCTCCCGGCCCAGGGCGCGCCTCAGATCCCCGACGGCGGCACGATCGGCCAGGACGCGACGACCTCGGCGGTCGACCTCGACCAGGTCTTCAACACGTTCGACCCCCAGACGCGCAAGGACCTGCAGGCCGTCTTCAAGGGCTCACAGAAGCAGTACAAGGGCCAGGGCCAGGCGATGAACGAGGGCCTGCTGTACCTCAATCCGTCGCTGTCGGCCTCGAGCAAGCTGTTCAACGAGCTCAACCGCGACACGCCGCTGCTCGAGCGCTTCGTCGTCGCCTCCTCCAAGCTCGTCACCGACGTGGCCGACCGCCGCGACGACCTCGCCGGCCTGGTCGACAACCTTGCCACCACGACGACCGCGATCGGCTCCGAGCAGGCCGCGCTGGCCGAATCGATCGAGCAGCTGCCGCCGTTCATGCGGCGCGCCAACACGACCTTCCTGAACCTGCGCGCGGCGCTCGACGACCTCGACCCGCTCGTCGAGGAGTCCGAGCCGGTCGCCAAGAAGCTGCGCCCGTTCATGGCTGAGCTGCGCCCGCTGGCACGTGACGCGCGGCCGACGTTCGCCGACCTGGCGGAGGTCCTGCGCCGCCCCGGCGCCGACAACGACCTGCTCGAGCTCACGCGCCTGCAGCCGTCGCTGCGCAACGCGACCGTGCGCGAGGTCGAGGCCAACGGCGACAAGCGCCAGGCCGCGTTCCCCGCGATCACGCGCGCGCTCAAGGACGCCGCGCCGATCGTCGCCTCGGTGCGCCCCTACGCGCCCGACGCGCTCGGCTGGTTCGACGACTTCAGCCACTCCGGCATTTACGACGCGCTCGGCGCCGCCTCGCGCGTCGGCATCCATGCGAGCGCGTTCGCGCTCGCCAACGGCCAGCTCTCGCCGGTGCCGCCGCAGCTGCGCGGCCCCGCCTTCGAGTCGGGCGCCGCGCTCAACCAGCGCAACCGCTGCCCGGGCGCCGCCGAGCACAAGAACCCCGACGGCTCCAACCCGTGGCAGCCGGCCGGGGTGGACTGCGATCCCAGCCAGGTGCTACCGGGCAAGTAGATGCGGCGGATCGTCTCGACACTCCTGCTCTTCGCGCTCGCCGGCGGCGCCGCGTTCGCGCTCACCGGCGCGGGCGGCCAGGGCCCTTCGAAGCCGAAGTACAAGGTCGTGCTCGACAACGCGTTCGGCCTCGTCGAGGGCGCCGACCTCAAGGTCGCCGGCGTCCGCGCGGGGACGATCAAGAGCCTCGACGTCGACAAGCAGACCCACAAGGCGATCGTCGGCTTCGAGATCACCCAGGAGGGCTTCGGCTCGCTGCGCAAGGACGTCACGTGCGAGACGCGCCCGCAGTCGCTGATCGGCGAGTACTACATCGACTGCAAGCCCGGCAGCTCGTCCGAGAAGCTCGCGGACGGCGCGACGATCCCGGTCGAGCAGACGACCTCGACGATCCCCATCGACCTCGTCAACAACGTGCTGCGCCGGCCCTACCGCGAGCGCCTCGGGATCATCCTCGACGAGCTCGGCGCCGGCGTCGCGGGCCGCGCGCAGGACATCAACGACGTCATCCGCCGGGCCAGCCCGGCGCTGCGCGAGACCGACCGCGTCCTGGCCAAGCTCGCGACGCAGAACCAGACGCTCAAGCAGCTGATCACCGATGCGGACACGACGCTCGGCGACCTCGCCGCCAACAAGCGCAACGTCGGCCGCTGGGTCGTGGAGACCAAGGAGACCGCCGCCGCCTCCGCCGAGCGCCGCGCCGACATCCAGGCCGGCCTGCAGCGGCTGCCCACCTTCCTGCGCGAGCTGCGCCCGACGATGGCCGCGCTCGGCGACGCCTCCGAGGCGCAGACGCCGGCACTGCAGAACCTCAACGCGTCGGCCGAGGAGCTCGCGACCTTCCTCGAGCAGCTCAAGCCGCTGTCGGAGTCCACCCAGGTCAACCTGCGCTCGCTCGCCGAGGCCTCGCGCAAGGGCCGGCCCGCCGTCAAGGCCGCGCAGCCCGTCGTCGCCGAGCTCAGCCAGGCCACCCGCCAGGCGCCGGAGCTGGCCAACAACTCCGCGATCGTCTTCGAGCACCTCAACGACCGCAAGAACGCCGTCGAGAAGGACCCGCGCTCACCGGGCGGCCAGGGCTACACCGGCTTCGAGGCCGTCCTGCAGTGGGTCTTCGACCAGTCGCAGGCGATCAACATCTACGACAAGAACGGCTACATGCTGAAGGTCAACCTCTTCCATTCGAAGTGCAGCGACTACCAGAACCTGCAGTCGCTGAAGGAGGAGATGGCCAAGGACCCGAGCTTCTACAAGGACTGCGCCGCGATCCTCGGGCCCCACCAGCCGGGCATCACCCAGCCCGACCCGACCGCGACGGGCCGCCAGTTCGCCGCCGCGAAGAAGGCGCCGGCGACCAAGGAGAAGTCCCAGCGCAGCCAGCCGAAGGCGCCTGACGCGACGAAGCCGGAGGAGAGCGCCCCCGAGCCGCTCAAGGGCCCGATCGAGGACCTGAAGAAGAAGCTCGACAAGGACGAGCTGCGCAAGCGCGCGATCGAGCGGCTGCGCGAGGCGATCGAGAAGGGCAACCAAGACGTCGACAAGCTGCGCAAGCGGCTCGAGGACCGCCTCGGCATCAAGCTGCCGGCGCCCGACAAGCTGCCCGAGGCGCCCAGCAACCCGAGCATCCCGACCCCCTCCTTCCCGGCGCCGTCGCCGGGTGCGCCCGCCCCGTCCGTCCCGTCCGTGCCGTCCGTCCCGGACACGGGCGCCACCGGCCAGCTCCTCGACTACCTGCTCGCGCCATGAGGAAGACCGGAGCCGGCATCGCATCCAACCCCGTCCTCGTCGGCGGCGTGACGATCCTCGTCGTGATCGTCGCGGTCTTCCTGTCCTACAACGCGAACAAGGGCCTGCCGTTCGTGCCGACGACGTCTTTGAAGGTGCGCGTGCCCAACGGCGCCAACCTCGTGCCGGGCAACGAGATCCGCTCGGGCGGCAGCCGCGTCGGCGTGATCGAGGACATGCGCCCGGTCCGCGACCCGGACGGCAAGGTCGTCGCGGAGCTCGACCTCAAGCTCGACAAGCGCATCGGCGACGTCCCGCGCGACTCGACGTTCCGGATCCGCCCGCGCTCCGCGCTCGGCCTCAAGTACCTCGAGCTCCAGGAGGGCTCCAGCGACAAGGCGTTCGCCAACGGCGACACGGTCCCCGCCGAGCAGGGCAGCGCGTCGACCGACATCGACGAGGTCCTGAAGATGTTCGACGCCGAGACCCGCAAGGCCAGCCAGGAGAACCTGCGCGGCTTCGGCGACGCGTTCGCGGGCCGCGGCCAGGCGGTCGGGCGCACGATCGAGGAGCTGCCGGCGTTCCTGGAGCACCTGCAGCCGGTGATGAGCAACCTCGCCGACCCCGACACGCAGCTCACGCGCTTCTTCGACGAGCTCGCCGACGCGGCCCGGATCGTCGCCCCCGTGTCCGAGCAGCAGGCCGCCCTGTTCACGTCGATGGCCGACACGTTCGAGGCGCTCGGCCGCGACGAGGGCGCGCTCAAGCAGACGATCTCCGACTCGCCGCCGACGATGGACGTCGCGATCGAGTCCTTCCGCGTGCAGCGCCCCTTCCTGGCCAACCTCGAGGGCTTCGGCGAGGACTTCGCGCCCGCCACGGCCGAGCTGCGCGGCGCGCTGCCGACGCTCAACCGCGCCGTCAAGGTCGCGATCCCGGTCAACGAGCGTGCGCCCGAGCTCAACGAGGAGCTCGGCAAGACGCTGGACCAGCTGCGCGAGCTGGCCTCGGCGCCCGGCACGCTGCCCGGCGTCCGCGGCCTCGGCGCGACGGTCTCCACGCTCAACCCGCAGATGAAGTTCTACGGCCCGTTCGTGACCGTCTGCAACTCGCCGAACTACTTCTTCACGTTCCTCGCCGAGCACTTCTCCGAGCCGGACACGACGGGCTCGGCGCAGCGCGCGCTCGCCAACACGGCCGGCCCGCAGGACGACGGCGTCGGCGCGATGGGCGCGGACGAGCCCGCCAACGGCGAGGGCTCGGTGGAGGGCAACGCGCAGTTCGCCCAGAACCAGCCGTACGCCGCGGCGATCACGCCCGACGGCCGCGCCGACTGCGAGACCGGCCAGCGCGGCTGGGTCGAGCGCAACGCCGGCGGCCTGGACGAGAAGTACCGCGTGAACCTCAACCCGCGCACGCCGGGCGCCCAGGGCCCGACGTTCAAGGGCAACGCCCGCGTGCCCGAGGGCCAGACGTTCACCGCCGCGCCCGAGACCAGCGACGCGCTGCTGATGGCGCCGTCCGAGGCGGAGCCGGGGACCCGATGAGAGCCGCGAAGCGACTCAAGCCGAAGAACAACGTCGGCGCGGCGCTGCTCGCGCTCGTGATCCTCGTGCCGCTGGTCTTCCTCGGCTTCACGAAGACGATCCCGTTCAAGCCGCAGTACGAGATCAAGGCGGCTTTCGAGTCCTCCAACAACCTCAAGAAGGGCTCGCCGGTGCGGATCGCCGGCGTCGAGGTCGGCAAGGTCACGAAGGTCGAGCCGGCGGAGGAGAACGGCAGTGACAGCGAGGCCGTGCTGGTCACGATGACCGTCGGCAAGTCCGGCCGCCCGATCCACGAGGACGCGCGCGCCAAGATCCGCCCGCGCATCTTCCTCGAGGGCAACTTCTTCGTCGACCTCGAGCCGGGCACGCCGGGCTCGGCGGAGATCGCCGACAACGGCACGATCCCGATCAACCAGACCGCCGTGCCGGTCCAGTTCGACCAGCTGCTGACCTCGCTGCAGTCCGACACGCGCGAGGACCTCAAGACGCTGCTGGACGAGTACGGCAACGCGCTCGACAAGGGCGGCGCCGAGGCGTTCAACCGTTCGATCCCCTACTGGAAGTCCGCCTACCGCGACACCGCGATCGTCAACGAGGCCTCGCTGGGCGAGACCGAGCACGACCTCTCCGGGTACGTGGAGAACGCCGGCGCGACGGCCGCGGCGCTTGACCGCAACCCCGAGCAGCTCAAGAGCCTGATCACCGACTTCAACACCACCGCCGCCGCGTTCGCCCGCGAGCAGGGCAACCTGCGCTCCGCGATCGCCGAGCTGCCGCGGACGCTCCACGCCGCGCAGCCCGCGCTCGCCTCGCTCAACGCCTCGTTCCCGCCGCTGCGCGCGTTCACCGCCGACATCCGCCCGGGCGTGCGCTCGTCCGAGGCTGCGCTGGACGCCTCGATCCCGCTCGTGCGCCAGCTG
>DATFQI010000344.1:0-21391 GCA_035264365.1 Solirubrobacteraceae bacterium
CATCGCCACCCGCCACGAGGGCGTCGACAAGGTCTACGCGATGCAGGCGGGCCGTGAGATCCGGGTCATGGTCGTCCCGGGCGCGCTCGACGACGACGGCGCGGTGCTGCTGTCGCACGAGATCGCGCGCGAGATCGAGCAGGAGCTCGAGTATCCCGGCCAGATCAAGGTCACCGTCATCAGGGAGTCGAGGGCCACCGACTACGCTCGATAGCGAACGTAGCTCGGGCTTTCTTGTCCGAGCTTGCGAGGACGAGAGAACCGGGCCATGAAATTCCACGTCACCACCTTCGGGTGCCAGATGAACGAGCACGACTCCGAGCGCATGAAGGGCATGCTCGAGTCGCTCGGCTACGCGGAGGCGCCCGCGCGCGAGGACGCGGACCTGATCCTCTTCAACACGTGCTCGATCCGCGAGAAGGCCGACTCGCGCTTCGTGGCACACCTGCACGAGGCGAAGGTGCTCAAGCGGCAGGACCCCGAGCGCGTGATCGGCGTCGGCGGCTGCTGGGCGCAGAGCGTCAAGGACCAGGTGTTCCGCCAGTTCCCGTTCGTCGACGTGGCGTTCGGGCCGGGCCAGGTCCACAAGCTCGCGGAGTTCCTCACGAGCGACTCGATCACCGCCCAGGGGTTCTTCGAGTTCGAGGGCTTCACGGGCCACCTGCCGGCCAAGCGCGCCCGCGACTTCCAGGGCTGGGTGCAGATCTCCGCCGGCTGCAACATGGTCTGCTCGTATTGCATCGTCCCGTCGACGCGGGGCCGCGAGGTGTCGCGGCCGCTCGACGAGCTCGTCGCCGAGGTCCGCGGGCTGGCCGCCGAAGGCGTGCGCGAGGTGACGCTGCTCGGCCAGAACGTCAACTCCTACGGGCGCTCGCTGCGGCCGCGATGCTCGTTCGCCGAGCTGCTGTACGCGATCGGTGACATCCCCGGCCTGGATCGCATCCGGTACACGAGCCCGCACCCGTCGGACATGAAGGAGGACGTGATCCGCGCGCACGCGGAGATCCCGAGCCTCTGCGAGCACATCCACCTGCCGTTGCAGGCCGGCTCCACGCGCGTGCTCAAGAAGATGCGACGCACCTACACGCGCGAGCGCTTCCTGGACCGCGTCGCGCTGATCCGCGAGCACGTGCCGGACTGCGCGATCACGACCGACATCATCGTCGGCTTCCCGAGCGAGACCGAGGCGGAGTTCCAGGAGACGCTCGACGTCGCGGAGGAGGTCGGCTTCGACGGCGCGTTCACGTTCATCTACTCGCCGCGCCGCGGCACCGAGGCGGCCGGGTTCGGCGACGAGTTCCTGCCGCACGAGGTGTCCGCCGAGCGCATGGAGCGGTTGGTTGAGGTCATCCAGCGCCGCGCCCGCGAGCGGGGCCAGCGCTTCGTCGGCCGCACGCTCGACGTGCTCGTCGAGGGCACCTCGCGCCACGACGCCGGCCGCGTACGCGGCCGCACGACCCACAACAAGGTCGTCAACTTCGACGGGCTCGCCACGCCCGGCGAGATCGTGCCCGTCACGATCACGGGCGCGACGAGCCAGTCGCTCGTGGGCGAGGAATCGCTGCTCGCCCGCGCCGCCGGCTGAGCCCGCGGCGATGCTGCCGAGGCGTTACCTCCCCGTCGCGGTCGTGACGGCGGTGGCGTCCTACGTCGTCTGGTCGCTCGCCCGAGGCGCGAACGACTTCAGCGGCCGCGGCGTGATCTCGTTGATCGCCGTGGCGCTGTTCTGGCTGTCCGTGATGGCCCTCGCCGCGTACGCGGTCCAGGCCGGCGTGGACCGCTACCGCGACCGCGAGTAGATTCCGTCGCGGGCGTATGCGAACATGTGTTCGTGCGCTGGTCATCACAGACGGTCGAAGAGGACGCCCAGGGGAGGCTGCCGGGCTACCAGGATGCGGTCGTCCGCCGCTTCGACGCCCCCGAAGCCCTCAACACCCGCTTCCACGAGGTCCATGCCAAGTCGGCGCTGAGCAAGGTGCCGACCCAATCGCGGGTTCCGTTCGGCTGGACCGTGAACCCATATCGCGGATGCAGCCATGCCTGTGGATACTGCTTCGCCCGCCCGACGCACGAGTACCTGGGGTTCAACGCGGCCGAGGAGTTCGAGCGCGAGATCATCGTCAAGGTCAACGTGCCCGAGGTGTTGCGGGCAGAGCTGGCGAGGCCGTCCTGGAAGGGCGAGCCGGTCGCCATGGGGACGAACACGGACCCGTATCAATGGGTCGAGGGCCGCTACAAGCTGATGCGCGGGATCTGGGAGGCCTTCCGCGACGCGGCCAACCCGTGCTCGATCCTCACGAAGTCGCCGTTGCTGCTGCGTGACCTGGACCTCCTGAAGGAGATCGCCCAGCTCACAGACGTGAGCGCGTGTCTCTCGGTCCCGACGCTCGACGAGAAGGCGTGGCGGGCGACGGAGCCGCACACGCCCAACCCGCGGGCCCGCCTGGAGGCTGTGGGCGAGCTCAACCGGGCCGGCATTCCCACGGGCATCCTGATCGCGCCCTTGATGCCCGGCATCAACGACGCGCCGGAGCAGGTGGCGAAGATCGTCGAGCTGGCGACGGACGCTGGGGCGACTTCGATCGGCGGACAGACCCTGTTCCTGCGGGGGTCGGTGCGGCAGGTGTTCTTCGACTGGCTGCGCGATCACCGCCCTGACCTGCTCCCGCGCTACGAAGAGCTCTACCGCCGCGGCGCGTACCTGCCCGAGGCCCAGCGGCTGGAGATCGAGCGCGCGGCGGGCGCCCCGTGGCTGCGCAGCGGTGACCGGCAGCGCTGGAAGCACCGCGTCATCGAGCGCCGCCGCGGGCTGGAGCGCGAGGCGCGCGAGCGTGCGGCAGAGGCCGCAGCCAAGCGGCGGGGGGTGTCGGACGCCCAGGCATCGCTGTTCTGAACCGCCGGCAGCGGCGCGTATTCGTCCGCGCGCCACGGCCGTGAAACGCCGCAAAGTGCATGAAACGCCGCTCCGGTGTGACGGCGGTCACATCTCCTGAAACGGACGGCATTCGACCGTGTTGGCTGTCATGTATGCGACGGATGCTCAAGCACCACGTCCCGGCGATCGCGCCCGCCACGCGGGCGCGGAGCCTGACGATCCAGACCGCCCAGAAGGCCAAGCAGGCCAAGCTCGAGCTGCTGGTGATCGTCCCGCTGATGGCGATCACCGTGACGGCGTACGTCAAGCGCGAGGAGCTGTTCGGCGCGGACACGCCCGTGAGGCTCGGTGCCGCGATCGCGATGGTGGCGCTCGGCTGGCTGCTCGCACGCGATCTCGGGTGCTTGGCGGCGCCCGCGCTGTTCCGGCGCATGGATCCCGCGACGGCCGGCACGACCTCGTTCCTGATCCGGCTGGTGATGATCGCGACGGCGGTGCTGCTGTCGCTGCGGGTCGGCGGCCTGGACCCGGCCACGCTGGCCGTCGGAGGTGCCATCACCGCGGTGGTGATCGGCCTCGCGGCCCAGCAGACGCTCGGCAACCTGATCGCCGGCATGGTGCTGATCGCGGCGCGCCCGTTCCGGGTCGGTGACCGCGTGCGGCTGCAGGCCGGCGCCGTCGCGGGCCAGATCGAGGGGGTCGTGAGCCAGCTCGGCCTGCTCTACACGACCTTCGCGCAGGGCCAGGACTCGGTGATGGTGCCCAACAACGTCGTGCTGTCCGCGGCGGTCGTGCCGCTGCGCGAGCCCGCGGCTATCGACCTGCGCGCCCGGCTGCGGCCGGACCTGCGCCCGAGCGCGGTGCAGCGGCTGCTCGAGGACGCGGTCAAGACGCCGGTGCGCGGCGAGCCGCGGATCGCGCTCGAGGAGCTCGACTCCGACGAGGTCGTCCTGCGCGTCTCGGCCACCCCCGTCGAGGACCGCGACGGCCCCAAGCTCGCCGACGAGATCCTCGCCGGCCTCGCCGCCGTCACCCGCGAGGAAGAGCGCGCCGCGGGGCCCGCCGCGCGCTGAACCTGCAGTTGTTCAGCCTGAGGCCGAACAACTGCGGACTCGACGCGCCGCAGGCAAGATCAGGCGCGCTTGCTCGCCTGGCCGCGGGCCATGTCCTCGGCGACCTTCGCGCCGCCGAGGCGGCGCTGGACCCGCGCCGACAGCTCCGGCGCGAGCCCGGCGAAGGCCGCGCCGGCACGCATCGGCAGCGGGGCGACCTCGACCTCCGCGCGGTCGCGCTCGATCGCGCGCAGCACGCCGGCCGCGACGTCCTCGGGCGTCTTGGTGCCGACGAACCGCGGCAGCTCCACGTTCGCGTCGTGGAACATGCCCGAGTCGCGGATGAAGCCCGGCAGCACGACCGACACTCCGACGCCGGCTCCGCGCAGGTCCTCGCGCAGGCCGTGGGCGAAGCCGCGCAGCCCGAACTTGGTCGCCGCATAGACCGACCCGCCGCCGCTGGCCACCTTGCCCGACAGCGAGGAGACGAACACGATGTGGCCCGTGCCGCGGGCGGCCATCGGCTCGGCCAGCCGCCGCGCCAGCACCATCGGCGCCCGCAGGTTCACGGCGAGCGCGCGGTCGATGTCCTCGACCGAGAACGACGTGATGTGGCCGCTCCCCGGCAGGGCCGCGTTCGCGACGAGCACGTCGATCTCGCCCGCCTCGGCCAGCAGCCGGTCGACGTCCGCTGCCGCGGAGAGGTCGGCGGCGATCGCGCGCCCGCCGGTCTCGGCCGCGAGCGGCTCGAGCACGTCGGCGCGGCGCCCGGTCACGATCGGCACGGCGCCGCGCGCGGCGAGCGCCCGGGCGATCGCGGTCCCCAGGCCGCCGGTCGCGCCCGTCACGAGGGCGGTGCGTCCGCGGAGCTCCATGTGGCGCGCGAGCCTACGGGAAGACCGCGATGGTCGCGGTGAAGCTGTGCAGGAAGTGCTCGCCGCCGACCGGGCCGATCTCGCCGGCGGCGAAGAACCCGGCCGCAGGCGCGTCGAGCAGGGCCTCCGCCAGCGCGTCGGCGTCGTGGTGGGGGTGCGAGAACATGTCGCGCCCGCGCCCGTTGCAGGCGAACAGCAGCGCACCCGCCGGCGCGCGGCCGCCGAGCGCGGTCATCTGCACCGCCAGCGCCTCGCGCAGGTCACGGTCCGCGCTGAAGGCGTCGCGCGCGTGCAGCCTCACGACCTGGCCCGGGTGCACGTCGGCGGCCACGGCCACCTTTCCGCTCGCCGGGTCCGCGCCCACGAGCCCGCGCACGAGGAAGTCGCCCTGCACGTACTCGGGCTTGTTGGAGTCGACCACGATCCCGACCAGCAGCCCGCCCTCGACCATCTCGAGCTCCTCGGACGGGAGCGACTCGATCGTCTCGCGCAGCGTCATCAGCGCCGGCCGGCCGGCCAGCTCCTCGATCACGTTGCCGTCGGCGGCGGTGATCGTGAGCTCCGGCCCTATCGGGGTCGCACCCTGCGAGACGCACGGGAGCATCTCGACGCCGTCGAGCCGGACGCCGACGGCGCCCTCGTCGAGCACCTCCTCGCCCATGAAGAGGACGGCGCCGTCGCCGGTGCGCCCGGAGGCGAGCCCGCCGAGCAGGGAGATCATCGGCGTCGCGTCGGAGAGGAAGCGCAGCACCGCGTCGGTCGGGAACGTCGCCGGGTCGGCGAGCAGGATCGCGCCGGCCGCGCCGTCGAGGTCCGGCATGCCGGTCAGCGCGCCGGCGCCCTCTTCGAGCTCCTCGACGGCAGCATGGAAGGCCACGGCGCTGCCGTCGCCCAGGTGCGCCGCCCAGATCGAGACCGCCGTGCCCTCCTCAATCTCGCGGTGGGGACCGATCACGCCGCCGGCGCCGCAGCCCACGAGCTGCTCGGGCACCAGCGCCTCGTGGACCGCCTCGAGCAGCGTCTCGGGCACGCCGAGGTGCAGCCCCGAGGCGAAGACGATCGCGAGGTCGCAGCGGTCGCCGCCGAGGGCGTCGCGGGCCGCGACCCCCGCCTCGATCGCCGCTTCGCGGGCGTCGGAGGCCGTCGACAGGCCGGTACCGATCCGGACGGACATCGGCCACCGACGATACTCCGCGCCGTGAAGCGGCCCTCCACCATCATCGCGATATTCGGGCCGACCGGGATCGGCAAGACCGCGGTGGCGATCGCGCTCGCCGAGCGACTGCGCGCCGAGGGCGAGGACCCGGCCGCGATCTCCGCCGACGCCCTGCAGCTCTACGAAGGCCTCGAGATCCTCACCGGCGCGCCGAGCCCCGAGGAGCGCTCCAGCCTCGAGCACCGGCTCGTCGGGACGCTGCCGCTCACCGCGACGTCGAGCGCAGGGGACTTCGCCAGGCGAGCCCACGCCGAGATCGACGCGCTGCTCGAGCAGGGACGCCGGCCGATCGTCGTCGGCGGCACCGGGCTCTACCTGCGGGCCGCGCTCGCCGAGCTGGACATGCGCCCGCCCGTGGATCCGGCGCTCAGGGAGCGCCGCCGCGCGCAGCTCGAGGCCGAGGGTGCACCCGCCCTGCACGCGGAGCTCGCGGCACGCGCGCCCGCCACCGCCGCCGCGATCCGCCCGCACGACGCCCAGCGCGTCACCCGCGCGCTGGAGCTGCTCGACGCCGGCCACGAGCCGACGCCCGGCACGGACGCGTCGCAGCTCTGGACCGCGGCGCTGCGCCGCCCGACGCTGCTCGCCGGCCTCACGATGCAGCGCGAGCAGCTCAACGCCCGCATCGAGGCCCGCGTCGACGCGATGATCGCCGCCGGCGCCGAGGCCGAGGTCCGTGCGGCCGCCGCCGCGGGCGCGTCCAAGGGCGCGCGCCAGGCGCTCGGCTTCCAGCAGCTGCTCGACGGCGACGTGGCGGCGATGAAGGCGCAGACCCGCCGCTACGCCAAGCGGCAGATGACGTGGATGCGCAAGCTCGAGGGCGTCAGGACCATCGACGTCACGCGCCGCACGCCAGAGGAGGTCGCCGAGGAGCTGCTCGCCGCGCTGGCATGATGGCCGCCGTGCGCTTCGAGAAGTGGCAGGCCCTCGGCAACGACTACCTGATCGTGGAGGCGGAGCAGCTCCCCTTCGAGCTCACCGCCGAGCGCGTGAAGCTGCTCTGCGACCCGCACTTCGGCCCGGGCGGCGACGGCGTGCTGGAGCTCTCGCCACCCACCCAGGCCGGCTTCGTCGCCCGCCTGCGGATCTTCAACCCCGACGGCTCGGAGGCCGAGCTGTCGGGCAACGGCGCCCGCCAGGCGATCCTCTACCTGCGCCGGCGCGGCTGGACCGGCGCCGACACGTTCTCGATCGAGACCGCCGCCGGCGAGATCCGGCCGACGATCACGGGGGAGACCACCTGCCGCGTGGACATGGGCCGCGCGAAGCTGCGCTCGAAGGACTTCCCGGACGGCCCCGACGACGGCTGCGGCGAGGTCGAGGCGGGCGGCCGCCGCTGGCGCTTCCAGCACGTCTCGATCGGCAACCCGCAGTGCGCGATCCGTGTGGAGTCGGTCGAGGAGCTCGAGGCGTTGGCCCTGGACGAGCTCGGCCCGCCGATCCAGGGCGACCCGCAGTTCCCCAACCGCACCAACACGTCGTTCTGGACGGAGCTGTCGGAGAGCTCCATCCGCGCCCGCATCTTCGAGCGCGGCGTCGGCGAGACGCTGTCCTCCGGCACCGGCGCCTCCGGCGCGGCGGTCGCGCACGTGCTGCGCGGCGGCGACTCGCCGGTCACCGTGCAGCTCGACGGCGGCGAGCTGGAGGTCGACGTCGACGAGTCCCTGCACGTCGACCTCACCGGGTGGGCCGTGCCCGTGTACCGCGGCGAGCTGAGCCCGCAGCTGGTGGCCGAGCTAGGGTCGATGGCATGACCGAGACGCAGAGCGCCTGGGCGGCCGGCCTGGCCACCTTCGCGGGCGATCGCATGCTCGACGCCTGGTTCCCGGACCCCCGGCTCGGGCGCGAGGGCGCCCCTGCCGAGGAGGGCACGCGCGAGCTCCACGGCGCGCAGGCCGGCGACCTGATCAGCGGCGCCCGCGCCGACGAGCTGCGCGGCGTCCGCGTGAGCGTGATCGCCACGGTGATCGGAGATCTGAGCGCGCCGCCGGCGGACACGGCTGACGCGTACCTGCGCCTGCACCTCATCTCGCACCGGCTGATCCGCCCGCACGGCGCCAACCTCGACGGCATCTTCGGCGTGCTGCCCAACGTCGCCTGGACGAGCGCCGGGCCCGTCGACCCCGCGGAGATCGACGCCGTGCGGCTGCGCTTCCGCGCCGGCGGGCAGCCGCCCGCCGTCTACGGCGTCGACAAGTTCCCGCGCATGGTCGACTACGTGGTCCCGGGCGGCGTACGGATCGCCGACGCCGATCGCGTCCGCCTCGGCGCCCACCTGGCCGAGGGCACCACGGTCATGCACGAGGGGTTCGTCAATTACAACGCCGGGACGCTGGGCTCCTCGATGGTCGAAGGGCGCATCAGCGCGGGCGTGGTCGTGGGCGACGGCTCCGACATCGGCGGCAGCGCCTCGATCATGGGCACGCTGTCGGGTGGCGGCAGCGAGGTGATCTCGGTCGGCGAGCGCTGCCTGCTCGGCGCGAACTCCGGCCTGGGGATCTCGCTCGGCGACGACTGCACGATCGAGGCCGGCCTGTACGTCACCGCGGGCACGAAGGTCGCGACGCCCGACGGCGAGATCGTCAAGGCGGGGACGCTGAGCGGCGCGAGCGGCCTCCTGTTCCGCCGCAACTCGCAGACGGGCGCCGTCGAGGTGCTGCCCAGCTCCGGCAAGTGGGCCGGCCTCAACGCCGCGCTGCACGCCAACGACTGACCGCGCCCTTGCGCCGCGGGGCGCGAGCCGAGAGGCTCGCGCCGTGCGCCTCGACCCGCTCTCGCGCAGCGCCGCCGAGCAGGCCTCGCTGATCCGCGACGGCCGGCTGAGCGCCCGGGAGCTCGTCGACGCGGCCCTGGCCGCGATCGAGCGCGACGAGCACAACGCCTTCGTCCTCACCTGCGCCGAGCGGGCGCGGGCGGAGGCGGACGCGATCGGCCCGGGCGACCCGCGGCCGCTGGCCGGTGTCCCGGTCGCGATCAAGGACCTGATCGTGCTCACGGAGGGACTGCGGACCACCAACGCGAGCCGCTCGCTCGGCGACTGGGCGCCCGACGTCGACTCCGACCCGGTGGCGCGGCTGCGTGCCGCCGGCGCGATCGTCGTCGGCAAGACGAACACGCCCGAGTGGGGGATGCGGCCCGTAACCGAGCCGGAGCGCTACGGCGCGACCCGCAACCCGCACGACCCGCGGCTGATCCCGGGCGGCTCCTCGGGCGGCAGCGCCGCGGCCGTGGCGGCCGGGCTGGTGCCGATCGCGCACGGCAACGACGCGGGCGGCTCGATCCGCATCCCCGCGTCGTGCTGCGGCGTCGTCGGTCTCAAGCCGACCCGCTTCCGCGTGCCGCTCGGCCCGGAGCTGCAGGCGTTCGAGGGCTTCGGCTCCGACGGCGTGCTCACGCGCAGCGTGTTCGACACCGCGCTGGCGCTGGACGTCATGGCCGCCGGCGGGCCGTCGACGCCGCTCGGCCCGCCGCTCCCGCACCCCTCGTTCGCCGACGCGGCGCTGACTCCGCCGCACACGCTGCGGATCCGGCTCTGCACGGCCCCGCCGGGCGGGGAGGAGGTCGAGCCCGAGTGCGTCGCGGCGGCCCATCACGCGGCCGGGCTGCTGCAGTCGCTCGGCCACGAGGTCGACGAGTGGGCGCCCGACTGGGCGGACCCCGAGTTCCCCGAGCACTGGCAGCGCGCGGGCGGCGCGATGATGCGGGCGCTGATCGAGCGCTTCGGCGAGCTGAGCGGCGCGCCGCTCGACCCGGAGCTGATGGAGCCGCCCGCGCGCGAGCTCCTGAGCGCGCCGCTGACCGCGGAGGGCACGCGCGAGGCGACCGAGGTCCTAAAGCGCTACGCGCTGCGGGTGCTCGGCTCCTGGCAACCCGGCTCGATCCTGCTCACGCCGACGCTGACGCTGCTGCCGCGGCCGGTCGGCACCGTCGAGTCCGGGATCGGAGTCCGCTTCAGCACGTTCCTGCGGCCGTTCAACGTCACCGGGCAGCCGGCGATCTCGCTGCCGCTGCACCGCACGCACGACGGCGTCCCGGTCGGGGTGCAGCTCGTCGGCCCGGCGGGCTCGGAGGCCCGGCTGCTGTCGCTCGCGGGTCAGCTCGAGGCGGCGGCGCCGTGGCCGCTCACAGCAGCCCCTCGAGCAGGCTGACCGCGCGCTCGCAGTCGGCCAGCGGCGGCACCAGCGCCATCCGCAGGAAGCCTTCGCCGGCCGTGCCGAAGTAGGAGCCGGGCGTGACGATCACGCCGCCGTCGATCAGCCGCTGCGCGAGCGCCTCTGCCTCCGGGCCGGCGTCGAGCCAGAGGAAGAACGTCGCGTCGCCGCCGGCGGAGCGCAGCCCGCCGCGCTCGAGCGCCGGCAGCAGCACGTCGCGCTTGGCGCGGTAGCGGGCGCGCACCTGCTGGACGTGCGCCTCGTCGCCCCAGGCCGCGACGGCGGCGCGCTGGACCATCTCCAGCGGCGCGGTGCCGACGTTCGGGCGGTAGCGCCTCAACGCGGCGACGACCTCGGGGTCGCCGGCCGCGAAGCCGGTGCGGTAGCCGGGCATCGAGGAGCGCTTGGAGAGCGTGTTGAACACCAGCACGTTGGTGCGGTCGGCGACCTGCAGCGCCGAGGCCGGCGGCTCGCCGCCGAAGTACAGCTCGGAGTAGGCCTCGTCGGAGGCCAGCACGAAGTCGTGCTCGCGCGCCAGCGCGGCCGCGCGCTCGTAGAACGCCACCGGCGCCGTGGCGGCGGTCGGGTTGTTCGGGTAGTTCAACCACAGCACGCCGACGCGCTCCCACGTGTCCGCGGGCACCGCGTCGAGGTCGGGGAGGAACCCGTGCTCGGCCAGCAGCGGGAGCTCGAGCAGCTCGCGGCCCGCGAACGCGGCGCCGCGCTCGTAGACGGGGTACGCGGGGGTCGGGGTCGCCACCAGCTCGCCGCCGGCAACCTGGGCGAGGTGGAAGATCGCCTCCTTGGAGCCGAGCGTGGGGACGACCTCGCGGTCGGGCTCGAGCGCGACGCCGAACCGGCGGCCGGCCCAGGCGGCGATCGCCGCGCGCAGCTCCGGCAGGCCGTCGGCGGTCGGGTAGGCCGACAGCGGCTCGATCGCGGCGGCCAGGGCGTCGCGGATGAACTCCGGCGTCTCCTCGCGCGGCTCGCCCATGCCGAAGTCGACGAAGTCCACGCCGGCGGCCGCCAGGCGCCGCTTGGCCTCCGTGAGCCGCACGAACGGGTACGTGCGCAGCCCGGCGAGCGTGGGGGAGAGCTTCACGCGGCGAACGCCTCCAGCACGCGGTAGGCGCGCACGAGGGCGTCGATGCGCACGGACTCGTCGCGCCGATGCGCCTGCGCGGGCTCGCCGGGACCGAAGTTGATCGCGTCCAGGCCGGCGCGGCCGAACTCCGCCACCGGCGTCCAGGCCTGCTTCGGCGCCGTCGGGAGATCGCGCTGCAGGCGCTCGACGTGCGGGTTGCCGAGGGGGACCGGCCCGCTCGGGGAGTTGGAGGTGACCTCGATCGCGCCGTGGCCGGCGGTCAGCTCGGCCAGCCGCGCCTCCGCCTCCTCGGGCGAGCGGCCGGGCGCGTAGCGGTAGTTGACCTGCGCGGTCGCGCGGTCGGGGACGACGTTGGTGGCGATCCCGCCCTCGACCATCGTCGTCGAGACGACCTCGTAGAACTTCAGGCCGTCGAAGTCGTGCTCCTCGGGCTCGTGCTCGGCGAGCGCGGCGATCCCGCGCGCGGCCTTGTGGATCGCGTTGTCGCCGTCCCACGGGCGGGCGGAGTGGCCGGCCCGGCCGCTGAAGGTCCAGGTGGCGTTGATGTTGCCCAGGCAGCCGGCGTGGATCGCGTTGTCGGTCGGCTCCATCATCACGACCAGCTCGGGGCTCAGCGGCTCGCGGGCGAGCAACGGGGTGAGCGCGCTCTCGTCCGCCGGCAGCTCCTCGCGGCCGAAGAAGAGGCAGTCGAAGCGCGCGCCGGCGAGGGCGAGCTCGAGCATCACGGCAACGGCGCCCTTCATGTCGCTGGCGCCGAGGCCGTGCACGCGCCCGCCGTCGATGCGGCCGGGCCGGTTGCCCTGGGCGGGGACCGTGTCGAGGTGGCCGGCGAGCAGGACGGGGGCGCCGGGGCCGCCCAACACGCAGGTGTCGCCGAGGTCGCGCACGGTCGCGCCGCCGGCGCGCAGCACCTCGATCACGTGCGCCACCAGAGCTCCCTCGCCGCGCGACTCCGACGGGATGTCGACCAGCTCGAGCGTTCTGGCGGCCAGGCGCTCCCCGAGCTCGCCGTCGCTGATCGCCGCCGTCATCGGGCTGCCACCATACCGCCCGGCTCATGCGCTACTGCGGCATCGACGTCTCGGCCAAGGCCGCCAACCAGCAGCTGTGCACGCTCCACGAGCGGCGCGGCCCCGACGGGCTGGAGCTCGTCGCGACCTTCTATGAGCCGGGCACGATCGAGCAGGTGACGCGCACCGTGCACGGCTTCGGGCGCGGCCAAGCGGTGGTGGCGGTCGACGCTCCCTCCGGGCACCGGCTCGACCTGCTCGCCGCCGGCGAGCCGCTGCGCGCCGAGCTCGGGCTGCCCGACGGCCGCTACGAGCGCATGCGGGTGTGCGACGCGCTGCTCTTCCGCCGCGGGCTGCCGCTGTACCCGGTGCCGTCCGCCGAGCAGCCGCGCAGCGCCTGGCAGGAGTGGATGCAGGTCGGCTTCGAGCTGTTCGCCGCGCTCGGCGAGCAGCGGCTCTACCACCCGCCCGAGGCCGCGTACGAGGGTCGCGTGGGGGACGCCGCGCTGGCCCACGGGCGGCTCTGCGAGACCTATCCCGATGCGATCTTCTGCACGCTGCTCGGCCACCGCCCGAGCGCCAAGCGCACGCCGTCCGGGCTGCAGGAGCGGATCGCCGTGCTCAAGCTCAAGGGAGTCGTGGACGCCGACGGCGGCCTGTGGCGGCGCACGCTGGACGAGCTCGACGCCTGCGCCGCGGCCTACGCCGCCTACGGCCTCGCCGCCGGGGTCGGAAGCTGGGTCGGGCATCCCGACGAGGGCGTGGTCGTGCTCCCTTCGCTGGATCTGCGCGACCGCTACGACAAGCTCCCCGCGCCGGCCCGCCAGGCGCTGGCGTAGGATCCGCCGATGCCGTTGCTGAGAACCGCTCTCCTTTCGCTGTTCGCCGTCCTGCTGGGTGCGGCTCCCGCCGCCGCCGCGCCGGGCTTCCTCGGCCGCGGGCATGACCCGGGGGTCGCGGTCGACGCCGCGGGGACCGCGCACGTGGCGTGGCTGGCGCGAGCGGGCGACGCGGGCTCGCTCGAGTACTGCCAGGTTCGCCGCGGCACGCGCCGCTGCGCGCTGCGGCGCAGCATCGGACTGCCCGAGGACGGCTTCGGCAAGGTCCAGGTGCTGCTGCGGCCGGGGATCGTGCAGATCATCGCGCCGCTGCTCGAGCCCGCGGTGCTCGCGACGTCGATCGACGGCGGCAACACCTTCGCGCTCGGGACGATCGGGCAGGAGACGCCGGCGATCGAGGCCGCGATCTACGGTCCGGGCGACTTCATCTCGGTGATGTCCGGCTCCGGCCCGGCCTCGTTCGGGCGCTTCTCCCCGAACGGCAACGGTCCCACGGACCTGCCGACGACCTTCGGCTCGGCGACCGAGAGCCTGGAGACGACGCTCGCCCCCTGGGGCAACGGTCTCGTCGCGTTCTTCTCCGGCCTGCGGGCGCGATCCGTGCTCTGGAACGGCGCCGGAGACCCGAACCTGCAGGAGAGCTGGGTCGAGGGCCCGCGGCTGGGGCGCGCGGACATCCCGCGCGCCGTGGGCGGCAAGAGCGGCACCTGGGTCGCCTACGTGCGCCGCGGGCGTGACCGCACCTACGTGCGGCGGCTGCGCTCGAGCGGCCGGCTCGGCGCCGAGCGCACGCTGTTCCGCGACAGCCCGTTCGACCTCACGTTCGCCCAGGGCCCGCGCGGCAACATGGCGCTCGTCTTCGAGAGCGGGGACTCGGCGTCGATCGTCCGCTCGCGCAACGGGCGCCGCTGGACGAAGCCGCGGCGGCTGTTCCGCGGCAACGAGCCACAGGACATGCGGGCGGCCCTCGGGCCGCGCGGCGGCGGCTGGCTGGTCTGGGACGCGAGCGCGGGCAACGCGGGCGTGCACCCGATCCGGATCGCCGCGCTCCCTGGCCCGCCGCGCCGCTAGACCGCGCCTACAATCGACGGGAGTGCAGCCAGCCCGTCAGACCCCGCAAGAACCCCAGGGACGCGCCAAGCAGCGCGCGTACGCGATCGCCGCGATGCCGGACGGCGACGACCTCTCCGAGCTGCGCGAGCTGCTGCGCACCGCCGGCGTCGCGGTCGCCGGCGAGCTCGTGCAGCACCGCGAGCAGCCGCACCCGAACCACTATCTGGGCCAGGGCAAGGTCGACGAGCTCAAGCAGCTGATCAAGAAGGCGGACGCGAACCTCGTGGTCGCCGACGACGAGCTGACCCCGCGCCAGGAGCGCAACCTCGAGAAGGCGCTCGACGTGCCGGTGCTCGACCGCACGGCCGTGATCCTCGACATCTTCGCCGGCCACGCCCACACGGCCGAGGGCAAGCTGCAGGTCGAGCTCGCGCAGCTCGAGTACAACATGGCCCGCATGCGGGGCCTGTGG
This sequence comes from Solirubrobacteraceae bacterium, assembly GCA_035264365.1. Taxonomy (GTDB): domain Bacteria; phylum Actinomycetota; class Thermoleophilia; order Solirubrobacterales; family Solirubrobacteraceae; genus DATFQI01. Next base: position 14,649 of record DATFQI010000344.1, read on the forward strand.
ACGCACCTCGAGCGCCTCGGCGCCGGCCGCGGCGTCGGCGGCATCGGCACCAGGGGCCCGGGCGAGTCGCAGATCGAGACGGACCGCCGGCTCGCCCGCGACCGCATCACGGCGCTCAAGCGGCGGCTCGACCACGTCCGCTCGACCCGCGCCGTCCAGCGCGCCGAGCGCGAGCGCGCGCACCTGCCCAGCGTGGCGCTGGCGGGCTACACGAACGCCGGCAAGTCGACCCTGCTCAACGCCCTCACGGGCGCCGAGGTCGGCGTCCGCGACCGGCTCTTCCACACCCTGGACCCGACGACCCGGACGCTCCTGCTGCAGGGCCGCACGTTCCTGATGACCGACACCGTAGGCTTCATCCGCAAGCTGCCGCACCAGCTCGTCGACGCGTTCGCCGCGACGCTCGAGGAGACGGCGCTCGCGGACCTCGTGCTGCACGTCGTCGACGCGAGCGAGCCCGAGGACTCCCTCGTCGAGATGACGCGCGCGGTCGAGGACGTGCTCGAGGAGATCCACGCCGCCGACAGCCCACGGGTGCTCGTGCTCAACAAGGCCGACGCGATCGACGAGGAGCGCCGCGCCGAGCTCGCCTTCCGCCACCCGGACGCCGTGCTCGTCAGCGCCGTCACCGGCGAGGGCCTCGAGGACCTCCGCGACCGGATCGCCGCCGAGTTCGAGCGCACCCTGACCGACGTCGCGCTGCTGGTCCCGTACTCGGAGGGCGCCACGCTCTCCGACCTCCACGACGTCGCCGGGGACGAGCTCTCCCGCACCGACACCGCGGAGGGCGTGCTCGTCACCGCACGCCTCCCCACCGTGCTCGCCGAGCGCTACGACCGCTACGCGGTCAACGGCGATGCGCCGGGCTAGGAGTTCGTCAAAGAAGAGCCGGCCCGACCGGGGTGGACGTGGACCGAGTCGGGCGCCGCACGAATCCGAAGGGAATCCGTCTGGGATTTTCGAGGGTTCGGGTGGTGAACCGGCGAAGTGTCCACGTCCGCATCCGGGGCGTGGCGGGGTTCTTTGACGGGCTCCTAGCGTCCGGAGGATCCGAACCCGGCCTCGCCGCGGCCGTCGTGGCTCGGCGGGAGCTCGTCGACCGTGCGCACCTCGGGGGTCAGGCAGGGGACGAGCAGCAGCTGGGCGATCCGGTCGCCGGCGGCGCCCTCGTAGGGCTCCTGCCCGAGGTTGACGAGCACGACCTTGACCTCGCCGCGATAGGAGGGGTCGATCAGCCCGGGCCCGTTGACGACCGAGATCCCGTGGTTGGCCGCCAGCCCCGACCGCGGCACCACGAGCCCCGCGGCGCCGTCCGGCACCGCCACCGCCACGCCGGTTGGCACGACCGCCCGCTCGCCGGGCGCCAGCGCGAACGATTCCGCGGCTCGGAGGTCGTAGCCCGCGTCACCGGCGCGCGTCCGCGCGGGCGCCGCGGCGTCGTGGCGGAGGAGGCGCACCTCGAGCATGGCGCGCAACGCTAGCGGCCCGGGCGCGCCGGAGAGGACGGAGCGGGACACTTTCCGGCGTGCCGGGGAGGTACGTGACCCTGCTGATCCTCAGTGCGCTGTTGTGGGCGTATGTGATCGCACGCGCCGTGGGGCTGCCCGGGACGGCGGCGGACGTGCTGATCGCGCCGGTGGTCCTGGTGACGCTGGCGCTGACGATCCGCGACGTGGTGGCGAACCCGCGACTGGAGGTGGAGGAGACGGTGCTCTGGGTGACGCTGACCGTGTTCCTCACGCCACTGGCGGTGCCCGCCTACATCCGCCTCCACGGTCTCCCGTGGAGGCGGATGATGTGATGCCGGGCCGCTAGGACTTCGGGACGAAGCCTGCGGACTCGAGGTAGGCCTTGGCGACCTCCCCGGGCTTCTGCTTGTCGACGTCCACGCGGGCGTTGAGCTCCTGCATGACCTTCTCGGTCAGGGGCTTCTGTACCTCCTCGATGACCTTCTGGCCGTCGGGGCCGAGCGTGTCCAGCGCCTCGTTGCGCACGTTGAACGTGACGTTGTACGGCGGGAAGAACTTCTTGTCGTCGTCCAGGATCACGTACTTGCCGCTGGCGAGGTCGCCGTCGGTGGTGAAGATGAACGCCACGTCGGCGTCACCCGAGTCGAGCACCTGGTACTTCTGCTCGCTCGTCACGAACTTCTTGAACTTCAGGCCGTAGGTGTCCTCGACGCCGAGCAGGCAGTCCTGGCGCTGCTTGCACTCCGGGAAGCCCGTGATCGACAGGTCCTTCGCCGAGTCCGAGAGATCGGAGATCTTGGTCGGGTTGCCGACTTTGGCGGCGCCCTCCTTGGTCATGCCGAGCCGGTAGGTGTTCTCGAACGGGGTGGGGGCGAGCGCGGTGATGTCCTTCTTCGCGAAGCCCGCCTTGGTGTCCTCGTAGGCCTTCTGCGCGTCACGAGGCACGTCGGCCGTCTTGACGCCGAAGAACGAGGTCAGGGCGGTGCCCGTGTACTCGGGGTAGGCGTCGACCTTGCCGGCCTGCAGGGCCTTGTAGGCGATCAGCTCGGAGCCGAGGTTGAGCTGCTTCTTGACCGTGAAGCCGGCCGCCTCCAGTGCCTGCGAGTAGATCTCGCCGAGCACGAACTGCTCGGTGAAGTTCTTCGAGCCGACGGTGATCGACTTGCCGTCGGCGCCGTCGACCTTCTGGATCTCGTTGCCGGCGGGCTCGCTGCCCGAGCCGGAGCTCGAGCCGCCGCCGCCGGAGCTGGACGACTCGTCGTCGCCGCAGGCCGCGAAGGCGAGCCCGAGGCAGAGGATCGCCAGCAGGGCGATGATGGGATTTGTGCGTTTCACGTCGACTGGATGCTCCTCTTGGGGGACACGAACCGCCGGCCACGGGACCGGCTCTGGCTGGCTTGGATCTTGATGCCGCGCGGGGTTACCGCGCGCTGGAGGGCCGCCATCGCGGCGTCGGCGGCGAACGTGACGAGCGCGACGACGATGCATGCGGCGAGCTGGCCCGCCGTGCCGTAGACGTTCGGGCTCACGATCGGGCGCCCGAGCGTGTCCACGTTGGCCAGCGGCGCGATCGTCGCCGTCGCGATCACTGACACGAGCGCGATGCGGATGCCCGCCATGATCGTCGGAAGCGCGAGCGGCAGCTCGACCCGGCCGGCGATCTGCATGCCGGTCAGGCCGTTGCCCTTGGCCGCGTCGACCGTCTCACGGTCGACACCGCGGATGCCCACGTAGGCGTTGGTGATGATCGGCGGGATCGCCAGCAACACGAGCGCCAGGCAGACGTTGCCGAAGCCGACGCCGAGGAAGGCGATGAAGAAGACGACCAGCCCGAGCGCGGGCACGGCGCGACCGATGTTCGACGTCGAGATGGCGAGGAACTGGTAGCGGCCGATGTGCCCGAGCCAGACGCCGATCGGCAGCGCGACCGCCGTGGCGATCGCCGTCGCAGCGAGCGACAGCTTCAGGTGCATCCAGGTCAGCTCCCAGATCTCGCCGAGGCCGCCGACCTGGACGGTGCCGGCCTGCGACTCGCGCTGCTGGAAGATGAAGTCGATCGCGTCCCCGAAGGGGCCCAATGCGGCGAAGATGGTGGTCATGTCGCCACCGCCCGCTCCCAGGGGGTGCACAGCCGCTGCACGAGCAACACGATCAGCTCCAGGGCCGTGGCGAGCAGGATCATCAGCAGCGACGCCGTGACCACGTTGCCCTTGAAGGCCGGGTCGCTGAATATCTCGCCGCCCAGGCCGCCGGCGCCCGCGAAGAACGCGAAGCCCGCGATGCCGACCGTGGAGGAGGCGGCGATCCGCAGGCCGGCGAAGATCGTCGGCAGCGCCATCGGCAGCTCCACGCGGAACAGGATCTGGCGCTGCGAGAGGCCCATGCCGTTGGCGACGTCGACCGTCTCGGCCGGTACCTCTTGCAGGCCGGTCATGACGTTGCGGTAGATCAGCACCTGCGTGTACGCGGTCAGCACCACGACGGCGGTCCCGAACCCACGGCCCGTGATGTTGAGCAGGATCAGGTAGAAGGCGATCGAGGGGATCGTGAACAGCGCCCCGACGAACGCGAGGAAGAAGGGCTGCGCGACCCGGTAGCGATGGGCGAAGAGCGCCAGCGAGGTCGCGATCACGAACCCGATCGCCAGCGGGACGATGCTCAGCAGCACGTGCTCCCAGAACGGGTGCAGGTAGTCGGAGAAGTTGTCGGCGATCCAGCCGGGGCAGAGGCCGTTGTTGCCGGGGCAGCGGTCGGCCGCGCCTTCGCGGTTGCCGAAGAAGTCGTCGTTCAGCTGGGCGAGGACCGGGATGTAGGTGAGGTCGGACATCGTCGTCTCTCCCTCTTAGGCGAATTCCTCGGCGCCGTCCGCGGCGTCGTGCTCCGCAGTGGAGATGGCGAGCTCGGTGGCGCTGGGCAAATGCTCCGCGGGAACGCTGAGCGCGTGCGACAGCGCCTCGATCGAGAGCACCCCCGCCACGCGCCCGTCGGCATCCACGACCGGGCCGTACTGGGAGTCGGCGGACAGCAGGTCCGACAAGGCATCGCGCAGGATGTCGTCGAGCTCGACGATCGGCTCGGCGGGCGAGCGGAAGTCCTCGCGCACGCGCTCGCCCTGCAGCCCGCGCTCCGACAGCCAGCCTTTGGGCCGGCCCTGATCGTCGACGACGAGCGGGATCTCGAGGTCGGCCTCGGACAGCTTGGCCTTCACCTCGGAGACCGGCTCGCCGATCCGCACCAGCGGCGCCGTCCAGAGATCGATGTCGCGCACCCGCTGCAGCGCCAGCCGCTTGAGCGCCCGGTCGGAGCCCACGAAGTCCTCCACGAAGGGCGACGCGGGGTACATCAGCAGCTCCGCCGGCGTGGCGTACTGGGCCAGGATCCCGCCCTCCTTGAGGATCGCGATCCGGTCGCCCATCTTGATCGCCTCGTCGATGTCGTGGGTGACGAAGACGATCGTCTTGCGCAGCTCGGCCTGTAGGCGCAGGAACTCGTTCTGCAGGCGCTCGCGGTTGATCGGGTCGATCGCGCCGAACGGCTCGTCCATCAGCATCAGCGGCGGGTCGGCGGCGAGCGCGCGGGCGACGCCGACGCGCTGGCGCTGGCCGCCGGAGAGCTGGCTCGGGTAGCGGTCGCGGAAGTCGCCCGGAAGCCCGATCAGCTCGAGCAGCTCCTCGACCCGCTCGTTGGTGCGCTGCTTGTTCCAGCCGAGCAGGTGCGGGACGGTCGCGATGTTCTCGCCGATCGTCTTGTGCGGGAACAGGCCGATCTGCTGGATCACGTAGCCGATCTCGCGCCGCAGCTCCGAAGGCCGGCGGTCGCGGACGCTCTTGCCGCCGATCAGGATGTCGCCGTCGGAGATGTCGATCATCCGGTTGACCATCCGCATCGCGGTGGTCTTGCCGCAGCCCGACGGGCCCACGAGCACGCAGATCTCGCCGGCTGGGACCTCGAGCGAGAGCTTGTTGACGGCCGGGCGCTCCGCCCCGGGGTAGTGCTTGACGACCTCCCGGAACTCGAGTGGCGCGGCGTCCGAGCCGATGGTGGGGGCCCCGTCTTGGGCTTTGGTTTCGGTGGGCAAGCGTTCTCCCTTTTGGTGAGGGGCGCCGACTCTAACGGCGGCCTGAGCGGCACAGTGCCGTTTCAGCCGTCTGCGAGCAGGCCGTTCTCCGTCAGGTAGGCCTTGGCGACGGCGGCGGGCTGCTGGCCGTCCAGGTCGACTCTCGCATTCAGCTCCTGCATGTTCTCGTCGGTCAGCAGCTGCTGGATCTGCTCAAGCGTACGCGGAAGATCCGGCCCTGCCCGGTCCGCCGTCTCCTTGCGCATCACCAGCGTGGAGTTCTGCGGGCCGAACATGCTGCGGTCGTCCTCCAGCAGGACCTCGGACTCGCGCTGGATCTGGGGATCGGTCGTGAAGACGATCGAGACGTCGGCTTTCCCTGAGGTGAGTACCTCGTGGCGCTGCGGGATCGGGACCTGCATGAAGCGGCCGAACTTCAGGCCGTAGACGCGCTCCAGGCCGCGCAGGCAGTCGAAGCGCTCGCGGCACTCCGGAGAGCCCGCGAGCGTGAGCTCGCCGGCCTCGCCGGAGAGGTCGGAGATGTTCTTCAGCCCGAGCTTGTCGGCTGTCTCCTTGGTGACCGCGACCTCGTTGGAGGAGGTGAACGGCGTCGGCGGGAATGCGGTCATGCCGCGCTTGGCGAAGCCCTGCTTCGCCTCCTCGAAGGCCGCCCGCGGGTTCTTGGGCAGCTCGTCGGGCTGCTTGCCGAAGAACGACTGCAGCGCGGTGCCCGTGTACTCGGGGTAGGCGTCGATCTCGCCGCTCTCGAGCGCCTTCAGCGCGACGTGCTCGTCGCCGAGGTCGAGCTTGGTCTGCACGTCGTAGCCCGCGGCGCGCAGGCCCTGGGCGTAGATCTCGCCGAGCACGCGCTGCTCGGTGAAGTTCTTCGAGCCGATCGTCAGCTTGACGTCGGCGTTGGCCTCGTCGCGCTGGATCGCGCCGGCGCCCGCCTTGGCCGTCGCCGTCGCGTCGCCGCCCGAGGACTCCTCGGAACCGCAGGCGGAGACGAGCGCGCCCGGCAGGGCGAGCGCGAGCACCAGCAGGAGGAGTCGCGTGATCGTCATCGGGCGGGGCGTCCCCGGACGGAAGAGGGGCGCGCCGATCCTACCGGCCGCGCAGGACGGCCAAACGGGCTCAGACGCCCGCGGCGCGGCGGGCGGCGGCGTGCGCGGCGTCCTCGAGCGTGTCGTCGAGCGGCGCCAGCCCAGTGGGGTCGA
>DATFQI010000345.1:0-5001 GCA_035264365.1 Solirubrobacteraceae bacterium
GCCGCGCTGCTGGCCGCGATGACCTCCGACCCGGTGCGCGTGACCGGCTACCTCGACGCCGCCGACACCAACTCGACGCTCGCCGCGGTCGAGGCGCTCGGCTCGCTCGTCGACCGCGGCTCGGACGCGCTGACGATCCGCGGTACCGGCCTGCGCGCCGCGGCGCCCGCTGACGGCGTGATCGACGTCGGCAACGCGGGCACGCTGATGCGCTTGCTGCCCGGTTGGCTCGCGGGCCAGCCGGACGGGAGCTGGACGCTCGACGGCGACGAGTCGATCCGCCGTCGCCCGGTCGACCGGATCGCGGAGCCGCTGCGGCGGATGGGCGCCCGGCTCGACGCGCGCGAGGACCGCTTCGCCCCGTTCACGGTCACCGGCTCGCCGCTGGAGGGCATCGACTACGCGCTGCCCGTCGCCTCCGCGCAGATCAAGTCGTGCGTGCTGCTCGCCGGCCTGCTCGCCAACGGGGAGACCGCCGTGATCGAGCCCGAGCCGAGCCGCGACCACACCGAGCGCCTGCTGCTGCGCTGCGGCGTCACCGTCGAGCGTGACGGGCCGCGGATCGCCGTCTGCCCGCAGGACGAGCTCGAGCTGCGCGACCTGCACGTGCCCGGTGACCCGTCCTCGGCCGCCTTCCACGTCGCCGCCGCCGTGCTCGTGCCCGGCTCGCGGATCGTGATCGAGGGCATGGCCGCCAACTGGACCCGCGTCGGCTTCCTGCGCATCCTCGAGCGGATGGGCGCCGTGCTCGTCGGCGAGCTGGAGCCCGCGGGCGCGCCGCTCTCACCCGAGGAGCCGGTGACCGAGCTCGACGTCGTCCACGGCACGCTCTCCGGCACCACCGTCGAGGCGGCGGAGGTGCCGCTCGCGATCGACGAGCTGCCGCTGGTCGCGCTGCTCGGCTGCTTCGCCGAGGGCGAGACCGTCGTGCGGGGGGCGCAGGAGCTGCGCGTCAAGGAGACCGACCGCATCGCCACCGTCGTCGACGGCCTGCGCGGCCTCGGCGCGGAGCTCGAGGCGACCGCCGATGGCTTCGTCGTGCAGGGCACGGGCGGCCTGCGCGGCGGCACGATCGCCTCCCACGGCGACCACCGGCTGGCGATGCTCGGCGCGGTCGCCGGCCTCGCGTCGCGAGAGGGCGTCGAGGTCGACGGGATGGAGGCCGCCGCGGTCAGCTACCCGGGCTTCGAGGCCGACCTGGCCTCGCTTCAGGGCTGAAGCTCCACCGGTGGGGGGTATTCGAGCGGTCATGCGCCTCCGGTCGGAGGCCCGGCTCGCCCCGCTGCGGGCGAAGATGCGCGAGAAGCCCACTGTGGCGCGCGCGATGAGCTCAATGCCGCCGCGGTCGAGTTCTCCGAGCCGCTGTTCGAGGAGCTGGCGGCGTTGCCGCCCGCGAAGGGGCGTGAGGAGGAGATCCGGCGGATGAACCAGCTGGGAGCCGCGACCATCCGGTTCCTGAAGCGCTCCGTGAGGGCGTGGCAGGCCGGCGACGTCCCGGCCGCCAAGCGCGCGCTCCGCGTGAATGTCACGTCCGCCGTGGCGTACGCGAAGGCCACCGAGCGGCTCGGCCTCGAGGACTGCGGCTCGCAGTACGTCTACCCGGGTCGGTAGACGCGCGGGAGGCCGTTCTCGGTCCAGTACACGGTCCGCCGCGCGGCGGCCAGCGCGCTCGCGCCGCCCGTCGCGAGGACGACGGGCTCGGCGCCGCGGCTGCGCGCGATCGCCTTGCCGTCGGTGTCGATCCAGGCGAGCGTGCCGTCGGGGAGCGCGGTGGCCTGTGACACGGACCCTGCCCGGGTGACCGCGCGGCCCGTTCGGGAGTCGGCCAAGCGTGCCGTGCCCTCGCCGAAGACGAGCAGCCAGCGGTCGCCGACGATCCGGGGCGCCGAGGAGCCCGCGAGCGCGAAGCCGCGGCGCCCGCCGACCCGGCACGCGAAGCGCCCGTCGCCGGTCTCGTACACGCGAACGGAGCCCGTGGCGACGATCGTGCGCCCGCGCGCCGCGGCGCACCTCCCGCCGCGGCGGCGCAGCCGCACGGGCTCGAGCGCCGTGGCCTCGCCGCCGCCCGCACCCGCCAGCCCGGACGAGCGCGCCACGCCGCCCTCGCTCCAGTAGACCGTGCCGCCGTGCATCGCCAGGTCCCGCGCGGTGCCCTCCGGAGCGAGCGTGCGCGGCCGCCCGCCCCGCGGCTTGACGAACAGCCCCTCGCCGGGCGAGAGCACCGCCACGGTCCCGTCGCGCGCGAGCCGGATCGCCGGCGTCCACTCGCAGCAGGCGATGTTCTCGTACGAGACGGTCCTGCGCCTGACCAGGTCGACGACCGTCACGTTCGCGTCCGGCCCGCCCTCGCCGTCGCTCTGCTCGTAGGCGGCCAGGTAGCGGCCCGCGTGAGCGTACGCGGGAGTCTCGCCGGAGCCGACGCCCTCGTCGGAGCCGACGCCGCCGACCAACAGCGGCTTCATCCGCCGTCCGAGGCAGGCGTACTCCACGAAGCCCCGCTCGAACGACGTCCGGAAGTGGATGCCGAAGATCCGCAGCCGGCCGTCGCGGAACGCGGTCGGCCCGTCGCCGCAGCGCACCGGCGCCGACGCCGTCGCGGCGGCGGCCCGCGACGGCGCGCCGGCCGGGGCGGCGGCCGGCAACAGGAGGGCGGTGGCAACGATCGCGGCGAGCCTGCGCACGCCGCGGTTCCTACCGGCCCGCGCAGGGGAGCGCAAGCGACCATCTAGCCTCACTCGCCATGGTGATCGCCATCGACGGCCCCGCGGGGGCCGGGAAGTCGACCGTCGCCCGCGCCGTCGCGGAGCGGCTCGGGTTCACGTACCTCGACACGGGGGCGATGTACCGCGCCGTCGCGCTGGCCTCCGCCGGCCGCGAGGAGCAGGCCGCGGAGATCGCCGGGCGGGCCGACATCCGGGTCGGCGACCGCGTGCTGCTCGACGGCCGCGACGTGACCGACGCGATCCGCACCCCGGAGGCCTCGGCCGGCGCCTCGCGCGTGGCGGCCGACCCCGGCGTGCGCGCCGCGCTGGTGCGCATGCAGCAGGAGATCGTGGAGGAGGGCGACTGGGTCGCCGAGGGTCGCGACATCGGCTCGGTCGTCGCGCCGGACGCCGCCGTGAAGGTGTTCCTGACCGCGACGCCCGAGGAGCGCGCGCGCCGCCGCGCGGCGCAGATCGGCAGCGACGCGGAGCAGGTGCTGCGCGAGCAGGCCGAGCGCGACGAGCGCGACGCCTCCGCCGAGCGCAGCGTGCTCGAGCCGGCCGTGGACGCCGTCCCCGTCGACACGACGGGCCTGAGCCTCGACGAGGTCGTCGCGCAGATCGAGACGCTCGCCGTGGAGGCCAGGGAGCTGCGATGAAGATCGCCGTCGTCGGCTATCCCAACGTCGGGAAGTCGTCGCTGGTCAACCGCCTCACGCAGTCGCGCGAGGCGGTCGTCCACGAGCGCGCCGGCATCACGCGCGACCGCAAGGAGCTCGCGACCGACTGGAACGGCCGCCGCTTCACGCTGATCGACACCGGCGGCGTCGACCTCGGCGAGGAGGACCCGCTCAGCGTCTCGATCCAGGACCAGGCGCGCGAGGCGCTCGCCGACGCGCAGGTCGCGCTGCTCGTCGTCGACGCGCGCGCGGGCATGCGCCCCGGCGACGCGGAGATCGCCGACATCCTGCGCCGCGGCGGCCTGCCCGTCGTCGTCGCGGCCAACAAGATCGACAACCCGGGCGACATCGGGCTCGTGCACGACTTCCACGGCCTCGGGCTCGGCGATCCGCTGCCGGTCTCCGCCGCGCAGGGGCTGGGCACGGGCGACCTGCTCGACCGCCTGGTCGAGCTGCTGCCCGATGGCGACGACGCCGCGGAGGAGGACGAGGAGACCGTCCGCCTCGCCGTGATCGGCCGCCCGAACGTCGGCAAGTCCAGCCTCGTCAACGCCTTCCTCGGCCGCGAGCGCGTGATCGTCTCCGACGTCGCCGGCACCACGCGCGACGCGATCGACACGCCGATCGAGGTCGACGGCCGCCCGCTGCTGCTGATCGACACGGCCGGCATCCGGCGCGGCGCCAAGGTGCAGGAGTCGGTCGAGTACTACACGACGCTGCGCTCGCAGCGGGCGGCCGAGCGGGCCGACGTCGCGCTCGTCGTCTGCGACGCCACGGACGGCGTGACCGCGCAGGACCTGCGGATCGCCGAGCTGGCGATGAAGGCCGGCTGCGCGACCGCGCTCGTGCTCAACAAGTGGGACCTGACCGGCGGCGACGTCGAGCAGATCGCGGGGCCCGGCGGCGGCGTGGGTGCCGCCGAGCTGGACCGCGAGCGCGCGCGGGTCAACCGCAAGCTGCGTCTGCGCCCGAAGGTGCTCACGGCGAGCGCCGTGACCGGGCGCAACGTGCGCCGGCTGCTGCAGGAGGCGCTGTCGCTCAGCGCTCGCCGCTCACACCGGATCCCCACGCCCGAGCTGAACCGCTTCCTGGGGGAGGTCAGCCAGGCGAGGCAGCCGCCGGCGAAGCAGGGACATCGGCTGAAGATGCTCTACATGGCCCAGATCGGGGTAAAGCCACCTCGCTTCTCCATTCAGGTCAACAGCCGGTCGCGCATCACCCGTGATTACGCCTACTTCGTCGAGAACCGCCTCCGAGAGCGATACGGCCTCGACGGCATCCCGCTCGTCATCGACTTCGCCGAGCGCAAACGGCGCCCACGCGGCGACTAGCCGCGCACCTCGCAGCATCGACCGCCGCACCGCGATCGCGATCGCGATCGGCCTGCTGGCGATCGCCATCGCGGTCGTGCTCGCGACCCGCGGCGATGCGGCGCCGACCGACGCCGCCGCGCGGCTCGTGCCGCCCGACGCGCTGCTCTACGCGCACCTGGCGACGAGCGAGGGACGCACCCAGGACGCGCGCCTGCTGGCGCTCGCCGGGCGGTTCTCGGCCGTGCAGGAGCGCCTGCCCGCACTCGGCATGGCACTGACGCCGCGCGCCGGCGGCCTGGATTACGC
>DATFQI010000346.1:0-36906 GCA_035264365.1 Solirubrobacteraceae bacterium
TCGAGGAAGCGCGAGCGCGTGCCGAAGGACTGCGCGCCGCCGAACGAGTTGCGCCGGCGGGCGTAGGTGAGCGTCAGGTCGCGCATCGCACGGGTGATGCCGACGTAGGCGAGCCGGCGCTCCTCCTCCAGCGAGCCCTCGTCGAGCGCGCGCGAGTGCGGGAACACGCCGTCCTCCATCCCGATCATGAACACGATCGGGTACTCGAGGCCCTTGGCGTTGTGCATCGTCATCAGCGTCACCAGGCCCTCGTCGTCCTGGCGCGAGTCGGCGTCGGCGAGCAGCGCGATCTGCTGCAGGAACTCGCCGAGCGCGCCGCCCTCCTCGGCGGTCGCGTCGTACTCGCGGGCCACCCGCACGAGCTCCTCGAGGTTCTCGATCCGGCCCTGCGCCTCGATCGTGCGCTCGGCCTCCAGCGCGTCGATGTAGCCGGTCTCGCTGAGCACCTCGCTCAGCAGGTCGCCCGTCGTCGCGCCGCCCTCGACGCGCTCGCGCAGCCGCTCCATCGTGCTCATGAAGCGCCCCAGCGCCTTCTGCGCCGCGGTCCCGAGCCCCGGCACGCTGCTCGGCTCCGCGGCCGCGTCCCAGACGGGGATCCCCATCGTGTCCGCGTGGCTGAGCACGCGCGACAGCGACGTCTGCCCCAGCCCGCGCCGCGGCGAGTTGGCGATCCGCGTGAACGCGTTCGCGTCCTGGGGATTGACCAGGAACGTGAGGTACGAGACCAGGTCGCGGATCTCGGCGCGCTCGTAGAACTTGGTGCCGCCGATCACCTGGTAGCCGATCTGCGCCCGCACGAGCATGTCCTCGAGCACCCGGGACTGCGCGTTGGTCCGGTAGAAGACGGCGATCTCGGCGCGGCTGACGCCTTCGTCGACCATCCGCTCGATCTCCGCGGTCACGAACCGCGCCTCCGCGTGCTCGTCCGCCAGCTCCCGGATCCGAATCGGGTCTCCCTCCCCCAGATCCGTCCATAGCGACTTGGTCATGCGGCCGCGATTGTTCGCGACAACGGCATTGGCGGCCGACAGGATCGTCTGCGTCGAGCGGTAGTTCTGCTCCAGCTTCACGACGTGGGCGTCGGGGTAGTCGTCCTGGAACGAGAGGATGTTCTGGATGTCCGCGCCGCGGAAGGCGTAGACCGAGTTGTGCGTGATGAGCCCGTCCGCCACGAAATTGTGAGTGCCGTGGACGTTGAGGTCGTACACGGGCGCGTCCAGGGGCACCCGCTCGATGCGTTCGACCACGTCGTAGCCGCCGTCCTCCGTGAACATGACCATGCCCGGCCGGACCGATTCGGCCGTCGTGAACGGCAGCGTGTTGCGGCCGATGCTCCCATCAACCTGCCGACCGAGTCGAGCCGTCTGTCGAACCGCGATCGGCAGCACCGCTTCGATGCGCCGCACCACGGCGAGGGCATCCGAGTAGTTCTTGAAGCACGACTCGTAACGCCACGAGCCGTTCTTCGCGGGCCGCACCGACAGCCCGATCTCCTCGAGGCTCCTGCGGGCGGCCTCGTCCCTCCCACCCACCGCGACCATGTGCATCGGCGTCGAGCCGCGCCGGTCACCACACATCGTGATCGTGACGTTGCGCCGACGACCCTCGTGGCTACGCGGGATGTGGTGCGGAAGGTGGAACTCGAGATGCTCGTCGCGGAGCAGCCGCGCGCCAGCGGCGTACGTGTCGAGACCCGCGAAGAGCTCGTCGATCAGCTTCTGGTCATGGACGAGTCCGTTGACGCTCCCTCCCTTGCGCGCGTAGAAGGGCTGCGTCGGAATTCCGTAGCGCAGTGACGTGCGCGCCTCGGCGAGCCGCGCTTCACCCTCTGTCGCGTGGGTGGACAGGACCCAGGCGCCGTCCGCCTTCTCTTGCATGGCCCGCAGTTGCACGCCGCTCACGGGGCGGCTCGCGTGCTTCTCGGGGAGCGTTCTCGTCGTCCCTACGCGGAACCCCTTGTCCTTGCGCCACATGAGGTAGGTCATGTGCAGCTGCGGCGTGTAGCCGGCCTTGTAGCCCGCGAAGTGCACGTGTTCGGGGGTGCTCGTAATGCGCCGCCCGCCCACAGTGGCGATCTGAATCCCCATCGCTCGGTGGCTCTCGAACACGCGACTGACCGGAGCTGGCCGCATGTCGCCGCTGCCGTGGCTCGAAAGGACCTCGTCACCGACCTGCACCTGTTCGATGGGCTTCTTCGTGCCGTCCCCCATCGTGACCAGCGTCCCCTCGACGAGGCACTGATCGTCGTCCCCGACCACCGCGAGGTTGCGGTGCTCGGAGCTCAGGAGCTGCAGCCAGCGGTACTGGGCGTGGTTGGTGTCCTGGTACTCGTCGACGAGGATGTGGCGGAAGGCGGTCGCGTAGCGGTCGCGGACCTCCTGGAAGAGCTCGAGCACATTGACGGCGCGGACGAGCAGGTCGTCGAAGTCCATCGCGTTCATGCGGTGGAGCTCGCGCTCGTAGTGCTCGTAGACGTCGGCGACGGTCTGCTCGAAGTAGGAGCCGACCATCTGGCGGTAGTCGTCGGCGGAGCGCAGCTTGTTCTTGGCGTCGGAGATCTGCGACGCCATCGCGCGCGGGGTGAAGCGCTTGGTGTCGACGTCCAGGTCGTCGAGGCACTTCTTGATCAGCCGCCGCGAGTCGGCCGCGTCGTAGATCGTGAACTGGCGCGTGTAGCCGAGCCGGTGCGCGTCGGCGCGCAGCATCCGCACGCAGGCCGAGTGGAAGGTCATCACCCACATCGCGCGCGTCGCGCGGCCGACCAGCAGCTCGACCCGCTCGCGCATCTCCTGCGCGGCCTTGTTGGTGAAGGTGATGGCGAGGATCTCGTCGGCGCGCGCCTGGCCGGTGCGCAGCAGGTAGGCGATCCGGTGGGTCAGCACGCGGGTCTTGCCGGAGCCCGCGCCGGCGAGGATCAGCAGCGGCCCCTCCCCGTGGGTGACCGCGTCGCGCTGCGGCTCGTTGAGGCCCTCGAGGAGCTGATCGGTGGAGGCGCTCGAAGGCATCCACTCCCACGGTACAGCCCACTCCGGAGGGCTCTGCCAGCATGCGCGCGATGGCGCTGACCGACGACATCCGGGCCGCGTGCGCGGCCGTCGCGGGGCGCGCCCGGCGCGTGCGGATCCGCGAGGACGCGATCGAGGCCTACGCCGCCACGCTGCCCGCGGACTCGCCGCCCGCGCCCGATCTGGCGCCCGGCGAGCCGGACGAGCGCCGCGCCGCCTTCCAGATCACCCTGAACGCGATCAACTTCGGTTCGGGGTGGTTCCCGACCCTGCGCAAGCCGCCGGGGATGTCGGGCTTCCGGACGATCGAGGCGGGGCTGCGCGCCCGCGGGCCGTGGAGCGCGGACGAGCTCGCCAGAATCGGCCGCGACGAGGTCGCCGCGGCCGTCGGCCAGGATCCGGAGCACGAGCTGATGGCCCTGTTCGAGACCGCGCTGCGCGAGCTCGGCGCCAAGGTCCGCGACCAGCACGGCGGCTCGTTCCTCGCCCTCGCGCGCTCGACCGGCTCGGCCGAAGGCCTGGCGAGCGAGCTGGCGGGCTGGCCGACGTGGTTCGACGTCTCGCCCTACGAGGAGCTGCGGGTGCCGTTCTTCAAGCGCGCCCAGATCGCGGCCGCCGACCTCGCGCTCTCCGGCCTCGCCCCCGGCCACGACCTGCACCGCCTCACGCTGTTCGCCGACAACCTCGTGCCGCACGTGCTGCGCCTCGACGGCGTGCTCGAGCTCGACGACGAGCTCGTCGCCCGCATCGACGCACAGCAGCTGATCGAGCACGACTCGCCCGAGGAGGTCGAGATCCGCGCCTGCGCGCTGCACGCCGTCGAGCTGATCGTCGCCGCCCATCCCGAGGCGACGACCGCCACGGCCGTCGACAACCACCTCTGGCACCGCGGCGGCGGGCCCCGCTACAAGGCGCGGCCGCGCCACCGCGCCCGTACGACCGCCTACTAGGCCGGGGCGTGCGCGAAGGGCAGGGTCATCGCCTGCACCTTCGAGGGCTCGATCAGGAACACGACGCCGGAGCGCATCGGGAACGGGCTGCCCGTGTACTTGACCGCCAGGCGGTCGATGATCTCCAGCGCGGCGTCGCCCTCGACCGTGCCGACGACCCGGCCGCGGATCTGGGCCATTCGGTAGGGCTGCTGGTGGTCGGTGATCGAGAACGCCACGCGCGGGTCGCGCTCGAGGTTGCGGGCCTTGCGCGAGGCCGGCTGCGTGAAGAACACGACGTGCTCGCCCTCCATGCCCGTCCAGACCGGGACGGAGTGCGGCGCGCCACTCGGGAGCACCGTCGCGAGGTGCGCGTAGTTCGCGCCCTCGAAGAGCGCCCGGACGTCATCGGGAAGTGCGGTCACCAAGCCATCCTCCCAGCGCACCGCCGATCGGTCCAGATCCGCTCAACACGCGAAGGGATGCGCCGATCACGGGACTGGTGGATCTCGACCTCGCACCCTTCGCGCGCCTGCTCCCGTTCGCGGGAGAGGTCGGCGCTCGCCGGCGGCGGGCCGCCGCGACGGCGACCCCGATCCTGCTGCTCTCGCTCGCCGCGCACGTGATCTACGCCGTGATCGGCGAGGGCGCCTCCCAGCTGGCCGACGTGCTCGTCAACCAGGTCGCCCGCCAGCTGACGATGATCTCCGCCGCGCTGCTGTGCGCGCTGAGCGTCCGGCGCGGCGACCCGGACGGCGGCGCCTGGCTCGCGCTCGCGATCGGGCTCGGCCTGTGGGTGGCCGGCAACTCGTACTGGAGCCTGTTCCTCGCCGAGGCCGAGAACCCGCCGATCCCCTCGCCCGCCGACGCCGGCCGGCTTGCCTTCTACCCGTTCGCCTGCCTCTGCCTCGGCCTGCACACCCGCCGCGCCGTGCGCGGCATCCCGGGGAGCATGTGGCTCGACGGGCTGGTCGGCGTGCTCGCCGTCGCGGCCATCGGCATCGCGTTCATGGTCGGGCCGATCCTCGCCACCACGCGCGGGAGCACCGTCGAGCTGGTCGTCGACGCGGTCTATCCGATCGGCGACATCCTGCTGCTCGCGCTCGTGGCCGCCTTCCTCGGGCTGGCGGGGGCCGGGCGCGGCAGGGCGTGGACGCTGCTCGGCGCGGGCTTCGCCCTGTTCGCCGCCGCCGACACGGCCTACCTGTACCTGCTGGCGGGCGGCGTCTCCAACGGCGGCCCGGGCCTGAAGTCCCTCTGGCTGGCGGGGATGGCGCTGATGGCGATCGCCGCCTGGCAGCCCACGGCGCCGGCGCGAGCCCGCCGCCAGGCCGACTGGCGCATCCACACGCTCCCGTTCGCCGCCTGCACCGCCTCGATCGGGGCTGCTGCTGTCATCCGGAGTGCACTCGCATCAGCCCGTCGCCGCCTGCTTCGCCGCCGCGGCGCTCGTGGTCGCGATGGTCCGCACCTCGGTCAGCGTCTACGAGCTGCGCCGGCTGGCCGAGACGCGCCGCCAGGCGAGCACCGACGAGCTGACGGGCCTGCCGAACCGGCGCTGATTCGACCGTGAGCTGCGCCGCGCGATCGACCACGCGCGCGCCGCGGACGAGGCGCTCGCGCTGCTCGTCATCGACCTCGACCACTTCAAGGAGCTCAACGACACGCTCGGCCACCACGCCGGCGACCGCGTGCTCGCGCAGCTCGGCCCGCGGATCCTCTCCGCTCTGCGCGAGGGGGACCGGGTCGCCCGCCTCGGCGGCGACGAGTTCGCCGTGCTGCTGCGGGGCGCGGGCGCCGCCGAGGGCGCGGGCGAGCGGATCGCCCCTGTCCGAGCGCTTCACGGTCGAGGACATCGAGCTGCAGATCGCGGCCAGCATCGGCGTCGCGCTGTTCCCCGAGCACGGCGACGACGCGGAGACGCTGCTCCAGCGCGCCGACGTCGCGATGTACCACGCCAAGCGCCGCCGCTCGGGGACCGAGTTCTACGCGCGCGAGCGCGACATGCACACCCGCGAGCGGCTGCAGCTGATCGGCGAGCTGCGCGACGCGGTCGCCCGCGACCACCTGACGCTGCACTTCCAGCCCAAGCTCGACCTCGGCCGCAACCGCATCAACGGCGTCGAGGCGCTCGTGCGCTGGCCGCATCCCACGCGGGCGATGGTCCCGCCCGACGAGTTCATCCCGCTCGCCGAGCAGACCGGCGTGATCGGCCCGCTGACCGAGCTCGTGATCCGCAAGGCGCTGGACCAGGCGGCCGACTGGGCCGCTCGCGGGATCGCACTCACGATGGCCGTCAACGTCTCGGCGACCAACCTGCTCGAGGACGGCTGGACGGAGGGCGTGCCCGCCGCGCTCGACCGGCACGGCGTGCGCCCGGACCGCTTCGTCGTGGAGATCACCGAGGACGTCCTGATGACCGACCCCGAGCGCTCGCTGACCGCGCTCGCCGTGCTCTCGGCGGCCGGCGTGCGCGTCGCGCTCGACGACTTCGGGACGGGCTACTCGTCGCTGTCGTACCTCAAGCGGCTGCCCGTCGACGAGCTCAAGATCGACCGCTCGTTCGTGTTCGAGATGGGCACCGACCCGGCCGACGCCGCGATCGCGCAGACCGCGGTCGACCTCGGCCGCCGGCTCGGCATCAGCGTCGCCGCCGAGGGGGTCGAGGACGCCGGCACGCTGCGGCGGCTGACCGAGTACGGCGCGATGACGGCGCAGGGATTCCATATCGCCCGGCCGATGCCTGCACACGATCTGGAGGAGTGGCTCGCGGCGGGCGGCTTCGTTCTACGCGTGGCCGCCGACCACGAAGACGTCGAGCGTGCGCGGCCCGTGGACGCCCTCCACGCGGTCCAGCTCGATGTCGGACGTCGCGGACGGGCCTGACACGAACGTGACCGGGCGGCCCTCGGCGGCCGCCTCGGCGAGCGCGGCGACCGCGTCCGGGACCGCCGCGACGATGCGCTCGGCCTCGACCACGCACACGTGGTAGTCGGGCACGAGCGTGATCGCCCGGCGGCCGGAGCGCGCGCCGCCGTCGAGCACGATCGTGCCCGTCTCGGCGATCGCGAGCGCGCAGCCGGTCAGCACGCCGTCGAAGCCGTCGAGCTCGCGCGGCCCCAGCGGCGGGTCGTCGGCGACGAGCTCCAGGCCCTCCAGATCGGTGGGCCCGTCCGGCGGTGTCACGAGCCGGCGCGCGCCGCGCTCGGCGCAGGCCGCGGACACCGCCTCCGGCAGCCCGGCCGCGCTCACGCGCCGCACCGTCGCGTGGTAGTCGGCGCAGCGCTCGCAGAACAGCTCGACGACGTCGCCGCCCGACGGCGCGGGCTCGCCGGCGCCGCGGTAGTCCCGTGGGACGTCGGGGGCGGCCGTGCCGGCGCCGAGCGCCGCGCGCACGGCATCGAGCACCGCCTCGCGCGCACCGGTCACGAGCCCGCCCCCCCGCGCGTGCGCCACCACTCCCGGAACGTCGACTCCGGCACCACGGGGAGCTCGCGCATCGTGCTCCAGCCCGGCACGGGCAGCTTCCCGAGCGGGCCACGGCCCAGCTTCGAGAGCCCCTGCGCGCGCTCGTAGCCGCCGCGCGTCGAGAACGTCTTGGCCGCGGCGCGCATCGCCAGCGCCTCCGGCGCGAGCTTCGACTTCTCCTCCCGCACGACCCGCGCGCGCAGGTGCACGAGCACCGACGGGATGTCGATCTTCACCGGGCACGCCTCGTAGCAGGCGCCGCACAGCGAGGACGCCCACGGCAGCGTCGGCGCCTGGTCGAGGCCGCGCAGCTGCGGCGTGAGGATCGCCCCGATCGGCCCCGGATAGACCGACTCGTAGGCCTGCCCGCCCACGCGCTCATAGACCGGGCAGACGTTCAGGCACGCCGAGCAGCGGATGCAGTGCAGCGCCTGCCGGCCGACCTCGTCGGCGAGCACCCGCGTACGGCCGTTGTCGAGCAGCACGAGGTGGAACTCCTGCGGCCCGTCGGGTGGGTGGGATCGCTTCACGCCGGTCCACAGCGACGTGTACGGGTTCATCCGCTCCGCCGTCGAGGAGCGCGGGAGCAGCTGCAGGAAGACCTCGAGGTCGCGCCACTCGGGCAGCACCTTCTCGATCCCCATCACGGTGATCAGCGTCTCGGGCAGCGTCGTGCACATGCGCCCGTTGCCCTCGGACTCGACGACGCAGATCGTGCCCGTCTCGGCGATCCCGAAGTTCGCGCCCGAGACCGCGACCGGCACCGTCAGGAACTTCTCGCGCAGGTGCTTGCGCGCCGCCTCGGCGATCGCGGTCGCCTCCCAGCCGAGGTCCTGGCCCGCGGCGATCGTGCGCTCGAACAGCGCCTTGATCTCCGCGCGGTTCTTGTGGATCGCCGGCACCAGGATGTGCGAGGTCTTGTCGTCGCCGAGCTGGATGATCAGCTCCGCGAGATCGGTCTCGATCGCCTCGATCCCGCGCGCGTGCAGCCCCTCGTTGAGCTCGATCTCGTCGGTCGCCAGCGACTTGACCTTGATGACCTCGCGGCTGCCCTTGGCCTCGGCGATGCCGGCGACGATCGCGATCGCCTCTGCTCCGTCGCGCGCCCAGTGGACCGTGCCGCCGGCCTTCGTGACCGCGGCCTCGAGGCGCTCGAGCTGCTCGGGCAGCGTCGCCATCGCGCGCGCCTTGATCGCCTCGCCGGAGTCGCGCAGCTGCTCCCAGTCCGGAAGCTCGCCGATCGCCCGCAGCCGCTTGGCGCGGATCGTCTGGGTCGCCTTGCCGAGGTTCCGGCGCAGCTGCGAATCCTGCAGCGTCTCCCGAGCCGCCGCGGGAAAGCCCTTCATCCCGTCGCCGCCAGGATCTCGGCGAGGTGCATCGCGCGCACGCCGGTGCGCTGCCGGCGCAGTGCGCCGCCGATGTGCATCAGGCACGAGTTGTCGGCGGCCGTGCAGACCTCGGCGCGCGTGTCGAGGATCCGCCGCAGCTTGTCGGAGAGCATCGCCATCGAGGTGTCGGCGTTCTTGACCGCGAACGTGCCGCCGAAGCCGCAGCACTCCTGCGGCTCCTCGAGGTCGACGAGCTCCAGGCCCTGCACCGCCTCCAGCAGCCGCCTCGGCCGGTCGCCGATCCGCAGCACCCGCAGCGAGTGGCAGGTCGGGTGCAGCGTCACGCGGTGCGGGAAGGTCGCACCGACGTCGACCACGCCGAGCCGGTCGACCAGGAGCTCGGTCAGCTCGAACACGCGATCGGCGATGGCCGGGCAGTGGTCGCGCACCATCCCGACGCACGACGCGGACGGCGAGACGATCGCCTCGTAGGGCTCGAAGACGCGCTCGAAGCGCCGCGCGAGCGCCAGCCCGTCGTCGGCGTAGCCCGAGTTGAAGTGCATCTGCCCGCAGCAGGTCTGCTCCTCCGGGAACTCGACCTGGTGCCCGAGCCGCTCCAGGACCGTGACCACCGCGCGCCCCGTGTCCGGGAACAGCGTGTCGTTGAAGCAGGTGATGAAGAGCGCGACCCGCACCCGCCGCGCACCCTACCGGGGGTACGCGGCAGGCACGCCGCCGTCGACGTTGAGCACGTTGCCGGTGCTCTTGCCGGAGCGTGCGTCCGACGCGAAGTGCATGACCGCCTCGGCGATGTCCCCGGGCAGGATGTTGACGCCGAGCGTGGTGCGCTTGCGGTAGTGCTCCTCGAGCTCGCCGGGGTCGATCCCGTACGCCGCGGCGCGCTCCTCGCGCCAGCTCGAGCCCCAGATGCGGGACCCCTGCAGCACCGCGTCCGGGTTGACCGTGTTGACGCGGATCCCGGCCGCCCCGCCCTCCTCGGCCAGACAGCGCGCGAGGTGCAGCTCGGCCGCCTTGGCGGCCGAGTAGGCCGCCGCGTTCCTGCCCGCCACCATCGCGTTCTTGGAGGCCACGAACACCACCGAGCCGCCCGTGCCCTGCGCGCGCAGGCGCCGGAACGCGGCGCGCGAAACGAGGAAGTAGCCAGTGCTGAGGATCGCCTGGTTGCGCTCCCACTCGGCCAGCGTGGTCTCCTCGATCGCCGCGCTCGACGCCACGCCCGCGTTGGAGACGACCAGGTCGACGCCGCCGAACGCCTCGACGGCGAGGCCGAACGCCTCCTCGACGGCCGACTCGGACGTGACGTCGCCGCCGACGCCCAGGCCGCGGTCTGCGAGCGCCTGGACGGCGTCGGCGGCGCCGGCCTCGTCCAGGTCGAACCCGACCACGCAGGCCCCCGCGCCGGCGAGCGCGACGACGACCGCGCGGCCGATGCCGCCCGCGGCGCCGGTGACGAGCGCGACCCGGCCCTGCAGCTCGCCCGGCGGCGGCGCCAGCGAGAGCTTGTAGAGCTCGAGCGGCCAGTACTCGACCGCGAAGCTCTCGCTCTCGGTCAGCGAGGTGAAGCCACCGAGCGCGTGGGCGCCCGCCATGACCTCGATGGCGCGGTGGTAGAGGTCGCGCGACAGCCGCGCCGCCTTCGTGGTCGTGCCGACGCCGACCAGGCCGACGTGCTGGATCAGCACCACGCGCGCGTCCGGGTCGGCGGGCACGGTCGTCTCGTCGCCGTGGCGCTCGACGTAGGCGCGGTACTCGTCCCGGTAAGTCGCGGCGCGCTCGCGGATGCGGGCGATCAGCGCCGCAGAGTCGTCGGTGGTCGGGTCGTAGGGAATCCACAGCGGCACGCGCTTGGTGTGCACGAGGTGGTCGGGGCAGGCGGCGCCGACGGTCGTCAGCGTCGCGGCGGCCGCGGAGCCGACGAACTCGCGAACGCGCGGGGAGCGGTCGACCACGAGCACCTTCGCGCGCTCGCTGGAGACCGCGCCGCGCAGGGCCGGCAGGATCTCGCGCAGCAGGCCCTCGGGCGGCTCGGCGGCGCCCGCGGCCGGGCCGTCGAAGCGCGCGGTGCCGCTCGTGCGGGCGTTGACGAACTCCGCGGCGCGGTTGATCACCTCGATCGTGCGCCGGTAGGCCTCTTCGGCGGTGTCGCCCCACACGACGAGCCCGTGCTTCGCGAGCACGACCAGCTTCAGCGCCGGGTTCTCGCGCACGGCCGCGCCGACCTGGCGGGCGAGCGTGAAGCCCGGCCGGATGTAGGGAATCCAGGCGGCCTCGTCGCCGAAGCACTCGGCGATCAGCGCCTCGCCGTCCTCGGCGCCGGCCATCACGTTGATGCCGTCGGGGTGCGTGTGATGGACATGAGGGGCCGGCACGAACGCGTGCAGCAGCGTCTCGATCGAGGAGCGGGGCGCGGCCGGGTCGGTCTGGCAGCGGGCCAGGTGGGCCACCATGTCCTCGTCGGACATCTCGGTGCGCTCGAACAGCGGCAGCATCTCGTCGAGGCGCAGCGGCGTGAAGCTCCCGTGGGTCATCGTCGCCAGGTCCGAACCCGAGCCCTTGACCCACATGACGTCGACCTCGCGCCCGACGTGGTCCGTCGCGCGCCCCTTCGCGGACGTGTTGCCGCCGCCGAAGTTCGCCACTGCGCGGTCCGCGCCGAGCAGGTGGGAGGCGAGCAGCACCTGCCCGAGCGCGTCGCCCGGGACCTCGGAGCCCTGCGCGGGCCACCGGTCCTCGGCGAGCGCGACCATGCGCTCGGCCACGCTCATCGGCCCCACCCCGCGGCCACCGCGGCGGTGGCTCCTCGCTGGAGGCGGATCTTCTCCACGTAGCCCGAGGCGCGCAGCTCGGCGACGGGATCCTCGGCGGCGCCGAGCCCGGCACGGACCTTCGCGCACAGCGGTCGCACGTCCGTGCGGTAGGCGTCCAGCAGCGCACGGTGGCCGGCGAGCACATCGCCGGCCTCCTGGGCCGCGGCGAGCGCGGAGCGGTCGACGAGCAGCGCCTTCGCGTACGCCTCCTGCAGGTTCACGACGCTCAGCACCATCGCCTCGACCTTGGCCTCGACGTTGTGCGCCTGGTCGATCGTCAGCCGCGGGAGCTCTCGGCCGGAGCCGGCCAGCTCGCAGAAGATCAGGAACAGCTCGAACGGGTTGACCGAGCCGACGATCAGGTCGTCGTCGGCGTACTTGCGGTTGTTGAAGTGGAAGCCGCCGAGACGGCCCTCCTCCCCCAGCAGCGCGACGATCTGCTCGACGTTGGTGCCCTGCGCGTGGTGGCCGAGGTCGACCAGCACGCGCGCCCGCTCGCCGAGCTTCTGGCACACGAGCAGCGCCGAGCCCCAGTCAGCGAGGTCGGTCGCGTAGAAGGCGGGCTCGAAGAGCTTGTACTCGACCAGCAGCTCCTGCCCGTGCGGCAGCGCGGCGTAGACCTCCCCGAGCGACTCCAGCAGACGCCGGCGGCGCCCGGCGAGGTCGTCCTGGCCCGGGTAGTTGGTGCCGTCGGCGAACCACAGCGACTGCGCGGTCGAGCCGAGATCGGTCGCGATCTGCAGGCAGTCGAGCAGGTGGTCGGTCGCCTTGCGGCGCACCGCCGGGTCCGGGTGGGTGATCGACCCCAGCTTGTAGTCGGGGTCCTGGAAGAGGTTCGGGTTGACGGCGCCGATCCGCAGGCCGCGCTCGTTGGCGTGGGTGCGCAGCGCCGACAGGTCGTCGACCGCGTCCCACGGGAAGTGCAGCGCCACGGCGGGCGCGGTCCCGGTGAGCCGGTGCGTCTCGGCGGCATCGTCGAGCCGCTCGAAGACGTCGCGCGGGCGGCCGGGCTGCTGGAAGGTCGCGAACCGGGTGCCGGAGTCCCCGTAGCCCCACGAGGGCGTCTCGATCTCGAGCGCGGCGAGCGCCTGCTCGACGGCGTCGAGGTCGTGGCCGCCGTCGCGCAGTCGGGCGGCGAGCTGGTCGTAGTCGGTCACGGTCGGCTCCTTATGGGTTCAGGCGCGAGCGGCACGGCGGCGCCGGTCACGGTCAGGAAGCGGTTGAAGAGGGTCTCGGCGGCCTCGCGGTCCTCGCTCGGCTCGTGGCGGACGGGCGCGGCGGAGGCGGCGGCGACCGCGCGCAGCTCGGCCAGCGAGCCCAGCTCGCCGGTGGCGCGCGCCTGCACGAGCACGTTGCCCAGTGCAGTCGCCTCGACGGGGCCGGCGAGCACCGGGCGGCCGAGCACGTCGGCGGTCAGCCGGCACAGCAGCGCGTTGCGCGAGCCGCCGCCGATCACGTGCACGACGTCGACGCTGCGGCCGCTCATGCGCTCGAGGCGCTCGAGCACGACGCGGTACTTGCAGGCGAGCGAGGTCAGGATCGAGCGCACCATCTCCCCCATGCCGTCCGGCGCGGGCTGGCCCGCCGCGCGGCACGCCGCCGCGATCCGGGCGGGCATGTCGTCGGGAGCGATGAAGCCGTCGTCGTCGGGGTCGAACAGCGGCACGCCGGCGGGCGCGGTCTCCGCCAGGCGGTGCAGCTCGTCGTAGTCGGGACCGTTCCAGTGCCGGCGGCACTCCTGCAGCAGCCACAGGCCCATGACGTTGCGCAGCAGGCGGACCGTGCCGTCGACGCCGCGCTCGTTGGTCAGGTTGAAGTCCGCGGCGCGCGCGCCCAGGCGCGGCGTGTCGAGCTCGACGCCGAGCAGCGACCAGGTGCCCGAGGAGAGGATCGCGGCCTGGGGGCTGCGCAGCGGCGCGGCGGCGAACGCCGAGGCGGTGTCGTGCGCGGCCACGACGTGCACCGGCACGCCGCCGATCCCCTCGTGGTGGTCCAGCGCGGGCCCGAGCGTCGTGCCGGGCTCGACCGGGTCGCCGGCGAATGGCGCGGCGGGCAGCCCGAGCCGCTCGATCACCCCGCGCGCCCAGCGGCCGGCGCGGGCGTCGAGCAGGCCGGTGGTCGAGGCGATCGTGCTCTCGTTGGCCAGCCGGCCGGTCAGCCAGAGGTTGAAGAGGTCGGGCACCATGGCGATCCGCTCGGCGGCGGCCAGCGCCGGCGTGCCGCGGTCGGCGAGCAGCTGGAAGATCGTGTTGATCGGCATCGTCTGGATGCCGGTGACGGCGTACAGCTCGTCGCGGTCGATCAGCGCGTGCGCCGCCTCGACCATCCCGTCCGTGCGCGGGTCGCGGTAGTGGAACGGGAGCCCGAGCACGCGATCGCGGCCGTCGAGCAGCGCGTAGTCGACGCCCCACGAATCGACGCCGATGCCCTTCAGCGGCGCCCCCTCCGCCGCCATGCACAGCCCCCGCAGCGACTCGGCGAAGAGCGCCAGCAGGTTCCAGCGCATGCCGTCCGGCAGGCGCACCGGGCGGTTGTCGAACCGGTGCACCTCCTCGAGCTCGACGCGGCCGTCGCCGAGGCGCCCGAGCACCACGCGGCCGCTCTCGGCACCGAGGTCCACCGCGGCGTAGGCGCCCTCACGCAAGGTGGAAGACCTCCTCGAGGCGCTCCAGCTCGCCGCCGGCGAAGTACTGCGCCATGTCGGCCTGCCAGCGCGTGTTGACGTCGCGCTCCTCCATTCCCGCCACCGAGCGCTCGAAGCTCTCGGTCTCGAAGTAGCCGACGAGCAGCCCGTCCTCGCGCAGGAACAGCGAGTAGTTCGTCCAGCCCGTCTCGCGCAGCGCGTCGAGCATCTCCGGCCAGACCTCGCGGTGGCGGGCCTTGTACTCGTCCAGCTTCTCTGGCCGGACCCGCAGCAGGAAGCAGGCGCGCTCCATCAGACGGTCACGATCTCCAGGCCGAGCAGCTTGGCGGCGTTGGCCACCTCGGCGGCGACGTGGCCGACGCCGAGCGCGACGTGGTGCGTCGGGCCGTGCTCGCACCAGGCCTCGAAGAACTCGGCCGGCGGCTTGGAGAAGCGCAGGCGCGAGTTGGTGTTGCCGATGCGGAACGTGGCTCCCGGGATCGACTCCCCCTCCGCCACGAGCAGCTTCAGCCGGCCGTCGGCGGTCTGCGTGCAGCCGACGATCGTGACCGGGCCGTATCGCACCTTCAGCTCGACGCTCAGGCCGGCGCCGCGCTTGCCGTGGTAGAGCTTGAGCGAGCGCAGGACGGGCTGCTCCTGGGCGATCGCCAGGTGGCCCGGGCCGTCGTGGCCCATCAGGATGAAGTCCTCGTCGAAGTCGAGCGCGTAGTACTCCGTGTAGGAGCCGCCGGCGCCGAGCCGGTCGAGCAGCAGCTGGGCGATGTTGGTCTTCAGGTCGCCCTCGCCGGCCGTCGGGATCCCCCGTGCGGTGAGCAGCGAGTTGCCGACGATCACGCCTGCGCCGAGTCGCTCGGCCTCGTTGCCGCCGACCCCGCGGTAGTAGTACGTCAGCGCGTCGAGGCCGAAGTCGGCGACCATCCGGTCCAGGCCGACCGCGACGCGCGCCGACCAGTCGAGCTGGTCGTCGGAGATCGGGCCCGCGATCGGGTCCTCGGACGGGTCGGCGAAGCTGAACATCTCGCGGATCTCGCCCTGCTTGGCGGCGATCTCCTCGTCCGTGGCGGCGGCGGCGCGGGCGCCGAGGTCGTCGATCTCGAGCACCTCGACGTGCGCGCCGAGCTGGGCGTGCACCGCCGTGAAGTCGGTGTACATGTCGAGCATCCCCGGATAGGTGTGGCCGAGGAACCCGATCCGCGAACGGCGCAGCGCCCGCGCGGCGCCGGCGGCGCGCACCCACGCGGCGATCTTCGCCCACGCGCGCTCGTCGTCGTCGATCGTGCCCGCGACCGTGTCGTACGGGATGCCCGCGCGCGTGCACGCGCCCGCGATCTCGGGCACGCAGCAGGCGGCGCAGTTGGCCAGCCACTCGCCCGTGTCCGTGTGCTCGTAGTCGAGCGAGGAGGTCGGCTGCAGTCCGAGCAGCACCACGGGCACGCCGGCGGCCTGGAAGGCGGGCAGCACCTGGCTGGAGGTGGCGTAGGTGACGGCGTGGCAGAACACGACGTCGACCTGGGCGGCGGCGAAGCGGTCGCCCGCCTCGCGCGCCTTCGGCGCGGTGTCCACGAGCCCGGCGCTGACGACATCGGCACCCAGCGCCGTGACGCGCTCCTCGACGCGGCGCTGGTAGCCCTCGATGCGCTCCTTGAGGCCCTCGAACTGCGGCCAGTAGGCCTCGAGGCCGATGCCGAGCACGCCGATCCGCGCCCGGACCGGCCCGCCCGCCCCCCGGCCGCTGGCCGGGGGGCTGATGTCGACGGACGCCACGCTTCGGCTCCTAGAAGTCGAAGTCGTCGATGTTGTCGGCGCTGAAGGTCGTCAGCGGCCCGAGCACGATCTCGCCGTCGGCGCCGATCGTGTACTCGCCGAGACGGCCGGCCTCGAACTTCTCGCCCTCCTTGCCGGTGATCCGGCCCGAGGCGAGCGCCGCGGCGGCCTGGCCGGCGAGGTAGCCGACGTCCTTCGGGACCCACAGCTGGAACTCGTCGACCGTGCCGTCCTTGACGAACTTGCGCATCTGGTTCGGGAAGCCGAGGCCGGTCAGCTTGACCTTGCCCTTCTGCGGCGACTTGGACAGGTAGCGTGCCGCGGCGGCCACGCCGACCGTCGTCGGGGAGATGACGCCCTTGAGGTTCGGATACGCCTGGATGAGGCCCTGCATCTCCTGGAAGGACTTCTGGTCGTCGTCATCGCCGTAGGCGACCTTGACGAGCTTCATGTCCTTGTACTTGGGCTTCTTGAGCGTCTCCTTCATCACCTTGATCCACGCGTTCTGGTTCGTCGCGTTGGCGGTGGCGGAGAGGATCGCGATGTCGCCCTTGTAGCCGATCTGCTTGCCGATCGACTCGACCTGGTTCTCGCCGACGAGCTGCGTCGTGACCTGGTTGACGAACACGCTGCGGGCGTCGGCGGCCACGTCGGAGTCCATGCCGACGACCTTGACGCCGCGCTGCGCCGCCTGCTTGAGCGCCGGGGCGACGGCGTCCGGGTCGTTGCCGGCGATGATGATCGCGTCCGGCTTCTGCTGGACCGCGGCATTGATGATCGAGATCTGCGAGGACGCGCTGGCGTCCGTCGGTCCCTTGATGCTGTTGGACCCGCCGAGCTCCTTCAGCGCCTCGTCGACGCCGGAGTGCTCGAACTCCTCGTACGGGTTGCCGAGCTGCTTCGGGATCGAGACGGTCTTCAGTCCCTGCTTGATCTCGGCGTCGGGATTGGCTTCGTTGGAGCTGCTCGACGTGTTGCTGCTCGCTGACGAGCTGGACTCGTCGTCCTTGGTGGAGCCGCAGGCGCTGAACGCCAGCGCAGCGACCAGTGCAAGGGCCGCGAGCAGCAGCCGCAGGGCGGACGGACGTGCGGACTTCATGTGGTGGAACCCTCCTCCGGGGTGTGACTGGTGCCGCGCCGGCGAGCCTCCGAGACGCGCCGGGCGATGTTCGGACCCAGGACCGAGCCGACCAGGAGAGCCCCGGTCACGATCTGGATCCAGTACGACGAGATGGACTGGCTGAGCAGCAGGGCCTTCTGGATCCCGCCGAGCAGCAGCAGGGCGAGGATCACGCCCGCGATCGTGCCGCGGCCGCCGAAGATCGACACGCCGCCGAGCAGCACCGCGGTGATCGCGGTCAGCTCGAACCCCTGGCCGACGTTGGCGGCCGCGGTCGAGTTGCGCAGCGTGATGACGATCCCCGCCAGAGCGGCGACGAGGCCCGAGAGCGTGAAGA
The DNA here is from genome assembly GCA_035264365.1 of Solirubrobacteraceae bacterium. Lineage (GTDB taxonomy): Bacteria > Actinomycetota > Thermoleophilia > Solirubrobacterales > Solirubrobacteraceae > DATFQI01. The sequence continues at coordinate 17,424 of DATFQI010000346.1, forward strand.
GGATCAGCTTCACCCGCTTCACGCGCAGGCCGGTGAAGTACGCGGCCTCCTCGTTGGCCCCGATCGCGTAGATGGAGCGACCGAACGGCGTCGCGTGCAGCAGCACGCCGAACGCGACGGCGAGGATCGCGAACAGCACCATCGTGTTGGGGACGAAGGTGCCCGCGAAGTTGCCGAACGCCAGGTCGGTGTAGTTCGCCGGGAAGTCCGTGACCGACTCGTCGCCGATCACGACGAGGGCCAGGCCGCGGAACAGAGCGAGCGTGCCGATCGTGACCGCCAGCGAGGGCAGCCCGAAGCGCGTGACGAGCAGGCCGTTGAAGGCCCCGCAGGCCGCCCCGGCGGCGAGGCAGATCGGCATGATCAGCTCGAGCGGCATCCCGCCGTTCCAGAGCTCGGCCATCAGCGCGCTCGAGAGCGCCAGCACGGAGGCGACCGAGAGGTCGATCTCCGCCGCGACGATCACGAGCGTCAGCGCGAGCGCCATCAGCGCGACCTCGGAGAGGTCGAGCGAGCCGGTCGTGAACGAGTCGCCGGTCAGGAACTCGCTCGAGATGCCCTGGCCGAAGACGGCCGTGAGCACGAGCAGCCCGATCAGCAGCGCCTCCCAGCGCCCGAGCACGGCGCGCAGGCGCGCGCCGCCGGTCGCGGTCGGCTCGGCGTCGCGGGCGGGGGCGCCGGTGGTCGGCGGGGTCGCGGTGGTGTCAGCCGGCACGGCGTGCGCTCCTCCTGCGAAGGGCGGCCTCGACGCGCAGGGCGACGAAGCGGTCGAAGGCGATGGCCAGCAGCAGCAGGGCCCCGATCGCGGCCTGCTGCCAGAACGCGGCGACCTTGAGCACGATCAGCGACGACGTGATCGTGCCCAGCAGCAGCGCGCCCATCGCCGCGCCGTAGACGCTGCCGGCGCCGCCGAAGATCGCCACGCCGCCGACGACGGCGGCCGCGATGACGGTCAGCTCGTAGCCGAAGCCGGCCGTCGCGTCGACCGTGCCGAAGCGCGCGGTGAAGAGGACGCCGCCGAGCCCGGCCAGTGCGCCCGCCAGCACGAACGCGGTCAGCACCCGCCGCTCCGAGCGCACGCCGGCGAGGCGCGCGCCCTCGGGGTTGGAGCCGATCGCGTACAGCTCCCGCCCGGCGCGGTAGTCGCGCAGCCACTGCCCGACGGCGAGCATCACCACAAGCGCGATCAGCACCAGGAACGGGACGCCCAGCACGGAGTCGGTGCCGAGGTTCAGGAAGGCGTCGGGCAGCGTCTCCGCGTTGACCTGGGTGCCGTTGGTCCAGAGGAACGCCAGGCCGCGGAACATGTAGAGCGTGCCGAGCGTGACCACCAGCGCGGGCACCTGGCCCCACGTGACGAGGATGCCGTTGAACAGCCCGCAGGCGGCGCCCAGCGCGATCCCGAGCAGGAACACGACCGGGATCGGCAGGCCCTGGTGGTTGGAGAGCAGGTCGCCCGCGAAGTAGGCGCTGAGCCCGAGTACCGAGCCGACGGAGAGGTCCACGTTGCGCGTGACGAGCACGAGCGTCTGGCCGACGGCCAGGATCGCGAAGATCGAGGCGTTGAGCGCGAGGTTGCGCAGCGAGCCGGCTTCGAGGAAGCGCGGCTCGAGGATCCCCGTCACGGCGACGAGCGCCAGGAAGGCGACGATGATCCCGAGCTCGCGGACGCGGAACACCCGCTCCGTCAGCCGGCGGGCGCGGGCGCCCTCGGCGGCGGGCGGCGGAGCGGCGGCCTGGGCGCTCATGCGGCCGCCTCCTGCACCTGGCCCGTCGCGGCGCGGATCACGGACTCCTCGTCGGCGTCGTCGCGGGCGATCTCGGCGGTCAGCCGGCCCTCGTGCATCACGAGCACCCGGTCGGCCATGCCGAGCACCTCCGGCAGCTCGCTGGAGATCATCAGCACCGCGAGCCCCTCACCGGCGAGCTCGCTCATCAGCCGGTGCACCTCGGACTTCGTGCCGACGTCGATGCCGCGCGTGGGCTCGTCGAGGATCAGCAGCTTCGGCTCGGTGGCCAGCCACTTGGCCAGCACGACCTTCTGCTGATTGCCGCCCGACAGGAACCCGACGGGATCGGCCAGCCGGTGGAACTTGAGCTGCAGGCGGGTCGCCCATTCCTTCGCGAGCCGGTCCTCGGCGCCGCTGCGGATCAGCCCGCCGCGCGCGAGCGCGCCCGTGCGCGTCATCGTCGCGTTGCGGGCGATCGAGAGGTCCATCACGAGGCCCTGCTGGCGGCGGTCCTCGGGCACGAAGCCGATCCCGGCCCGCATCGCGGCCAGCGGGCGGCCCGGCGGCAGCGTGCGCCCGCCGACCTCGACGTGGCCGGCGTCCGGCTTGTCGATGCCGAAGATCGCGCGCGCCACCTCGCTGCGGCCGGCTCCGACGAGACCGGCGAGAGCGACGATCTCACCCGCGCGAACCTCGAAGGAGACGTCGAAGAAGACGCCCTCGCGAGTGAGGCGGTGGACCTTCATGACCGGCTCGCCGACCTGCGCGTCCTGCTTGGGGAACAGCGCGCTCAGCTCGCGGCCGACCATCCGCCGCACCATGTCGTCGGGCGTCATGTCGGCGATCCGCGCGTCGTGGACGACCGCGCCGTCGCGCATCACCGTGGCCGTGTCGCAGATCGAGAAGACCTCCTCGATCCGGTGCGAGATGAACAGCACCGCGGCCCCCTCCTCGCGCAGCGCGCGGACGACGTTGAAGAGGCGCTCGACCTCGTTGCCCGACAGCGCGGCGGTCGGCTCGTCCATGATCAGCACGCGCGCGTCGAAGGAGAGTGCCTTGGCGATCTCGACGATCTGCTGGTCGGCGATCGACAGGCCGCGGACCGGCCGGTCGGGGTCGAGCCGGACGCCGAGACGGTCGAGCAGGCCCTTGACCTCCTTGCGCATCGCGCCGCGGTCGATCCGCCGTAGGGCGCCGAGCGGGTGGAAGCCCATCACCACGTTCTCCGCGACGCTGAGGTCGGGGAACAGCGTCGGCTCCTGGTAGATCACGGCGATGCCGGCGTCGCGGGCGGCGGTCGGCGAGTGGAAGTCGACGGCCTCGCCGTCGACGCGCATCGTGCCGGTGTCGAGGCGGACGACGCCGCCGAGCAGCTTCACCAGCGTCGACTTGCCTGCGCCGTTCTCGCCGACCAGCGCGCGCACCTCGCCGGGCCGCAGCGCGATGTCCCCGCCGCGCAGCGCGCGGACCGCGCCGTAGGACTTCTCCGCCCGCTCGAGCGCGATGATCGGCTCGCTCACGCGATCTCCTCCACGCGCGCGCCGGACTCGCCGAGCGCGCGCAGCTGCGCGCGGTCGGCGCCGGCCACGAGCACGGTGTCGACCGCGGTGATCGCCGCGATCGCGCTCAACCCCGGGTTGTCGAACTTCGAGCCGTCCATCAACAGGATCGACTCCCGAGCACGTTCGATCATCGTGCGCTTGACCTCCGCTTCGAGCGGGTTGGCGTCCGTGAGGACGTTGCCGGGGGCGAGCCCCTTGACGCTGAACAGCAGCTTGTCGGCGAAGTGGTCCAGGATCGCGCGGACCGTCTGCGGGCCCACGAAGGAGCACGTGAGGCGGCGGAGCGATCCGGCGAGCCCGATCAGCTCGATCTGCGAAGCGTCCGAGCGCGCGAGCAGATCCATCACCGGCACGGACGGCGTGAGCACCGTCGCGGAACGGCCCGATTGGAGCAGTGACCGCACGGCGTAATAGGCCGTGGTCGAGCAGTCGACCAAGACAGTCTCGCCGTCGCCGATCAGCGTCGCCGCGGCGCTGCCGAGCCGGGCCTTGGCATCCGCCGCCTCTGCGAGCCGGCTCGCGAACGCATCCTCGTCCCTGGCCAGGGTCGGCGCCACGGCACCGCCGTGCGTGCGGTGAGCTCGACCCTCCGTGGCGAGCAGCTGCAGGTCACGACGCGCAGTCATCGGCGAGATGCCGAAGCGCGTCTCCAGGTCGGCGACGCTGACGCTCCCCGAGTCGCGGATCAGGTCCGCGATCAGCTGTCGTCGCTGGGCAGGGACCAGCTGACGGCCGCGATCTGTTCGATCACTAGCGCTCATACCTCTCCTCGCTTTCGATCATAAGCGCACAGATTCGCTCACGTCAAGTGCGCACCGGCACCAGACGCTCGGCCCCCACCTGCCGGTGGGGGTCGGCAGGCGCGTCGCCCGGCGCTCAGATGCGCCGGAGGAGCTCGGCCTTCTTCGCCGCGAACTCGTCCTCGGTGAGGACGCCGGCGTGGTGGAGATCGCCGAGCTTGCGCAGCAGGTCGACGATGTCGGGCGGCGGCGCGGCGGCCGGGCCGTTCCCCGCGGCGCGCGCGCCGACCCGCGCGAGGTCGGGGTGCGCGGCCTCCGCCTGCGCAGGCTCCGGCTCGAGGGCGGGCACCGCCGCCGTGACCAGCTCGAGCACGGCCGCGAGGTACCCCGGCTCGACCTCTTCGAGCCCGACGAGCTCCTGCGGGTCGATCTCGTGCGGCGCCACCGCACGGGCCTCGTCCGCGCTCGCGACGAGCACGCGCGACGGCGTGACCGCGGCGACGGCGGCGGTGCCCGCGGCGAGCGCGAGCAGCGGCTCGCCCGCCGCGGCGGTGTCGGCCAGCCGGCGCAGCGAGGCGCGCGCCGGCTCCAGGCGCTCACCGGGCAGGTCGCGCAGCATCGCGCCGGCCACCTCCGGCGGCCACTCGGCCAGCCACGCGTAGGGGTGGGCCGGCGGGTTGGCGAGGTGCCCGCGGGCCTTGGCGAGGCGGTCGCGGGCGTGGGCCAGCTCGGTCGGCTCGACGAGCGCCTGCGGCCCGAGCCGCTCGGCGAGCTCCTCGACGCACTGGTCGAGCCGCGCGCCGTCGGCGTGGCGCTCGCCCGCGTCGCGGTCAGCGGCCGCGAGCGCGCTCGCGAGGCCGAGGCAGGCGGCCGCGTGCGCCTCCGCGGCGGCGGCGAAGCGCCGCAGCCGGGCGCGCGCACGGCCCTGCGCGAGCGGGACCGACGCGTCGATCCGCTTGGCCGCCGCCGCGGCGGCCGCTGCCGGGCCGTCGCCCGGCGCGACGACGACGCGCCCGACCCAGCCGTTGCCGTGCACGCGCAGCTCGCCCTCGGCCACCTCGGCGCGCACGCCGGCCGCCAGCGGGTGCCGGACGCGGTCGACCTCGACCCAGGTCTCGGCGAGCCGCAGCGCGCGCATCGGGCGCTCCACCGGCTGCTCGAGCGTCGCCGCCGCGGTCTGCGCGGCCGCCTTGACCTCGCGCGTGCGCGTCATCCGCTCCTTCTCGCGGCGCTGCGCTGCCAGCGCCAGCGCACGCCGGTGCTCGGCGAGCGCGGCGTCGAGCGCGTGCAGCGCAGCGCGCACCCCGACTCCCACGCGTTCGGGCTCGCTCATCGGCGGGCAACCCTATCCCGAGTGCCGGGCGGTAAGCCGGTTCGAAACGGGTATACCCCGCCCGGGGTGGGGTAGTTCACCGTGCAAGGGACTCCAAGGGGGGAGATCTGTGTACAAGCAGGTATTGGATCCGGTCGGCGACTCGCTGTTCCTGAGCTCGCTGTTCGCGCTGATCCCGATCGTGACGCTGTTCGTCCTGCTCGGCGGGCTGCGGATGGCGGCGCACTGGGCGGCGCTGATCGCGCTCGGGCTCGCGATCCTCGTCGCGATCATCGTCTACGGGATGCCGGTCGACCAGACGCTGCTGTCGGCGTCCGAGGGTGCTGCGTTCGGCTTGTTCCCGATCCTGTGGATCGTCTGGACGGCGATCTGGATCTACAACATGACGGAGGCGACCGGCCACTTCGCGGTGCTCAGGCGGGCGTTCAGCGGGATATCGAACGACCAGCGGATCCAGGCCGTCATCATCGCCTTCTGCTTCGGCGCGCTGCTCGAGGCTCTCGCCGGCTTCGGCACCCCGGTGGCGATCACCGCGGTGATGCTGATCGCCGTCGGCTTCCAGCCGATGAAGGCCGCCGCGGTCGCGCTCGTCGCCAACACCGCCCCCGTCGCCTTCGGCGCGATCGCGATCCCGATCGTGACCCTGTCCGGCCTGACGGAGATCCCGAAGGAGGACCTGGGCGCGATGGTCGGCCGGCAGACGCCGTTCCTGGCCCTGATGGTGCCGCTGATCCTCGTCGGCATGGTCGACGGCATGCGCGGCGTGCGCGCCGTCTGGCCCGCGGCCCTCGCCGGCGGCTTCACGTTCGCCGTCGCCCAGTTCGTCTGCTCGAACTACATCTCCGTCGAGCTCACCGACATCGTCGCCTCGCTGCTCTCCGCCGGCGCGATCATCGCGATGCTGCGCGTGTGGCAGCCGTCCGAGCCGCTGCTCGGCGAGACCGGGGGCACCGGGCCACGGCCCGCGATCGCCGGCGCGGCCACCGCGGACGCCCGCCACGAGGAGGAGGTCCGCCGTCGCGACGACGACCACGCTGACTCCAAGCGGGACGTCTGGGAGGCGTTCGCGCCCTACATCATCATCATCGCCGTGTTCTCGATCGCCCAGATCGGGTTCATCAAGACCGCGCTGGCCGATCTCACGCAGTCCTTCGAGTGGCCGGGGCTGGACATCCTCACCACCAGCGGCGAGGCACCCACGAGCCAGACGTACAACTTCAACTGGGCCAACGCCGCGGGCACGCTGCTGCTCGTCTCCGGCCTGCTGACGATGGTCGTGCTGCGCATCTCACCCGGCCGCGCGCTGAAGGTGTTCGGCAAGACGCTCGACCAGCTCAAGCTCGCCACGCTCACGGTCATGACCGTGCTCGCGCTGGCCTACGTCATGAACCAGTCGGCGCAGACGCTGACGATCGGCAACTGGATCGCCGGCGCCGGCGGCGTGCTCGCGTTCTTCTCGTCGATCATCGGCTGGCTCGGCGTGGCCGTGACCGGATCGGACACGTCGTCGAACTCGCTGTTCGGCGTGCTGCAGCAGCAGGCGGCGATCAAGGCGGGCATCGACCCGGTCCTGCTCACCGCCGGCAACAGCTCCGGCGGTGTGCTCGGCAAGATGGTCTCGCCGCAGAACCTCGCGATCGGCGCGGCCGCCGTCGGCCTGGCCGGGAAGGAGGGCGACCTCTTCCGCAAGGTCCTCGGCTGGTCGCTGATCATGCTGTTGTTCATGTGCATCCTCGTGTACCTGCAGTCGACCTCGGTCCTCGGATGGATGGTCCCGTAACCGACGCCGCGCCCGAGGGTCCGGCCCGGGTCGAGGGGGCGCCACGGGGCGCCCCCGCCCGCGACCTCACGGGGCTCGTGGAGGCCCTGCGCCGGATCGTCGGCGAGCGCTGGGTCTACACGTCCGAGCACGAGCTGCGCACCTACGAGTCCGACGGCCTGCTCCAGTACCACGTGATCCCGGCGGCAGCCGTGTTGCCGGGATCCGCGGAGGAGGTCCAGGCCGTCGTGAAGGCGTGTGCCGATGCGGGCGTCGCGTGGGTGGCACGCGGCGCCGGCTCCGGCCTCTCCGGCGGCGCGCTGCCGATCGAGGACGGCGTGCTGATCGTCGTGGCGCGGATGAAGCGGGTCCTCGACATCGACCTCGCCAACCAGCGCATCTGCGTCGAGCCGGGCGTGACCAACGCGAACGTCTCGGCGGCCGTCGGCCCCGGCTTCTTCTATCCGCCTGACCCGTCGAGCCAGATCGTCTGCTCGATCGGCGGCAACGTCGCGGAGAACTCAGGCGGCGCGCACTGCTTCAAGTACGGCTTCACGACGAACTACGTGACCGGGCTGGAGGTCGTCCTGCCCGACGGCGAGATGGTGCAGATCGGCGGGATGGAGCTCGACCACCCGGGCTACGACCTGCTGGGCGCGTTCGTCGGCTCCGAGGGCACGCTCGGCGTCGCCACCAAGGTGTGGCTGCGCGTCGTGCCCTCGCCCGAGACCGTCAAGACGCTGGTGGCGTTCTTCGACACGACGCGCCACGCGGGCGAGGCGGTCTCGCAGATCGTGCAGGCGGGCGTCGTCCCGGGCGCGATCGAGATGATGGACGAGAAGGCGATCGAGGCGTCCGAGCAGATGGCCAACGCCGGCTACCCGGTCGGTCGCGGCGCGGCGCTGCTGGTCGAGCTCGACGGCGCCGAGCGCGAGTGCGAGGCGCGCTTCGAGGAGGTCGTCGGCATCTGCGAGGCGTGCGGGTCCGACGACGTGCGCGTGGCGCGCGACGAGATCGAGCGCGCGCTGTTCTGGAAGACGCGCAAGGCGGCGTTCCCGGCGATGGGCCGGATCTCGCCGAACTACTTCGTGCAGGACGGCGTGATCCCGCGCACCAAGCTGCCCGAGGTGCTCGAGCGCATCGAGGCGCTCGGGAAGGAGTACGGGATGATCGTCGCCAACGTCTTCCACGCCGGCGACGGCAACCTGCACCCGCTCGTCTGCTACGACGGCCGCAACGAGGGAGAGGCCGAGCGGGCCGAGGAGCTCTCGGGCAAGATCCTCGACGCGTGCCTGGACGCCGGCGGCTCGATCACCGGCGAGCACGGGGTCGGCGTGGACAAGAAGAAGCACATGCCGAAGATGTTCGGTGAGCCCGACCTCGACGCGTTCCAGCGGCTGCGCTGCGCGTTCGACCCGGCCGGGCTCGCGAACCCCGGCAAGGTGATGCCGACGCCGCGGCTGTGCGGCGAGGTGCCCGGCCCGTACCGGCAACATCCGCTCGAGGCCGCCGGCCTGGCGGAGCGCTTCTAGTGATGGAGCTGGAGCCGCTCGCAGCGCGGATCCGCGAGCACGGGACGGCCGGGCAGGCCGTACGGCCCGTCGGCGGCGGCACGAAGCTGGGATGGGGTGGCGCGGGGCGCGAGGGCGCGGCCGACCTCACGACAGAGTCCCTGAACGAGATCCTCGAGCACAACGTCGGCGACTTCACGGCCGTGCTCGGCGCCGGCGTGCGGATCGCCGACGCGCAGGCGCGCTTCGCCGCCGAGGGCCAGATGCTGGCGCTCGACCCGCCGCTCGGCGAGGCCGACGGCGCGACGGTCGGCGGCATGATCGCCACCGGCGACTCGGGCCCGCTGCGCCATCGCTACGGCGGCGTGCGCGACCTCGTGGTCGGCATGACCGTGATCCTCTCCGACGGCACGATCGCCAAGTCGGGCGGCAAGGTGATCAAGAACGTCGCCGGCTACGACCTCGCGAAGCTGTTCGCGGGCTCCTACGGGACGCTCGGCCTGATCGCCTCCGTCTCGGTGCGGCTGCACCCCCTGCCGGGGCGCAACGCGACCGCGATCGCGACCTCCGAAGACCCGGCGAAGCTCGCCGCGGCTGCCGCCTCGCTCGCCGCGCTGCCGCTGGAGGCGGACTGCCTCGACGTCTGCTGGGACGGCGACCGCGGCCACCTGCTCGTGCGCTTCGGCGCCGCCGCCGCCCAGCACCAGGCGGAGTCGGTCGTGGAGCGGATGCGCGAGCTCGGGCTCGGCGACGCCCGCGCGGAGGCCGAGGACGACGAGATCTGGAACCGTGAGCGGGCGCTGCAGCGCTCCCGCGACGGGATCGTGCTGAAGGTCTCCGGCCGGCCGACCGACCTGCCCGCGGTGGTCGAGGCGGCGCGCGCGCAGCGCGGCACGGTCGTCTCGCGCGCCGCGCTCGGGCTCTCGTGGATGGCGCTGCCCGCGGACGCCGACGTGGCCGCGGTGCGCGACGCACTGCAGCCGCGCCCGGTCGTGGTGCTCGACGGCGGCACGAAGGTCGAGGATGCATGGCCCGCGCCACCGCCGGGGACGCTTGCCGTGATGGCCCGGCTGAAGGAGCGCTTCGACCCCGCGCGGATCTTCCGCCCGGGCGCCTACGTGGGAGGCATATAGCCATGGCGATCGCCTGGGACGAGCGCAAGCCGCCGGAGCTGGACCTGATCAAGGACTGCGTGCACTGCGGCTTCTGCCTGCCGACGTGCCCGAGCTACCAGGTGCTCGAGAACGAGAACGACTCGCCGCGAGGCCGGATCGTGCTGATGCGGATCGGCCACGACGAGGGCTCCGAGGTCTCGCCCGAGATGACCGAGCACTTCGACAACTGCCTCGGCTGCATGGCCTGCGTGACCGCCTGCCCGTCCGGCGTCCAGTACGACCGGCTGATCGAGCAGACGCGGCCGCAGATCGAGCGCCACGGCGCGCGCACCCGCACCCAGCGCGCCTACCGGCGGATGATCTTCGAGCTCTTCACCCATCCGGGCCGGATGCGGGCGCTCGCGCCGCTGATGGCGCTGCAGGGCCGGCTCGGGGTCAACGAGCGGCTCAGCGACCGGGTCAAGCAGCCGCACCTGCGCGCGCTGCTGCGGCTGGCGCCGCCCGTCAAGCTGCGGGCCGTCGTCAGGCGGCTGCCCGAGGTCGTGCCCGCGCAGGGCACGCGCAAGGGCCGCGTCGGGTTCATGCAGGGGTGCGTCCAGCGCGCCTTCTTCGGCGACGTCAATGCCGCCACCGTCCGCGTGCTGGCCGCCGAGGGCTGGGAGGTCCACTCTCCCCGGCAACCGCGCTGCTGCGGCGCGCTGATGATGCACGCCGGGGTCGAGGAGGACGCCAAGGAGCTGGCGCGCGCGACGATCGCCGCCTACGAGGGCTTCGACTTCGTTGCGGTCAACGTCTCCGGCTGCGGCTCCTCGATGAAGGAGTACGACCACCTGCTCGCCGACGATCCCGAGTGGGCCGAGCGCGCGAAGGCGTTCGTGGGCAAGACGCGCGACGTGCACGAGCTGCTCGGCGCCCACGAGCAACAGGCGAAGCGGCACCCGCTGCCGATGAAGGTCGCCTACCACGACGCCTGCCACCTCGCGCACGCGCAGCAGGTGCGCACGCAGCCGCGCGAGCTGCTGCGCTCGATCCCCGGCCTCGAGCTCGTCGAGCCCGCCGACTGGGAGATCTGCTGCGGGTCGGCGGGCATCTACAACCTGGTCAAGCCCGAGCCCGCCGCCGAGCTCGGCAAGCGCAAGGCCGCGAACCTGGCCGCGACCGGCGCGGATGCGATCGCCGCCGCCAACCCGGGCTGCTCGATCCAGATCTCGGCCCATCTCGAGCAGCCGATCCCGCTCTATCACCCGATGACCCTGCTGGACCTCGCGATCAGAGGAGAACGCCCGTGAGCTCGCTCGAAGCCGCCGCCGTCAAGGAAGAACGCGCCGCCGACATCCTCTCCGACGACGCGCTCGAGTTCCTGAGCGAGCTGCACGCCCGCTTCAACCCGCGGCGCCTGGAGCTGCTGCAGGCGCGCACGGAGCGCGGCGCGCCGACCGGCTTCCTCGAGGAGACCAAGGAGATCCGCGAGGGCGACTGGAGCGTCGCCGAGCCGCGGCCCGACTACGAGGACCGCCGCGTCGAGATCACCGGCCCGACCGACCGCAAGCTCGTCATCAACGCGCTCAACTCGGGCGCGAAGGGCTTCATGGCCGACTTCGAGGACGCGAACTCCCCCACCTGGGTCAACCAGGTCGAGGGCCACGTAAACCTCATCGACGCGATCGAGGGCAGCATCACGTATGACAGCTCGGAAGGCAGGCACTACGAGCTCGACGACGAGGTGGCGACGCTGCTCGTGCGCCCGCGCGGCTGGCACCTGCCCGAGAAGCACCTGAAGGTCGACGGCGAGACCGTCGCCGGCGCGTTCATGGACTTCGGGCTCTACGTCTTCCACAACGCCCAGCGGCTGCTGGACAAGGGCAAGGCGCCGTACTTCTACCTGCCCAAGATGGAGCACCACCTCGAGGCGCGGCTGTGGAACGACGTCTTCGTCTGGGCCCAGGACGCGCTCGGCGTGCCGCAGGGCTCGATCCGCGCGACGGTGCTGATCGAGACGCTGCCCGCGGCCTTCCAGATGGACGAGATCCTCTACGAGCTGCGCGACCACTCCTACGGCCTCAACGCCGGCCGCTGGGACTACATCTTCTCGATGATCAAGTGCTTCCGGGACCGTCCGGAGTTCGTGCTGCCCGACCGCACCGACGTGAAGATGACCGTGCCGTTCATGCACGCCTACACCGAGCTGCTCGTCCAGACCTGCCACAAGCGCGGCGCGTTCGCGATGGGCGGCATGGCGGCGCAGATCCCCTCACGCAAGGACAAGGCCGCCAACGAGGAGGCGCTCGCCGCCGCGAAGGCCGACAAGGAGCGCGAGGCCAAGGCCGGCTTCGACGGCACCTGGGTCGCGCACCCGGACGTCGTCTCGACCGCGATGGCCGCCTTCGACGAGGTGCTCGGCGACAAGCCCAACCAGATCGACAAGCAGCGCCCGGACGTCAGCGTCACGCCCGAGCAGCTGCTCGACGCCGCCTCCACCCCCGGCGAGATCACCGAGCAGGGACTGCGCAACGACGTCTCGGTCGGCTTCCAGTACATCTCGTTCTGGCTCGGCGGCCGCGGCGCCGCCGGCATCAACAACCTGATGGAGGACGCCGCCACCGCGGAGATCTCCCGCTCGCAGATCTGGCAGTGGGTCAAGCACGGCAAGTTCACCAAGGACCACGTGCGCCAGATCCTCGACGAGGAGATGGCCAAGATCCGCGAGGATGTCGGCGAGGAGACCTGGCAGAAGGGCCGCCCCGACGAGACGAAGGAGATCTTCGAGCGCGTCTCGCTCGGCGACGAGTTCCCCGACTTCCTGACGCTCCCGGCCTACGACTACCTCGACTGAGCTCGATCCGAGCGGCAACGGCGCTCGCTCTAGAAAAGCGTGGAAACGATTGACCCCGCTATAGCGTGCAAATCGTCCCCACTTCGAGCAAAGGCCCCTTCCCCACCCCTCAATGCCAAGCCGTTCATCACGCCGCACCCCGCCGACGCCCACGGCGCCTGCCACGGCACCGGCGGCGCCCAGGCGGCGCCCAGCCGTACCCGACGACGCCGGGTAGCCGCCTCCCCGCTACGCGCCGCGCCGGAGACGATGCGCGCCATGCGCCTCCTCCTCCCCGTGCTGGTCGTCCTCGCAGCCGCGACGCCCGCCGCGGCTTCATCGCGGTATGACGTCGACGGCCCGCGCTCGGTGCGCGTCGGCGAGCGGGTCGCGTTCACGGTGACCGGCGCCAGGCCCGGCGAGCGGGTCGAGGTGTCGCTGGCGCCGACGATCAACCGCGGCGGCAACTGCTGCGGGGTCACCGTGCGCGGAGCCCAGGCCGACGTGGACGGCGTCGCGAAGCTGCGCTTCCGCTGGCCGCGCACCTACTTCAACGGCTCCCGGCGGGTGCGCTGGAAGACCGCAGCCAAGGCCGACGTGATCGCCTACGGCGACGAGGGCCGCGGCATCGCCGTCGTGCGGGTGAAGCGCCGCTAGAAGTCGCCGCCGCCGAAGTCGCCGCCGCCGAAGTCCCCGCCGCCGAAGTCCCCGCCGCCCCAGTCGCCGCCTCCGCCCCAGTCGCCGGACCCGTAGGCATCACCGGCGCCCCATCCGAGCGAGCTGCCGAGCAGCGTGCCCATCATCAGCCCGGGGAGCAGCCCGCCGCCGAAGCCGCCGAACAGGCCGCCGGCGAAGGGGGCGTACATCGGCCCGGCGCTCCAGTACGGCATGCGCTGCCCGCCGACCACGACCTCGCGCGCCGAGGGATCCTCGCCGCGCTCGACGCGCTGGGCGTCGGCTTCGCAGGCCGGGACCGGCCGCGGCACGCCGCCGGGAGGAGCCCACTCGACGGCGCGGGTGGACGGGCCGTGGCGCGGGTCGAAGAAGCAGGGCGGCGTGCGCTCGGGCGGCTCGCGGCCGGCGAGCCGCTCCTTGGCCGCGGTCATCGCGTAGCGGCCCTCCTCCAGCGCGGCGCCCACGGGCTCGAAGTCCTCGGGCGTGCGCGCCCGCTCGACGAGCGTGTCGGCGCGGTCGTAGGCGGCCACGGCGCGGTCGTAGTCGGCCTTGCCGCGCGGATCGACCCCCGGCATCTCGACGTCGAGGTCGAGCGCGCGGATGTCGTCGCCGAGTGCGAGCAGGTCGTCGCGGACGTTGTCGCGCAGCTCGGCCAGCTCGGCCTCCTGCTCGCGCCGGCGGCGCCGCCGCGAGAGCAGCAGGGCGCCGCCTCCCAGCGCCAGCAGCGGCAGGAGCAGTGCCGCGCCGACCCCGCCGCCGGACCCGCCCGACCCGCCGGATCCCGAACCGGGCGAGCCGCCCGCGCGCAGCTCCGCCACGCGATCGACGAAGTCCAGCAGCACGGCGGCGGTGCCCTCGCGGCGATGGGCCTTGATCGCGGCCGTGGCCTGCGCTCCGGCGCCGCGCACCTCGGTGCTGCCCGCCGAGAAGGACCCGCCGGCCACCACGGCGTAGGTGCCCGGACGGTCCAGCCGCTGCGCGATCGCCTGGGCCACTCCCTGGGCCGAGCCGCCGCCCGCGTCCTTGGCCTGCTCCGGGAGCACGGCCACGTAGACGGGACCGGCGTCGCTGGAGGAGATCCGCCTGCGCAGCTCCGCGGCCTCCGCGGCGCTGAGCGCGCGCTCCGCGGCGGGGTCGACGTACACCGGGTCCGAGGCGAGCGCCTCGCCCGCGTCGCCGACCATGTCCTGCGCGGAGGTCGACGGGCCGGGGACCAGCGCCATCACGAGCGCGAGCAGGGCGAGCGGGGTCATGCGCACGGGCTGCCCAGCCTGCCCCTGTGGCATGCGGGCACCCGGCGCCTGGCGTCACCCGATCGACGCGAGTAGGCTCGGCCCATGCCGGGAACGGTCGCGCAGCGGCTGTGCGCGGCGATGAACGCGCACGACATCGAGGCGTTGGTGGCCTGCTTCGCGGCGTACTACGCGAGCGAGCAGCCGGCGCATCCCGACCGCGCGTTCCAGGGCAGCGGGCAGGTCCGGACCAACTGGTCGGCGATCTTCGACCGCGTCCCCGACTTCCGCGCCGAGCTCGTGCGCGACGACGTGGCCGGCGACGTCGAGTGGACGGAGTGGCGCTGGCGGGGCACGCAGGAGGGCGGCTCGGCGCTCGACATGGCGGGCGTGATCGTGGGCGGGGTGCGCGACGGCCGCTTGGCGTGGGCGCGGCTGTACGTGGAGCCCGTCGAGCAGGCGGGCGCGGGCATCGGGGCGGCCGTCCGCGGCATGACCGGGGACTGAGCTCAGGCGTCGGCGGGGCGGATCCCGAGAGCGGCGGCGAACAGCCCGGCGTTGCCGACGATGTCCTCCCACGCCATCGCGGCGCCGCGCAGGTTCTCGACCGAGCGGATCCCGTCCAGCCGGCAGCCGCGCAGCTCCACGCGCTGCAGCCGGACGCGGTCGAGCTCGACGCCGCCGAGGTCGCAGCGCTCGAAGCGGACGTCGCGCAGCACCGCCTCGGCGAGTGAGGTCTCGCGCAGGTCGCAGTCGGCGAACACGACGCGCTCCAAGCGCGCGGCGGCGAGGCTGCCGAGGTCGAAGCGGCAGCCCGTCAGGGTCACGTCGGTCAGGGAGGCCTCCGTGAGCTCGGCGCCCGTGAGCCGCGCCTGCTCGACCGCGACCCGCCGCAGCGCGGCCTTCGACGCGCGCGCGTTGGCGAGGTCCGCCCCGCGGATCGCCGTGTCGGCGAGGTGCAGGTCCGGCAGCCGCGAGCCCGCGAACGTCCCGCGCAGCTCGCTCTCGACGAGCGTCACCGAGCGCACCGCGAGCTCGCCCGTGCCCGTCAGCTCGACCGCCTCGTGACGGGCCTCGTCCTCCAGCTCTGCGGGGTCGAGCGCCCAGAGCGTCCCCGGCACGCGGGCCTCGGCCGGCGGGCGCAGCCGGTCCACTACGAGAGCAGCTCGCGCAGGCGCTCGAGATCCTCGGTGAGCTTGGCCTCGAGCTTGGGCTGCACGACCGGGACCAGCAGGCGCGCCTTGAAGCCGTTCGCCTTGCCCTCCAGCGTCTGCGTGAGCTCGGTGCCCGCGCCCGCCGCGCGCAGCGCGTAGGTCGTCCCGACCTCGAGCCCGTTGGTGGAGAAGCGGCTCTCCGCGAAGCCCGGCGGGTCGTAGCGGGTGATCTCCAGCTCGATGTCGAGCGCTTGGCCGCTGACGGTCAGCACCTGGCGGATCCGCGTGCCGTGGCCGATCGCGCCGCCGCCGAGCACCTCGTAGGCCCGCAGGCGCGTGGTCCACTGCGGGACCTTGTCCTCCTCCAGCAGCCACGGGAAGACCTCCCCGGGCGCCTTCGGGACGTTGATCGTGTGGCTGAAGCTAGCCACCGGCGGGATTGGGTCCGCGGACGTTGCGCAGCGGCACGACCTCGCCGATCTCGGGCTCCTCGCGGCCGTCGCGCGCGGCCAGCTCGCGCTCGAGGTCGGCGATCCGGCGCGAGAGCTGCTTGATCGCGTCGGCGATCGGGTCGGGCAGGTGGATCCAGTCGGCGTCCGGGCCCTCGGGCCGGCGCCCCTCGACGCGGACGGTGTGGCCGGGGTTGCCGACGACGGTCGAGTTCGGCGGCACGTTGTGGATGACGACCGCGTTGGCGCCGATCTTGGCGCCGTGGCCGATCGTGATCGGGCCGAGCAGCTTCGCGCCCGAGCCGATCGTGACGTTGTCCTCGACGGTCGGGTGGCGCTTGCCGGTCGCGAAGCCGGTGCCGCCGAGCGTGACGCCCTGGTACATCGTCACGTTCTCGCCGACCTCGGCGGTCTCGCCGATCACGACCCCCATCCCGTGGTCGATGAACAGCCCGTCGCCGACCTGGGCGCCGGGGTGGATCTCGATCCCGGTCAGCGAGCGCGAGAGGTAGGCCAGCGCGCGCGGCGCGACGGGGACGCCGGCGCCGCCCAGCGCGTGGGCGACGCGGTGGGCGAGCAGCGCGTGCACGCCGGGCCAGGCGGCGAGGATCTCGGCCGGCGAGACGCCCTTGGCGGCCGGATCGCGGTCGCGCGCGGCGGCGAGGTCGCGGCGGACCTCTCCGGCGACGCGGCGCAGGGTGCCGAGGCCGAGCATGCCTCTAAGCGTACGCGGCGGCGCAGTCGGGACAGCCCGGGCGCCGCTCCACGCTCACGCGCAGGAACGAGAGCAGCGCCAGGTCGGCCTGCAGGAACGCCCCGACGAGCGGCTCGCCGACGCCGGTGAGCAGCTTCAGCGCCTCGAGCGCCTGCAGCGAGCCGATCACGCCGGCGGCGGGCCCCAGCACGCCCGCGGTGGCGCAGCTCGGCGCGTCCGGCGGCGGCTCCGGGAACGCGCAGCGGTAGCACGCCCCCTCCCCCGGCCGGATCCCCATCACCAACCCGCTCATGCCCAGCACGCCGGCCTCGACCAGCGGGATCCGCGCCGCGCAGCAGGCGCCGTTGACGGCGTAGCGCGTCTCGAAGGAGTCGCTGCAGTCGACGACCAGGTCCGCGCCCTCGAGCAGGCCCGCCGCGTTCTCCGCGTCGAGGCGTACCTGGTAGGGCTCGACGACGACCTCGGGGTTGAGGAAGCCGAGCTTCGCGGCGGCGCTATGCGCCTTCGGGACGCCGAGGTCGGGCGTGAAGTGCAGCAGCTGCCGGTGCAGGTTGGACAGCTCGACGTCGTCGGCGTCGACGATCCCGAGCCGGCCGACGCCCGCGCCCGCGAGGTACATCGCCACCGGCGAGCCGAGCGCGCCCGCACCGACCACGAGCACGCTCGCCCCGGCGAGCTTGCGCTGGGCGGCCTCGCTCCACTCGGGCAGCACGAGCTGGCGCGAATAGCGCTCCAACCGCTCGGGCGCAAGAAAGGGGTCAGACCCCTTTCTTGCGTCGGCGGTCACGTCGCGCACCGAGCCGGCGAGATCGCGCAGGAAGCCGCGGCGGCTGGAGCTCATGCGCGCACGATCCGGATCGTCGTGCCCTCGACGCTGACGGCGTGCCCGGCCTCGCGCGCCGAGCGCGGCACGTTCTCGAGCGCCTCGCCCTCGCGGCAGCGCACCTCGAGCTCCTCGCCCGGCGTCATGCGCTCCAGCTCCAGCTTCGTCCTCACCCACGTCATCGGGCACGTGACGCCCGTGATGTCGAGTGTCCGCGTCACCGCAGAGCGAGCACGAGCTCGCGGATCGCGCCCGGGTAGCGCCAGGAGATCCCGCCGTGGCGGCCGTCGAAGAGCTCGACCGTGTGCTCCACGCCGAGCTTGTCCAGCTCCGCGCCGAACGCGGTCGCCCCGAGGTCGAGGAAGTACTCGTCGCGGGTCCCGGCGTCGAGGTAGATGCGCCGCATCGACCGCAGCGCCTCGGCGTGCGCGGGCGCCATCCGCACCGGATCCTTCTCCAGCCACCGGCCCCAGACGTCGTCGATCAGGCGGCCGCTGGCGAGGTCGACCGGCAGCAGCGCACGGCCCGGCTGCCGCGGGTCGGGCGAGTAGGCCGCGGCGTAGCCGTAGAACTCGATCGCACGGAAGCGCTCCATGTCGAAGTGGTCCGCGGCGGCGAGCGCCTCCAGGAAGACGTCCATCGAGCCGTCGAAGTGGTCGCGGATCGTGCGCATGAAGGTGGGGAACTCGGGCAGGTAGGCGGCCTCGAAGAGCGCGTCGCCGGCGTGCGAGGCGAGCGCCGAGAAGACGTCCGGGCGCAGCATCGGGACCACCATGGCGCCGTAGCCGCCCGACGACTTGCCGGCGATGCCGCGGTGGTCGCGGTCGGCGGCCGTCGGGTAGCGGGCGTCGACGAACTCGACGACCTCGTCGCAGAGGTAGTCCAGGTAGCGCCCGGTGCCGGTGGAATTCAGGAACTGCGAGCCGCCGTAGCTGGTCCACGCGTCGACGAAGACGAGGATCGCGTCCGGGCAGGCGCCGGAGGCGAACAGCGCGTCGAACGCCTCGATCACGGTCGGGCGGAACGCGTCGCGCGTGAACCACATGTCGAGCTGGCCCGTGTAGCCCTGGATCACGTAGACGCTCGGCAGCGGCCGCGGGTGGTCGCGCTCGACGCCGGGCGGCCGGTAGACGTACAGCGGCCGGCGCGCTGGATCGCCGAGCGGGTTGTCGGCGAGTGCGTCGGACTCGACCACGAGGCGGTCGAGCGAGCCGTGCATCGGCCGCTCCCAGGGAGCGCCCGGCCCGCCGTCGACCTCGCGCAGGCTCATGCCGCCCCGGCGGCGCGCTCGGGCTCGGGCGCGAAGAACGGGGTCGAGACGTAGCGCTCGCCCGAGTCGGGCAGCACGACCGCGATCCGCTTGCCCTTGGCCTCCGGCCGCTGCGCGATCTCCAGCGCCGCGTACAGCGCGGCGCCGCAGGAGATGCCGGCCAGCACGCCCTCGCGGCGCGCGAGCAGGCGGGCGGTCTCGAGCGCGTCCTCGTCGTCGACGGGGACGACCTCGTCCAGCAGCGAGCGGTCGAGCACGGGCGGGACGAAGCCCGCGCCGATCCCCTGGATCTTGTGCGGGCCCGGCCGGCCACCCGAGAGCACCGGAGAGGAGGCCGGCTCGACGGCGACGACCTTCAGGTCCTGGTTGCGCTCCTTCAGGTAGCCGCCGGCGCCGGTGATCGTGCCGCCGGTGCCGACGCCGGCCACGAGGTAGTCGATCCTCCCGTCGAGCGCCTCCCACAGCTCTGGGCCGGTGGTGCGGCGGTGCGCCTCCGGGTTCGCGGGGTTGGCGAACTGGTCGGGCAGCCAGACGTCGCCCTCGCGGGCCAGCGCCTGCGCGGCCGCGACCGCCTCGTTCATGCCGCCGAGCGACTCGGTGACG
>DATFQI010000347.1:0-4491 GCA_035264365.1 Solirubrobacteraceae bacterium
CGAGCCGCTCGTCCGCGGCGGGCTCGCCCACGCGCTGCTCGAGTCGCTCGACTTCGGGCGCCCGGAGCCGCCGGACGCCGAGACCGTCGCGGCGCTGGCCGCGCGTCACGGCGTCGCCGTCACCGCCGCGGACGTCGAGGACCTGCGCGCGATCGTCGGGGCGTTCGCCCGCTCGCCGCTGTGCGAGCGGCTCGCCGCCGCCCCGACCGTCCGCCGCGAGGCCGGCTTCGCGTTCTCGCTCGAGCCGGGCGGCGGCGGCTCGCTCGTGAACGGCTTCGTCGACGTGATCGCCACCGAGTCGGGGGGCGGCCGCCTGATCGTCGACTACAAGACCGACCGCCTCGACGGCGCCGACCCGGTCGAGATGCTCGACCGCGACTACGCGACCCAGCGCGTCGTCTACGCGCTCGCCGCGCTGCGCGACGGCGCCCCTCGCGTGGACGTCGCCTACTGCTTCCTCGAGCGCCCGGGCGAGCCCGTCGTCCGCAGCTTCACGACCGCCGACGCGGGCGCCCTCGAGGAGCAGGTCGTCTCGCTCGCCCGCGGCGTGCTCGACGAGCGCTACGAGGTCACCGGGCGCCCGCACCGCGAGCTCTGCGCCACCTGCCCCGGCCGGCGCGCGCTCTGCTCCCACTCCGAGGACCGCACCCTGGCGCCGGCGAACGGCGGTCACTGAGGGAGAGAGCGGGGCCGCGCGGGCGCCGAGTCCGCAGTTACTCGGTCTCAGGCCGAACAACTGCGGACTCGACCCACGAGACGCCCGCACCCCGGGGTAAGCGGCGCCATTGCCGCACACGCCAGCGCGACGACAGACTCGGCCCCGGATGCGCGCGTGGCCGGCAACGTTGGCGGCGGCCGCGGCCCTGGCGGGCTGCGGCGGCGGCGCGGAGCCGCGGGCCACCAAGCCCGCGAAGCCGCCGAGCGGCACCTTCGACGTCCAGGGCCACGGGATGTTCATCGAATGCACGAGCGCGGGCGAGCCGGCGGTCATCCTGGATTCCGGCCTCGGCGTGAACTCGACCTCGACGTGGGCGGCCGTGCGGCCGAAGGTGGCCGAGCTCACGCGCGTCTGCATCTACGACCGCGCCGGGATGGCCGCCAGCGAGCCGGGGCCGAAGCCGCGCACGATCGAGACGATGACCGGCGAGCTCCACGAGCTGCTGGGAGAGGCCGGCGTCGAGCCGCCGTACGTGCTGGCCGGCGCGTCGCTGGGCGGGATGAACGCTCAGCTGTTCGCCGTCCGCCACCCCGACGAGGTCGTGGGCGTCGTGCTTATCGACTCGCTGCACCCCGACCTCGACCGCGAGATCGAGCCGCTGCTCGGCAAGCGCGGCGCGCGCGAGCGCCGGCAGGCGCTCGCGCAGAACGCCGAGGGCGTGAGCTACGGGGACCTGCTCGCGAGCGACGACGAGCTGCGCCGGGCGAGCGGCGACTTCCCGCCCCTGCCGCTGATCGCGCTGAAGCACGGCATCTCCTTCGGCCCCGGGGGCGAGCCGGTGCCGAGCATCGAGCGGCTGTGGGGCCGGCTGCAGGAGGCCAACGCGAAGCTCAGCCCCACGGGCCGCGTCGTCGTCGCCGAGCGGAGCCACCACCGGATCGCCGAGGACCAGCCAGAGCTGGTCGTCGACGCGATCCGCGAGGTCGTCGAGGCCGCGCGCGCAGGCGGGTAGCCCGCCGGCCGCCCGCCCGGGCTAGGAGACGTCCGCCGGCTGCTTGGCGGGCAGCGGCGGGCCGTCGTAGCGCTCGGACAGGTGAGGCGAGCGGCGCAGGTCGATGACCGCGTTGAGCTCGGCGCCGAACAGCAGCACCACGTTCGTCAGCCACAGCCACACCAGCAGGATCACCATGCCCGCGAACGCGCCGTAGGTGGCCTCGTAGGACGAGAAGTTCGCCACGTAGAAGAAGAACGCCAGCGAGGCGAGCATGGTCGCGAGCACGCCGAACATCGCGCCGGGGGTGATCCACTGGAAGCGGCGGATCTCCACGTTGGGAGCCGCGAAGTAGACGACGGCGTAGATCAGGATCACCGCCAGCACCGCCGCCGGCCAGCGGGCGTAGCGCCAGATCGCCGCCGACGTGTCGCCGAGCCCGATCTGGTTGAAGACGAACTCCGACAGCGCGCCCCCGAGGAACACCAGCACGACCGTCACGAGCACGAGCGCGAGCACCGCGATCGTCCAGCCGATGTCGTGGACCTTGTGCTTGACGAACGGGCGGCCCTCCCCGACGCGCCAGATCGAGTTGAGCGCGCGGCCGACCGCCCCGAACGCGCCGGAGGCGCCGTAGAGCGACGTCACCATCGCCAGCAGCAGCGCCGTCAGCGCGGTGCCGCGGTTCTCCTGCGCACCGTGAAGCGCTCCGGTGACGGCGTCGATCGTCTCGCTCGGGGCGCCGACCGAGATCAGGAAGCTCGCCGCATCGGACACCAGGCCCTCCTGCCCGAAGAAGCCCAGCAGCGCGACGCCGAACAGCAGCCCAGGGAACAGCGACAGCAGCGTGTAGTAGGTCAGCGCCGCCGCGTGATCGGTCACCTGGTCCTTCTGGAAGCGCGCGAACGCGCGCTTGAAGTCGCCCGCCTCGATCGCGGGGCCGGGCCGGCCGTCGCGGACGATCGTGGCGAGCGAGCCGGATTCGGCGCCCATGCCCGGGGAGTTCCCCGGCCCCGGAAGGCCTACTCCTGCGGGCCGCGCGCGGGCAGCAGCGCGTGACCCTCGACGACGGCGCTCGCGACGTCGACCACGCGGCGGTTGCCCGAGCGGGCGTGGTCGCGCATGCGCTGGAACGCGGCCTTGTCGTCGATCGCGTGGCGCTCCATCAGGATCCCCTTGGCGCGCTCGATCACCGCGCGCCGCTCGAGCGCGGTCTCCAGCTGCTGGACCTTCTCCGTCAGCCGGGCGGCCTCGCGGTAGCGGCGGATCGTGACCTCGATCGAGGCCTGCACCTCGCGCGGGTCGTTGGACTCCATGAAGGCGGAGATGCCGTGCTCCGCGGCGCGGGCGACGAAGTCCAGGTCGTCGCGCCCGCGCAGCTGCGCGATCACCGGGCCCGACGCGGTCTCGACGGCCTCCGCGATCAGCGCCAGTGCGTGGTCGTCGTCCTGGTGGACGACGACGATGGCGAGGTCGGGGTCCTCGCGCACGATCAGGTCGGCCGCCTCCTCGACGGAGACGGCGAACGGCGTGACCTCGTGGCCGAGGTCCTGGAGGACCTGACCGAGCCGGGTCAGCGCGTCCTCGTCCTCGTCGGCGAGCAGAACGGTCAGATTCGTCTCGTATCGGGTACCGACGACGGGCGTACTCATGGTGCGATGTCCGTCGGGTCAATACAATGTGCGGAGCCGAGGTCCAGCCTCCCGCCTGCGGCACCACGGCGCCCGAGAGACCCGGCGCTGGTTTGCCGCACATCGTTGACGGGGTTGGGAATCATCGGGGACCTATCGAGCCTGCCGGGTGCAGGCCAACAATCTACTGACCGCAGCGCGCCGGCCCAGGCGGCCGCGCCGGAGGACCGCGCCGCGCGCTCGCGCGAGGACCGGCGGTTGCTGATCCAGTACCACGAGGGTGGCGACGCCGCGGCGCGCGACGCGCTGGTGGCCCGCTTCCTGCCGCTGGCCCGCCAGCTCGCGCGGCGCTACCAGCGCGGCGGCGAGCCGCTCGACGACCTCGTGCAGGTCGCGTCGCTCGGCCTGCTGAAGGCGATCGACCGCTTCGACCCGAACCGCGAGACCGCGTTCTCGTCGTTCGCGGTGCCGACGATCCTCGGCGAGCTCAAGCGCCACTTCCGCGACAAGGGCTGGTCGGTGCGCGTCCCACGCGACCTCCAGGAGCTCGCGGTCAAGGTCGACCGGGTGGGCGAACAGATGAGCCGCGAGCTCGGCCGCGCGCCGACGCCGGCCGAGATCGCGGAGGCGGTCGGGGTCAGCGCCGAGCAGGTGCTCGAGGCGCGCGAGGCCGCGGGGGCCTATCGCGCCGTCTCGCTCGACCGCCCGCGCGACGACGACGACGAGGATGGCGCCGGCATCGCCGATGCGGTCGGCGTCGACGACCCGGGCTTCTCCGTGGCCGAGGACGCGGCCACGGTCGAGCGGCTGATGCGGGTGCTGGGCGAGCGCGAGCGCGAGGTGCTGCGGCTGCGCTTCGAGGAGGACCTCACGCAGTCGGAGATCGGCGTCCGCGTCGGCGTCTCCCAGATGCACGTCTCGCGGCTGATCCGCCAGTCCGTCGCGCGCCTGCGCGAGCTTGCCGAGTCCGACGGCCGCGAGCCGGGCTGACGGCGCGCGGGGCCAGCGGACCTACCGCCGCGGTGGCGCGTGACGCGCGCGAGTGCCATTGTTCCCGCAGGGACTGGACAACGGCTGTAGGCTCCGCGCTGGAACCGGTTCCACCTGGGGTGTCAGGAGAGAGAGGAGAGGGGAGACCGGATGGCTGAGATCCAGTTCAAGGGGATCACCAAGCGCTACCCGGACGGCTTCGAGGCGGTCAAGGCGATCGA
>DATFQI010000348.1:0-6615 GCA_035264365.1 Solirubrobacteraceae bacterium
TCGGGCCGGTCGGCGACGACTTCGGCGAGCGCGAGTACGCGGTGCTGCGCGAGCGGGGAGTGATCACCGACGACATCGAGCACGTCCCGGGCGGAAAGACGTTCTTCTGGGCCGGCCGCTACGAGCGCGACGTCAACGTCCGCCACACGCTGCAGACCGACCTCAACGTCTTCGAGCACTTCCAGCCCAAGCTCTCCGAGGCCGCCATGGCCGCGGACACGCTGTTCCTGGCCAACATCCAGCCCGAGCTGCAGCGGGCGGTCCGGCAGCAGTGCCAGGCGAGCCACTTCTCCGCGCTGGACTCGATGAACCTGTGGATCGACATCGCGCACGAGGCGCTGCTGCGGACGATCGCGATGGTCGACTGCGTGATCCTCAACGACGGCGAGGTGCGCCAGCTGACCGACGAGCCGAATCTCGTGCGGGCCGCCCGCAAGGTGCTCGCGATGGGCCCGCGGGTGGTGGTCGCCAAGCAGGGCGAGTACGGCTCGGCGATGTTCACGCCGGACGGCGTGTTCGGCATCCCCGCCTACCCGACGGAGACCGTCATCGACCCGACGGGCGCCGGCGACACGTTCGCGGGCGGCTTCATGGGCTACGTCGCCGCGCACGCCGGCGAGGAGATCACCGACGAGATGCTGCGCACGGCGATGGCGTACGGCACCGCGCTCGCGTCGTTCAACGTCGAGGCGTTCGGCACGGAGCGGATGACGTCGCTGACCGGCGAGGAGATCACCGCTCGCGTCGCCGAGCTGCAGCGCATCAGCGCGTTCGAGCCCGACCCGCTCGAGCTGCGGGCTTGACGCCACCGGGCGCGCAGGCGCGCGTGACCGGAGTAGCATCCCCCAGGTGGAGTGGGCGATGCTCTACCTGTTCCTCGGGTTGAAGATCCCGCTGCTGCTCCTCTACGCGCTCGTGTACTGGGCGATCAAGGCGGAGCCGGAGCCGGAGGACGCCGGAGGCGACGGCGGCGCTCGCAAGGAGCGGCCGCACCCGGTCCCGACGCTGCCGCGCCATCCGCGGCGCGGCCCGCACGGCGACCCGCTGCCGCTACCGCCGCCGCGCGTGCGCCCGCTCAACGCGCGGGCGCGCGAGACCGAGTCTCAGTAGGGGTCGAGCCCGACGATCCGGCGTCCGAGCGGCGTCAGCCGGGCCTGCCCGTTGTCGCGCCACTGCTCGACGTGCGCGTCGCGCGACTCGCCCCAGGCGCCGCGCGGGAACATCGAGACGTACTGGACCACGCGCGGGGCGTCCGCCAGGTTCTCGCCGTTGGCGTGCGGCAGCCGCACGTCCCAGATCACCAGGTCGCCGGCCCGGCCGGGCACCGCGACCACGTCATGGCCCTCGGTGTCGACGACGTCGATGCCGGCGCCCGGATGGCGCTCGAGCCAGCCCGCCATGTCGCGGAACACGCCCGGCACGCAGCGGAACGCGCCCCGCTCCGGCGGCGTGTCGGTCAGGTAGACGAGCCCGCCGAAGACCCTCGGCGGCGCGTGCGGGTCGACGTCGTGGTGGATGCGCATGCCCCGCCGCCCGGGCACCTTGACGCCGAGCCGGTCGCGGCTGACTCCCAGGTCGCGCTCGCCGTAGGCGCCGACGAAGGCCTCATACAGCGGCGGGTGCTGGCGCAGGTCCCACTGCGCCTGGTCGTCCCACAGCTCCAGCAGCTCGCCGGCGTCGGGATCCCATGTCGACGGGTCGTCGAGCACGACGCCCGAGGCCGCCTGCGCGAGCGCGAGCAGCGGCTCGATCTGCTCGGGCCCCGCCACCCCCTCCACGACCGTGTAGCCGTCCCGCCGCAGCTGCGCCAGATCCATCGCGCGCACGCTATCGGCCACGCCTGTCAGGATTGCCGCCATGCCGACGTCCGTCCTCTCCGACGGCACGATCCGCCGCCTCGTCGACGAGGGCCGGATCGTGCTGGAGCCGTGGGACGCGGGGCTCGTCCAGCCCGCCTCGGTCGACCTGCGCCTCGGCGACTCCTTCCGCGTCTTTCACAACCACCGCGCGGCGGCGATCGACCTGCGCGACCCGCCCACGAACCTCACCGAGGAGGTCGTCGTCGAGGGCGGCGAGCCGTTCGTGATCCACCCCGGCGAGTTCGTGCTCGGCCGCACGCTGGAGCGCGTCGAGCTGCCCGACGACATCGTGGCCCGGATCGAGGGCAAGTCGAGCATCGGCCGGCTCGGGCTGATCGTTCACGCCACGGCCGGCTTCGTCGACCCGGGCTTCAGGGGCACCCTCACGCTCGAGATCACCAACCTCACGCGGATCCCGATCAAGCTCTACGCCGGGCTGCTGATCGCGCAGCTGTCGTTCATGACGCTCGACGCGCCCGCGGAGGTGCCCTACGGCTCCGAGGAGCTCGGATCGCACTACCAGGGCCAGCTGGCGGCCACCGAGAGCCGCTACATGCGGTAGGTTGCCGCCCGTGCTCGACGCGCTGATCGTGTTCGCGTCCACGGAGGGCGGCGAGGAGTCCTCCAAGACGCTCTTCTACCTGACCGGCGGCCTGCTCGCCGTCTTCGCCGTCGTGATCTCCGTGATCGGGATCCGCGGCATCGGCTCGTTCCCTGCAGGCAAGAGCCAGGCGCGCGGCGTCATCGGCCTCGCCGCGCTGCTCGTGCTGTTCGCGGCGGCGAGCGCGGTCATCACCGCCTGACGCAGCCTTCATCCGCGCGAGAGGTCGTACCCGTCATCATTGCGGGTAGACGAGGACGACCAAGCTTCGACCGGGAGATCGCGCATGGGCACCGAGGAACAGAGCAGCAACGGAGGGGGTGTCGCCACGGCCTCCGAGACGCTGACCATCACCGACAACCGCACGGGCAAGACGTACGAGGTGCCGGTGGAGGACGGGACGGTGCGCGCCACCGCCCTGCGCGACATCAAGGTCAACGAGGACGACTTCGGGGTCATGTCCTACGACCCCGCGTTCATGAACACCGCGTCGTGTCGCAGCGCCATCACGTTCCTCGACGGCGAGGCCGGGGTGCTCGAGTACCGGGGCTATCCGATCGAGCAGCTCGCCGAGCAGTCGACCTACCTCGAGGTCGCCTACCTGCTCGTGCACGGTGACCTCCCCGACCAGGCGCAGCTCGACGAGTGGACGCACCAGATCACGATCCACACGTTCGTGCACGAGAACGTCAAGAGCTTCATGCAGGGCTTCCGCTACGACGCGCACCCGATGGGGATGCTGCTCGCGTCGACAGGCGCCCTCTCGACGTTCTATCCCGACGCGAACGAGATCCACGACGAGGAGCTGCGCTACCTCCACATGATCCGGCTGATCGCGAAGATGCCGACGCTGGCGGCCTTCGCCTTCCGCCACGCGATGGGGCAGCCGTACGTCTATCCGGACAACGACCTGCGCTACCCCGGCAACTTCCTGAACATGCTCTACAAGATGACCGAGCTCAAGTACCAGCCGGACCCCCGGCTGGAGCGGGCCCTGGACATCCTCTTCATCCTGCACGCCGATCACGAGCAGAACTGCTCGACGAACGCGGTGCGCGCGGTCGGCTCCTCGCAGGTCGATCCGTACTCGGCGGTCGCCGCCGGGGTCGCGGCGCTCTACGGCCCGCTGCACGGCGGCGCCAACGAGGCGGTCCTGCGGATGCTGCGGCGGATCGGCTCCAAGGACAACGTCGGCGACTTCATCACCGGGGTCAAGGAGGGCAAGGAGCGCCTGATGGGCTTCGGGCACCGGGTCTACAAGAACTACGACCCGCGCGCGAAGATCATCAAGAAGGCCACCGACGACGTCTTCGAGGTCACCGGCATCAACCCGCTGCTGGAGATCGCGCTCGAGCTCGAGAAGATCGCGCTCGAGGACGAGTACTTCGTCAAGCGCAAGCTCTATCCGAACGTCGACTTCTACTCCGGCCTGATCTACGAGGCGCTGGGCATGCCGGTCGGCATGTTCCCGGTGCTGTTCGCGATCCCGCGCACGAGCGGCTGGATCAGCCAGTGGCTGGAGATGATCGACGACAAGGAGCAGAAGATCGCCCGCCCGCGCCAGATCTACACGGGCGAGCGCAGCCGCGACTACGTCCCCGTCGGGGAGCGCTAGGCACGCGCAGGTAGCATTCCGGCGGGCGCCGATGTTCGGCGTCCGCACGGATGCCTGCCAAGCGCACCACCTCGCCCCCGCCCGAGCGCCTGTTGGAAGGTGCAAGCGACGCCGCGCTCCGTGAGCTCGAGGAGCGCCTGGAGGAGGCCGAGGCCGAGCTCCGCCGGCTCGCCTTCCACGACCCGCTGACCGGGCTGCCGAACCGCTCGCAGCTCGACGTGCGGCTGCGCTCCGCGGTCGCCCGCTCGCGCCGGCGCGAGCGCGCCGTGGCGCTGCTGTTCGTCGACCTCGACAACTTCAAGCTCGTCAACGACTCCTTCGGGCACGTGGCCGGCGACCGGCTGCTGCGGCGCGTGGCGACGCGCCTGGGCGGGATCGGGGAGCCGGGCGGGCTGCTCGCGCGCCACGGCGGCGACGAGTTCCTCGTGCTGCTCGACGACCTCGACCCCGGCGGCGCCGCGACGGCGGCGCGAGCGGCCGCCGACGACATCGCCGCGCGGCTCGCCAAGCCGTTCCAGATCGCGGGCGCCGAGTTCCACGTCGAGGCCAGCGTCGGCATCTCGCTGTTCCCCGGCGACGCCGACGGCGCGCACTCGCTGCTCCAGCACGCCGACACCGCGATGTACCAGAGCAAGGGCCGCGGCCGCGCGGCGTCGACGGTCTACGCGCCCATGGCGCACGACCCGCTCGAGCGGCTCTCGCTGTCCTCCCGGCTGCGGCGCGCGATCGCCAACGACGAGCTCGAGCTGCACTACCAGCCGATCGTGTGGACGGCGAGCGGCCGGCTGCACTCGATGGAGGCGCTGCTGCGCTGGGCCGACCCCGAGCGCGGCATGCTGCACCCCGACGCGTTCCTGCCCGCCGCCGAGCAGATGAGCCTGCTCGACCCGATCGGCGAGTGGGTGGTCGGCGCGATGGCGCGCCAGCTGCGCGAGTGGGAGGCCCAGGGCCTGCATCCGCGGGTGTCGTTCAACGTCTCGCCGCGCGAGCTGCACCGGCCGGACTTCGCGCTCGAGCTGATCGCGCGGCTGGCCGAGGAGGGCGTCGACCCGAGGCGGCTGACGATGGAGCTGACGGAGTCGGCGACGCTGCGCGAGCCCGAACGGATCGGCCCGCTGCTGCGCGAGCTGCACGACGCTGGCCTGCAGATCGCGATCGACGACTTCGGCGCGGGCTGGTCGTCGCTGTCGCGGCTGCGGCAGCTGCCCGTGCAGACGCTCAAGATCGACCGCTCGTTCCTGCGCGAGATCCCCGACGACCCCGAGTCGGGGGCGATCGTGCGCGCCGTGATCGCGCTCTCGGACGCGCTCGGGATGACGACCGTCGCCGAGGGCGTGGAGGTGCCGCTTCAGCAGCACTTCCTCGCCGCGCTCGGCTGCCCGCTCGCACAGGGCCGCCTGTTCGGCGACGCGCTGCCGGCGGCCCAGATGACGGCGAGGCTGATGACCGAAGCGGCGCGCTAGACGACCGTACGAGCGCGGGCCGCCGATCGGCGCTCAAGCGCACGGCTGTGACGCCGATGCACCACAAGTGAGGCCACATCGCTCCCTGCGCGCGCTCATGGTCGACGTGCCCGAGTCCTACGCCGCCCTGCTGGTCACCCACATGGCCGAGGCGGGGTGGCAGATGGACCGCGAGCACGCCGACGGCGCCGACGAGCTGTCGGCCGCCCTGGCGCGGCGCGGCTGGAACGCCGTCCTCTACGGCGGCGACGAGCCCGGCGCCGTCCCGGCCCGCAAGGCGCTCGCCCTCACGCGCCTGGCCGATCCCCACCTCCCCTTCGTCGCCGTCTCGCCGAACGTCCGCCGCGGCGACCTCTCCTCGATCATCCGCGGCCTCGACGACGCGGCGATGGTCATCTCCCACCCGCGCGAGCTCGCACCGCGGCTGACCAAGGAGCTCGACGCCGCCCGGCTGCGCCGGCGCGTCGGCAGCGCCCACCACCTGCTGCTCGCCCAGCAGGCGATCGCCGACCACCTCGCCGCGGGGCTCGACTCCGAGACGCTGTGCGAGCGCGTGCTCGCGACGCTCGGCGAGACGCTCGGCTGGAGCGTCGGCGCGATCTGGCGCTCGACCGAGCACCAGTCGGTCCTGCGCCCGAGCGCGGTCTGGCACGCCCCCGGCTCGCGGCCCGAGGTCGGCGAGTTCGCCGAGCAGACGCGCGACGAGCGCTTCGCCCCCGGCCAGGGCGTGCCCGGCCGCGTGTGGGCGTTCCGGCGCCCGTCGTGGATCGCCGACCTCTCGCGCGACACCCGCACGACCCGCTCGACGAACGCGATGCGCGCCGGCCTGATGACCGCGATCGCGTTCCCGCTCGCCATCGGCGACGACTGCGACGGCGTGATCGAGTTCCTCACTACCGGCGTCAACGAGCCGAACGGCGAGATCTCCGCGATGTTCGCCACGGTCGGCGCCCAGCTCGCGCAGTACCTCGAGCGCCGCCGCCAGGAGCTGGCCGAGAGCCGCCGCCTGCACGCCCAGCTCGATCGCACGCGCGGGTTCCTCGACGCCGCCGGCGCGCTGATCGTGGTGCTCGACCC
>DATFQI010000349.1:0-12720 GCA_035264365.1 Solirubrobacteraceae bacterium
GCACGCCGCCGACGATCGCGATCCAGGCCGCCCCGCGTCGCATCGTCCTCACGCTAGTGCCAAGGCCGGGATACTCCGGAGCGATGAGGATCGGCCTCGCGCTCATCGCGGTCGGCGCCGTCGCCGCCGGAGCCGTCGCGCTCGCCCGCTCGCCGGGCCGAGAGGACGGCGAGGCCGGCGTGACGACGCGCCGCTACGAACTGCGCTCGCGCTTCGTCGACAGGACGCTCCCGCAGGTAGCGGCGGTCCCGCCCGGCGGCGGCGAGGGCCGGCCGCTGCTCGTGTTCCTCCACGGCCGCGGCGACGACGGCGAGGAGTCCAACGCCAACGACGCGTTCCTGCGTGCGCTCGCCGCGCAGGGGAAGCGCGCGCCGGTCGTCGTCTTCCCCAACGGCGGCGAGGCGTCCTACTGGCACCGCCGCCGCGGCGGCGACTGGGCGCGCTACATGCTCGACGAGGTGATCCCGGACGCGGTCCGCCGCTTCGGCGCCGACCGCGACCGCATCGCCATCGGCGGGATCTCGATGGGCGGCTACGGCGCCTACGAGATCGCCCGCTTGCGCCCCAGGCGCTTCTGCGCGGTCGGCGGGCACTCGGCCGCCACCTGGCTGGCCGCGGGCGACAGCGCGCCCGGCGCCTTCGACGACGCCGCCGACTTCGAGCGCCACGACGTCGTCGGGCTCGCGCAGGAGCGCGGCCGCCGGCCGTGGCGGCGCGCGGCGCTGTGGCTCGACGGCGGCGACCGCGACCCGTTCCTCACCTCCGACCGCGCGTTCGCGGGCGCGCTCGGCATTCGCATGCGCGTCTCGCCAGGCGGCCACGACGGCGACTACTGGCACCGCCACTACCGCGACTACCTGCGCTTCTACGCGCGGGCGCTGGAGCGCTGCTGAACCGCCCTCAGGCGTCGTCGTGCCGGTCCGAGGGGCCGGAGCGGCTGAACGGCAGGGCCTGGAACTGCATCAACACGAGCCCCACGTCCTCGACCGGCCGGTCCTCCCCGGCGGCGTCGCGCGCGGCGACCTCCGCCTCGATCGCGGCCACCTCCTCGAGCACGCCTCGCAGCGCGAGGGCGAGCCGCTCCCAGCCCTCGGCGTCGAGCCGCAGCGCGGTGCGCGTGATGTGGGCGTCGCGGCGGTCGAACCCGCCGGCGGCGTTGGACGCGCGGCCGTAGTCGTAGATCTGCTGCAGGGCGGCGTCGACGGCGGCCTGCTTGGCGACGGGCGGCGCCTGCTCCCAGGCGTCGTCGGAGATGCGCGGGCGCTCGTAGGCGCGATAATGGCGCTGGATCGCGCCGCGGACGCGGGTCTCCTTGACGAGCTCGATCAGCCCGAGCTGATTGAGCTTGCGCACGTGGTAGGCGACGACGCCGATGTCGGCGTCCAGGATGCGCGCGAGCTCGACGGCGCTCGCGGTGCGCTCCTCGAGGATCGCGAGGACCCTGACGCGGAGCGGGTGGCCGAGCGCCCGCACGTAGCGCGGGTCGCCGATGTTCTCGATCTGGCTGGTCAAGGTCCCGATTGTGTCAGCGTCGATACCGGAATGCTCGGGCGACGGACGGAAGTGCGAACCGCTGGACGGCGTTCAGCAACCGTCAGTGTGACAGCAGATCCACGTAGCCGTCCGCGATCGCGGCCGCCGAGAGACGCCCGCGCGGGCGATACCACTGCGCGGTGTGGTTGACCATCCCGAGCAGCGCGGAGAGCGCGAGCCTCGGGTCGGAGTCGGTGTCGGGGCGGGCGGGGCGGCATCTCGCGAGCGCGTCCTCGACGAGCCGCTCGAACGCCTTGCGGCTGGCGCGCACGCCGCGCCACGCGGCGCCGCGCTCGATCACGTGGCGCTCCTGCTGGAAGACGAGCATGTGGTCGCGGTGCGCGACGACGTGCTCGACCCACAGGCGCACGAGCGCCCGCAGCTGCTTGGCCGGCTCGCGCGGCTCCGCCAGCAGGGCCTCGGCCTGCTCGAGCAGCGGGTCCATCAGCTGGTCGCAGATGGCGCGCAGCAGCTGCTCCTTGGAGCCGAAGTAGTGGTAGAGGCTGCCGGTCGCGAGGCCGAGCGCCTCGGCCAGCTCCGGCACCGAAGTCTGGTCGTACCCGCGCTCGGCGAACACGTGCGCGGCGCCGAGCACGACCTCCGCCTGCCGGCGGTTGTAGCGCTCGCGCAGCGCGGGTCTGGTCGGACGGACGCCCACACCGGCGACATTACCGAATGTGCATTCGAACTTCGAATCCTCATTCGGTACATTCCCGCGCATGGACTTCGACCTCTCCGACGACCACGAGCTGATCCGCCGCACCGTCCGCGACTTCGCAGAGGGCGAGGTGAAGCCCGTCGCGGAGGAGCTGGACCGCGAGAAGCGCTTCCCGTACGAGATCGTCGAGAAGCTCGGCGGGTTGGGGCTGATGGGGATCCCGTTCCCGGAGGAGTACGGCGGCGGCGGGGGCGACTCGCTCGCCTACGCGCTGGCCGTCGAGGAGCTCACGCGCGTGGACTCCTCGGTCGCGATCACGATGTGCGCGCACACCTCGCTCGGCACCCAGCCGATCTACCTGTTCGGGACCGAGGACCAGAAGCAGCGCTACCTGCCCGACCTGTGCGCCGGCCGCAAGCTCGGCGCCTTCGGGCTCACCGAGCCCGAGGCCGGGTCTGATGCCGGCAACGTCCGCACGCGCGCCAAGCTCGACGACGACGGCTGGGTGATCGACGGTGCCAAGCAGTTCATCACCAACGCCGGCACGGACATCTCCGGCCACGTCGCGATCACGGCCCGGACCGGCGAGGACGAGATCTCCAACCTGATCGTCGAGAACGGCACCGGCGGCTACTCCCAGGGCGAGCCGTACCGCAAGATGGGCTGGAACGCGTCCGACACGCGGCCGCTGACCTTCGAGGACTGCCGGGTGCCGGAGGAGAACCTGCTCGGCCCGCGCGGCAGCGGCTTCAAGCAGTTCCTGCACATCCTCGACATCGGCCGCATCGGCGTGGCGGCGATGGGCGTCGGCCTGGCGCAGGGCGCGCTCGACGAGGCGCTCGCCTACGCCAAGGAGCGCCGGGCGTTCGGCAAGCCGATCTCCAAGTACCAGGCGATCCAGGCCAAGCTCGCCGACCTCTCGACCGAGATCGAGGCGGCGCGGCTGCTCGTCTACAAGGCCGCCAAGCTCAAGGACCTCGGCCGCAACTTCACGCTGACGGCGGCCCAGGCCAAGCTCAAGACGGGCCGGCTCGCCGTGCGCGCGACCGAGGAGGCGGTGCAGATCCACGGCGGCTACGGCTACATCGAGGAGTACCCCGTCTGCCGCTTCTACCGCGACGCCAAGATCCTCACGATCGGCGAGGGCACGGACGAGGTGCAGCAGATGGTGATCGCGCGGGCCCTCGGGGCGTGATCGACCCCGTCCTGATCGCCAACCGCGGTGAGATCGCGGTAAGGATCGCCGCCACCGCGCGGCGGCTCGGCCTTGCCACCGCGGCGGTGTTCACGCCCGTCGACGCCGGCGCCCCGCACGTCGACGCGGCCGATATCGCGATCGAGATCGGCTCGTACCTCGACGCTGACGCGGTCGTGGAGGCCGCGGGGCGCGCCGGCGCGCACTCGGTCCATCCGGGCTACGGCTTCCTGAGCGAGAACGCGGCGTTCGCGCGCGCGGTCGAGGCG
Source organism: Solirubrobacteraceae bacterium (assembly GCA_035264365.1). Classification (GTDB taxonomy): domain Bacteria; phylum Actinomycetota; class Thermoleophilia; order Solirubrobacterales; family Solirubrobacteraceae; genus DATFQI01. The sequence goes on from DATFQI010000349.1 coordinate 3,656, forward strand.
GCCGGGCTGGCGTGGGTCGGTCCGCCTGCCGACGCGATCGAGCTGATGGGCGACAAGGCGCGCGCGAAGGCGCTCGCGCGCGAGGCCGGCGTGCCGGTCGTGCCGGGCGTCGAGGGCGAGGACGTCTCGCTGGAGCAGATGCGCGCGTTCGCGGACGAGCACGGCTACCCGGTCGTGATCAAGGCCGTGGCGGGCGGCGGCGGCAAGGGGATGCGCGCCGTGCGCGCCGCGGGCGAGCTCGAGGCGTCGCTGGACGCCGCGCGGCGCGAGGGCAAGGCCGCGTTCGGCGACGCGCGCGTGCTCGTGGAGCGCTACCTGGAGCGCCCGCGCCACATCGAGATCCAAGTGCTCGCGGACGCGCACGGGAACGTCGTGCACCTCGGCGAGCGCGAGTGCTCGCTGCAGCGCCGCCACCAGAAGGTCATCGAGGAGGCGCCGTCGCCGGTGGCCGACGACTCGCTGCGCGCCCGAATGGGGGAGGCCGCGGTGGCGCTCGCGCGCGCCTGCGGCTACGCCGGCGCCGGCACCGTCGAGTTCATCGCCCCGGGCGACGCCTCCGAGTTCTTCTTCCTGGAGATGAACACCCGCCTGCAGGTCGAGCACCCGGTCACCGAGCTCGTCTACGGCGTCGACCTCGTCGAGCAGCAGCTGCGCGTGGCGGCCGGTGAACCGCTGGAGCTGCGTCAGGAGGAGCTGGTGCCGCGCGGCCACGCGGTCGAGGCGCGCCTGTACGCCGAGGACCCGGCCCACGGCTTCCTGCCCGCGGTCGGCACGGTCCGCCGCTACGTCGAGCCCGTAGGTGCGCGGATGGACTCCGGCATCCGCGAGGGCAGCGTCGTCGGCACCGACTACGACCCGATGCTGGCGAAGGTGATCGCGCACGGCGAGGACCGGCCGGCCGCGCTACGGCGGCTGGCGCGGGCGCTCGGCGAGCTGGAGCTGCTCGGGGTGAAGACGAACGCCGCGTTCTCGCGCGCGCTGCTCGAGCGCGAGGACGTGCGCGCGGGCGAGATCGACACCGGCCTGCTCGAGCGGATCCTGGCCGCGCAAGAAAGGGGTCTGACCCCTTTCTTGCATGCGCCGGAGGATCTCGTGCCGGCGGCCGTGCTCGCCGCAGCGGGCACCGCGGTGCCCGCAGGCCCGTTCCGGCTGCGGCTCGAGGGCCACGGCGAGGTGCGTGTGGCGGACGGCCGCGTGCGCGCGGGCGGCCGCGAGTGGCGCGCGGCGGTGGCGCCCGCCGCGCCGGCCGGGGCGCCGGGCGTGACCGCGCCGGGGCCGCCGGTCCCGGGCGCCGGCCCGGGGGGCGCGCTCGTCCGCGTGACGCTCGACGGCATCGCCCGCCGCTACGCCTTCGCCCGCGACGGCGACGCGCTCTGGATCGCCCGCGACGGGCACCACCTGGAGCTGCGGGTCGCGCGCACGGCGCGCGGCGGCGCCGCCCACGGGGAGGACTCGCTGGAGGCGCCGATGCCCGGCACGGTGCTGCTCGTCCATGCCGAGAACGGCCAGGAGGTCGAGGAGGGGGAGGTGCTCGTCGTGATCGAGTCGATGAAGATGGAGCTCTCGATCGCGGCCCCGCACGCGGGCACGGTCCAGGGCCTCGACGTGGCGCCGGGCGACAGGGTCGGCCTGCGCCAGGTGCTGGCGGAGGTGGTCGCATGAGCGCCGGGTCTGCTGCGGCCGCGCGGGGCGGCTTCCGCGAAGGCCACCTCGCGCTGATCGAGGACCTCGAGACCCGCCTCGCCCGTGTGCTCGCCGGCGGCGGCGAGCGCGCCCGCGAGCGCCACACGTCGCGCGGCAAGCTGCTCGCGCGCGACCGCGTCGAGAAGCTCTGCGATCCCGGCGCCCCGTTCCTGGAGCTGTCCCCGCTGGCTGCCGAGGAGCTCTACGACGGCGCCGCGCCCGGAGCGGGGATCGTCACCGGCGTCGGCGTGATCGAGGGCCGCCGCTGCGTCGTCGTCGCCAACGACGCGACGGTCAAGGGCGGCACCTACTACCCCATCACGGTCAAGAAGCACCTGCGGGCGCAGGAGGTCGCGCTTCACAACCGGCTCCCGTGCGTCTACCTCGTCGACTCCGGCGGCGCGTTCCTGCCCGAGCAGGACGACGTCTTCCCCGACCGCGAGCACTTCGGCCGGATCTTCTTCAACCAGGCGACGATGTCCGCGCGCGGGATCCCGCAGATCAGCGCGGTGATGGGCTCGTGCACGGCCGGCGGCGCCTACGTGCCGGCGATGAGCGACGAGTCCGTGATCGTGCGCGAGCAGGGCACGATCTTCCTCGGCGGCCCGCCGCTGGTGAAGGCGGCCACGGGCGAGGAGGTCACCGCGGAGGAGCTCGGCGGCGGCGACGTGCACGCGCGCGTCTCCGGCGTCGTCGACCACCTGGCCGAGGACGACGACCACGCGCTCGAGATCCTGCGCGAGATCGTCGCCACGCTGCCGCCGGCCGCCGCACCCGCCTGGGAGCGGGCGGAGCCGCGCGAGCCCGCGCAGGACGCCGACGGGCTGCTCGACGTCGTCCCGCTCGACCTGCGCACGCCTTACGACGCGCGCGAGCTGCTCGCCCGCCTCGTCGACGGCTCCGAGTGGCACGAGTTCAAGGAGAACTACGGCACGACGGTCGTGTGCGCGTTCGCCCGCATCGACGGCCATCCGGTCGGGATCCTCGCCAACAACGGGATCCTGTTCAGCGAGTCCTCGCTGAAGGCCGCCCACTTCATCGAGCTCTGCGACCGGCGCGGGATCCCGCTGCTGTTCCTGCAGAACATCTCGGGCTTCATGGTCGGCAAGGACTACGAGGCGGGCGGCATCGCCAAGGACGGGGCGAAGCTCGTCACCGCCGTCAGCTGCGCGCGCGTGCCGAAGCTCACCGTGATAGTCGGCGGCTCGTTCGGCGCCGGCAACTACGGCATGTGCGGGCGCGCGTACTCGCCGCGCTTCCTCTTCATGTGGCCGAACGCGCGCATCAGCGTGATGGGCGGAGAGCAGGCCGCCACCGTGATGACCGAGGTCGGCCAGGCCGAGACGGGCGAGCGGCTGCGCGAGCAGTACGAGCACCAGGGGCGGCCCGTGTACTCGACGGCGCGGCTGTGGGACGACGGCGTGATCGACCCGCGCGACACGCGCCGCGTCCTCGCCGTCGCGCTCGCCGCCTGCCGGCATGCGCCGCTCGAGCCCGTCTCCTACGGCGTGTTCCGGATGTAGCGATCCGTTTCCGAGGGTCCGAGGCGGGGCACGCGGCACTGTGGACGCGCCAAATCCGTGGCTCCTTCGGTCATATCCGCGACCGGGGGCTTCCACCCGGTACGAAATTGCCCCACGATGAGGAGATGCGAGCCGTGGAAGCCACGGACGAGCAGATCGCCCTCAATGAGAGCACGTTCCGCGACATCAACGAGGCCATCGAGGCCGGCCGCCGCGAGCGCGAGGGCCTCGTGCCCTTCGTGTGCGAGTGCGGCCGGCTCGGCTGCACCGCCGTGATCGAGGTGACGCTGCGCGAATACGAGGCCGTCCGCGCCGACTCGCGCCTGTTCCTCGTACAGCCGGGGCACGAGAACGAGTTCGAGGAGCTTCGCCACGAGGACCCGCGCTACAGGGTGGTCGCCAAGCCCGAGGGCCCGCTCGGCGACATCGCCGACGAGACGGATCCGCGGAGGGGCCCCGGATGACCCCGGGGGCGCGCGTGACGGTGCCCTACCTGACGATCGCGGGTCACGTCTCGGCCGCCGAGGTGTCCGCGATCCGCAGGCGGGTGCGCGCCTTCGCCGCCCAGCACGGCGCCTCGCCGCGCGACGTCTTCGCGATCGGGCTCGCCGTCGGCGAGGCGGTCGTCAACGCGATCGTGCACGGCTACGACGGCGGCGCCGGCGAGGTGCGCGTCGAGGTCGACCTCGAGGACGGCGACCTCGAGGTCGTGGTCGCCGACGGCGGCCGCGGCTTCACGACCAGCCCGAGCGAGGGCCTCGGGCTCGGGCTCGCGTTCGTGCGCGCGGGGTCGACGGCCTTCGAGATCCGCGACCGCCCGCTCGGCGGCGTCGAGGTCTGGATGCGATTCGCCCTGGCGAGCTAGGGCGTCTCGAGGCCGAGCTTCTCGTCCGGTAGCTCCGCGAGCAGCCGGCGCCGGATCGGGACCCAGCGCTCGGCGTCGCCGGTCGGCGCGCCGACCGGGTCGCCCTTGAGCAGCCAGGTGCCGTCGTCACGGCGCACGAGCTCGTCGCGCGAGGCGAGCTCGCCGATCGCGCTCGAGACCGTCGGCCGGCGCGCGCCGACGAGCTGCCCGAGCATCCGGTGCGAGAGCGTCAACGGGATCGCCACGCCCTCGGGGGTCATGCGGCCCCAGCGCTCCGCGAGGTGCCAGAAGAGCGAGAGCAGCCGCCGGTCCACGCGGTTGAGCTGGGAGATGGCCTGCGTGGTCGCGAGCCGGTCGGTGCGCTCGTTGAGGCGGTCCAGCAGCGCCACGTTGACCTCGGGCCAGCGCGCCAGCCGGCCGGCGAACCAGCGGTCGAGCACGCCGACGCGCACGTCCGTCAGCGCCGTCCACCGGATCGTCGACCGCAGGAGCCCCGGAGACGCCTGGAGGCTCCACGGCCGCACGACGTCTCCGGGTCCCAGCAGCTCCGTGCTGACGGTGTCGGAGACGACCACGTCGCGGGCGATCACGCCGTCGACCATCAGCAGGCCCGCGTGCTCGGCGTCCGCGTGCTCGCCGCCCGCCCCCCAGGGGCCCTGCGGCAGCCGGTGGACCTCGACGTCGAGCTCGCGACGGCACGCATCCCGGACCTCCTCGCGCACGAGGGCGCCCAGGTCCGGATCCAGATCCAGCAGCGGAAACCTTCGCCTCATTTTGTCCCCCGGAGTGCTTCTACCGCGAGACCGCGCGGCTCAACCGTGCGCGGTCCTCATCGACGGACGGCGCCAATCGGTCGAGTGCCTCGCGCAGCAGCCGCGAGACGTGCATCTGAGAGAGGCCGACGCGCTCGGCGATGTCGCTCTGGGTGAGGTCCTCCTCGAAGCGCAGCCGCAGGATCTCGCGGTCGCGGGGCTCGAGGCGGCTCGTGAGCAGCTGCAGCGACAAGGTGCCCTCGGCCCGGTTGACGGCGTCGTCGTGGTCCGGGACCAGCTCGTACAGCGTCGCGGAGTCCTCGTCGTCCCGGCGCACCATCCGGTCGAGCGAGTCGGGGTACTGCGCGTCCGACGCCATGCGCGCGTCGAGCAGGCGCTCGACGTCGACGCCGAGCTTGTCGGCCAGCTCGACCGCCGTCGGAGCGCGGCCCCTGAGGCGCTCGAACTCCGCGGCGGCGTCGCGGGTCGCGAGCGCGAGGTCCTTGAGCGAGCGCGGAACCCGGAGGGGCCAGGTGCGGTCGCGGAAGTGGCGGCGGATCTCGCCGAGGATCGTCGGCACCGCGAAGCTCGAGAACGCGTTGCCGGACGCGGGGTCGTAGCGATCGATCGCGTTGAGGAGCCCGATCGCGCCGACCTGCTCGAGGTCCTCCATCGACTCGGCGCCGCCGGCGAAGCGGCGGGCAAGGTGGCGGACCAGCGGCAGGTGGCGCTCGACGAGCTCGTCGCGGGCGCCCGGGTCGCCGGCGTGCAGCCGGGCGAAGGCCTCGCGCTCCTCCCGTATCCGCTCGCTGTTCATAGGCGCACCCGCGCTGCGCTTTTCCGGCAGCCCGCGCGTTCACACGGCAGCCGCTCCTTGGGGTCCCGTGGCTGACCGTAAGCGCGTCGGGGGCCGGTGCGCGGCGCGCATCCGGCAGGATGCCGCCATGGCGAAGTACGCGGTCAACGACAAGGCGGTCGAGTTCGCGCTCGAGCTGATCGCCAGGCGCCAGTACGTGCTCGAGAGCCGTTGGGGCGACGTCCAGCCGAGCGCTGCGCAGGAGAACGCCTACCTCGAGAGCCACTCGTGGGACGAGTACGCCCGCTGGCACCTCGGGCTCACCGACGGCGCGAACGACGGGACGAAGGCGCGCTACGCGTTCGTCTTCGGCGACTTCCGCCGCATCCATCGGATGGGGATCATCTCCTGCCACTACCGCGCCGCGGAGTGGCGCCACAAGGAGATCGAGCTGGCCGCGCACGACCTCCTCCAAGCGCTCGACAACTCGTAGTGGACGGCGCGTTCTCGCCCGGGCTCGGGGCGCTGCCGCCGCGCGCGTGGCAACGCACGAGCGCACCGGCGCTGTCGCTCGACGGGACCTGGGCGTTCCGCCTCGACGGTGGGGCCTGGGGCGAGCTGGAGGTGCCCTCGCACTGGCAGCTGCACGGGCACGGCGCACCCGCGTACACGAACATCGCCTATCCGTTCCCGGTCGACCCGCCCTGGGTGCCCGACGCGAACCCCACCGGGGAGTACCGGCGCAGCTTTGCGCTCCCGCCCGACTGGCCGGGCGGCTCCGCGGTGCTGCGCTTCGGCGGCGCCGACTCCGAGCTGCGGGCGTGGCTGAACGGCACCGAGCTCGGCTGGGCGTGCGGCAGCCGGCTCGCGCACGAGTTCGAGGTGGGCGCGCTGCTGCGGCCCGAGAACGAGCTCGTGGTGCGGGTGCGGCAGTGGTCGGCCGGCAGCTATCTCGAGGACCAGGACATGTGGTGGCTGTCGGGGCTGTTCCGGGGCGTGGAGCTGCTGGCGCGCCCGGACGGCTGCGCGGGCGACGTGTTCGTGCACGCCGAGGCGGACGGGACGCTGCGCGTCGACTGCGACGTGCCGGCGCGGCTCGTCGTGCCCGAGCTCGGCATCGACTGCGCGGCGGGCGAGACCGTCGCCGCCGGGCCCGTCGAGCCATGGAGCGCGGAGCGGCCGCGGCTCTACGACGGCGAGCTGCGCACGGCGGGGGAGACGGTGGCGCTCCGGATCGGCTTCCGCACGGTCGCGGTCGAGGAGGGCGAGCTGCGGGTCAACGCCCGTCGCGTGCTGTTGCGCGGCGTCAACCGCCACGAGTGGGATCCGGACCGCGGGCGCGCCGTCACCGAGGAGACGATGCGGCGCGACGTGGAGATGATGAAGGCGCACAACGTCAACGCGGTGCGCACGAGCCACTATCCGCCACACCCGCGCTTCCTCGAGCTCTGCGACGAGCGCGGGCTGTACGTGATCGCGGAGTGCGACCTCGAGACGCACGGCTTCCAAGACGTCGGCTGGCGCGGCAACCCGAGCGACGACCCCCGCTGGCGCGAGGCCTACCTCGACCGGATCGCGCGCACCGTCGAGCGCGACAAGAACCACCCGAGCGTGATCATGTGGTCGCTCGGCAACGAGAGCGGCATCGGCTGCAACCTGGAGGCGACGGCGGCGTGGGCGCGGAAGCGCGACCCGTCGCGGCCCCTGCACTACGAGCACGACCTGACCGCGACGCTCGGCGACGTGCACAGCCGGATGTACGCGACGCACGAGGAGGTCGACGTGCTCGGCCGCCGCGCGGAGCCGCCCCTGGACGACCCGGAGCTCGACGCCGCCCGGCGCGCCAAGCCGTTCCTGCTGTGCGAGTACGCGCACGCGATGGGCAACGGCCCGGGCGGGCTGGCGGAGTACCAGGCGCTGCTGGAGAGGTACCCGCGCTGCGCGGGCGGCTTCGTGTGGGAGTGGATCGACCACGGCATCCGCCGCCCCGAGGGCGACTTCGCCTACGGCGGCGACTTCGGCGAGCCGCTGCACGACGGCAACTTCGTCGCCGACGGGCTCGTGCTGCCGGACCGCACGCCCTCGCCCGGACTGCTCGAGCTCAAGGCGGTGTTCGCCCCGGTGCGGATCGGGCCGGACGGCATCGCCAACCTGCACGACTTCCGCGACCTCTCGCACCTGGCGTTCGCGTGGGCGCTCGAGGTCGAGGGCGAGCCGCTCGCGGAGGGCACGCTGGACCCGGGCCCGGCGGCGGCGGGGAAGACCGTGCCGCTGCCGATGCCGGAGCTTCCGGTCGTGCCGGACGGCCGCGAGGCGTGGCTGACCGTGCGTGCGCTGCTCGCGGACGACACGCCGTGGGCTCCCGCGGGTCACGAAGTGGCGTTCGGCCAGCTGCCGGTCGCCGCGGCCGCGCCCGCCCGTGCGGCCGCGCCCGGCCGAGCGGCCGCGCCCGGGCGCGGGTCCACCGCCCCGCGGCGCTCCGGCGCCCGCGTCTCGCTCGGCGCGGGCGAGTTCGACGCGGCGACCGGGCGGCTCGTGCGGCTCGGCGCGCTCGAGCTCGACGGCCCGCGGCTCGACGCATGGCGCGCGCCGATCGACAACGACGTCGGCACCCACGGGCCGGAGCAGCTCGCTGCGGCGTGGCGCTCGGCCGGCCTGCACCGCATGACCGAGCGGGCGCTCGCGGTCGAGCCGGACGGCGACGCACTCGCGGTCCGGGTGCGCGCGGCGGCGGCCGGCCACGACCGCGCGCTCTTCGCCACTTTCACCTGGACCGCCGAGGACGACGCGCTCGCCTGCTCGGTCGCCGTCGAGCCCGCGGGCGACTGGCCGTTCCCGCTGCCGCGGCTCGGGACGCGGATGGCGGTGCCCGCGTGGATCGAGCGGCTCGAGTGGTTCGGGCTCGGCCCGGGCGAGGCCTACGCCGACTCGCGTTCCGTCGTCCGGGTCGGCCGCTTCGCGCTGCCGGTCGACGAGCTGCGGACCGACTACGTGATGCCGCAGGAGAACGGCAACCGCTCCGAGGTCCGCTGGGCGCGGCTCACGGCCCCGGACGGTGCGGGGCTCGAGATCCGCGGCCGCCCGCACGTCGAGCTGGCCGCCCGCCGCTGGACCAGCGAGGACCTCGACGCCGCCCGCCACGCCGCCGACCTGCGGCCGCGCGACCGCGTCTTCGTCAACGTCGACCTCGCCCAGCACGGCCTCGGCAGCGGCGCGTGCGGCCCGGCGGTGCTGCCGCAGCACCGCCTCGAGGCGCGCCCCGCCGCGTTCGCGTTCGCCCTGCGCGCGCTCGCGTAGCCTGGCGGGCATGATCGCGCCTATCGTCGACGCCGCCTGGCTCGCCGCGCACCTCGATTCCGTCGTGCCCGCCGACGTGCGCTGGTACCTCGACGGGCGCCCCGGGCGCGCCGAGTACGACCGCGGCCACCTGCCCGGCGCGGTCTTCG
>DATFQI010000350.1:0-3428 GCA_035264365.1 Solirubrobacteraceae bacterium
CGCCGCGGCGAGGCCGCGGTGCGCGCGGGATCTCCCTCGCGCGCCGCCGTCGTCGCGCGCCTGCACGGCGAGGGCACCGTGGCGGCCCCCGGCGTGGCCGGAGCCCCGCACCACCACCCGGACGGCGCCGCATGAGCTTCGGCGAGCCGATCCTCCTGCTCGGCCTCGTGCTCGTGCCGCTGGCCGCGCTGACCTACGCGGCGATGCAGGGGCGCAAGCGCCGCGAGGCCGCGACGTTCGCCAACCCCGCGCTGATGCCGAACCTCGTCACCGCGCGGCCCGGCATGCGCCGCCACCTGCCGCCGCTGCTGCTGATGCTCGCGCTGGCCGCGCTGGTCGTCGCGCTCGCCCGCCCGCAGCGCACCGTCGCCGCGCCCGAGCGCGCCGCGACGGTGATGATGGTCACCGACATCTCCGGCTCGATGAACGCCACCGACGTCGAGCCGAACCGGATCACGGCGGCCGTGAACTCCGCCAAGCGCCTCACCGACGAGCTGCCGGAGACGTTCCGCCTCGGGCTCGTCACCTTCTCCGACTTCGCCGAGCAGCGGGCGGCGCCGACGACCGACCGGGCCGCCGTGCGCGGTGCGCTCGACCGCCTGAGCGCGGTCGGCGGCACGGCGATGGGGCTCGGCCTCGAGCGCGGCCTCGAGGCCGCGAAGCAGCCGGTCGCCAACGCCGACGGCACCGGCACCTCGCGGCTGCCCGCGGTGCTCGTGCTGCTCTCCGACGGCAAGGACACGCAGGGCGGCATCGCGCCGACCGAGGTCGCCCAGAAGGCCCGCGAGGCCGGCATCCCGATCTTCGCGATCGCGCTCGGCACGCCCGACGGCGAGGTCGAGGTGCGCGACTCGTTCGGCATCCCGACGCGGATCCAGGTCCCGCCCGACACCGAGACGCTCAAGGAGATCGCGCGCATCAGCAAGGGCCGCTTCTACGAGGCCGCCGACTCGGCCAAGCTCGAGGAGATCTACGCCGGGCTCGGCACGCGCCTGTCCTCCAAGCAGGTCAAGGAGGAGGTCACCGTGGCCTTCGCCGGCGGCGCGCTGCTGCTCCTGCTGCTCGGCGGCGGACTTTCCATGACCTGGTTCGGCCGGCCGATCTAGCAGCGCCTAGCATCGGATGGCGTGAGCGTCGTCCGGGACATCCAACCGTGGGACGAGCTGCTGCGTGCCGGCCGCGAGGACGAGCGGCTGGTCATGCAGGCGGCCGAGAACCGGCGGCCCGGGAAGGCCGTCGCGCTGCCCGAGGAGCTGCACCCGGACGTCGGCGCGGCGCTCGCCGGGCGCGGGATCGACCGGCTCTACTCGCACCAGGCGCAGGCGCTGCACGCCGCCTGGGCCGGCCCGACGATCGTCACCACCGGCACCGCGTCGGGCAAGTCGCTGTGCTTCCAGCTGCCGACGCTCGACGTGCTCAGCCGCGACGCCAAGGCGCGCGCGCTCTACCTGTACCCCTCGAAGGCGCTCGCCCAGGACCAGGCCCGCTCGCTGCACGCGTTCGGCATGGACCGGGTGCGTCCGGCGATCTACGACGGCGACACGCCGCGCGAGCAGCGCTCCGCGATCCGCCGGCGCTCGAACGTCATCCTCACCAACCCGGACATGCTGCACGTCGGGATCCTGCCCAACCACCGTGCGTGGGGGGACTTCTTCTCCAACCTCGCGCTCGTGGTCGTCGACGAGGCGCACGTCTACCGCGGGGTGTTCGGCTCGCACGTCGGCAACGTGCTGCGGCGCCTGCGCCGCGTCGCCGACGCCTACGGCACGGCACCGCGCTTCGTGATGGCGAGCGCGACGATCGCCAACCCGGAGGAGCTCGCGCAGCGGCTCACCGGGCTCGACGACTTCACCGTCCTCGACGAGGACGGCTCGCCCGGCAACCACCGCACGATCGCGATGTGGAACCCGCCGATCACCGACGAGAAGCTCGCGATCCGGCGCTCGGCGCTGGCGGAGGCGGCCGACCTGCTGGCCGAGCTCGTCGCCCAGGGCGCGCGCACGATCGTGTTCATGAAGTCGCGCAAGGCGGTCGAGCTGATGGCGAAGTTCGCCACGCTCGCGCTCGAGGACATGGGCCAGGGTCAGCTCGCGCAGCGGATCGCGCCCTACCGCGCCGGCTACACGCCCCAGCAGCGGCGCGAGATCGAGCACCGCCTGGTCGAGGGCGACCTGCTGGGCGTGGTCTCGACCGACGCGCTCGAGCTCGGCATCGACATCGGATCGCTCGACGCCGCGATCTGCGTGACCTTCCCCGGGACGGTGGCGTCGCTGAAGCAGATGTGGGGCCGCGCCGGCCGCCGCGGGCGCGGGCTCGCCGTCTATGTCGCCGGCGAGGACGCGCTCGACCAGTTCTTCTGCCGCCATCCGGACGAGTTCCTGGACCGCCCCGTGGAGGCGGCGATCCTCGACCACGAGAACGAGCAGATCCATGCCGCCCACATCCTCTGCGCCGCCCACGAGGGTCCGCTCGACGCGTCCGACGACGCCACGCTCGGCCCGAGCTGGCGACCGACCGCCGAGGTGCTGGTGTCCGCGGGCCAGCTGCGGCAGCGGCCGAACGGCAGCTACGTCCCGCGCGCGACCGACGGCTTCCCGGCCGCCGACGTCGCGCTGCGCTCGGCGAGCCGCGACGGCGTCGTGATCGTCGACACGGGCTCCGGCGAGCTGCTCGGCACGGTCGACCTGGCGCGCGCGATGAACACGACGCACGAGGGCGCGATCTACCTCCACGGCGGGCGCGCCTACGAGGTCTCGGCGCTCGATCTCGAGCAGCGCCGCGCGCTCGTGCACCCGTTCTCCGGCGACTGGTACACGCAGCCCAAGCGCGAGACCTCGACCGACATCGAGCGCCTGCTCGACCGCCGCGAGACGATGGGCGTGACGCTCAGCTTCGGCACCGTCGTCGTCACCGAGCAGGTGCTCGCCTACCAGAAGAAGCGCCTGTCGGACCACGAGGCGATCGACCTCGTCGCGCTCGACCTGCCGCAGACGTCGTTCGTCACCCAGGCGCTCTGGTACGAGCTCGGGCCACAGACCGTCTCCCCGGAGCTGCCGCTGATGGAGCTGCTCGGCGCGCTGCACGCGGCGGAGCACTCGCAGATCGCCGTGCTGCCGCTGCTGGCGATGTGCGACCGCTGGGACATCGGCGGGCTCTCGACCAACCTCCACCCGCAGACGGGCGGGCCGACGATCTTCATCTACGACGGCCATCCGGGCGGGATCGGCATCACCCGCCGCGGCTACCTCGCGTTCGAGGCGCTCGTCGACGACGCCCACCGGCTCGTGAGCGAGTGCCCGTGCGAGAAGGGCTGCCCGTCGTGCGTGCAGTCGCCCAAGTGCGGCAACCTCAACGAGCCGCTGTCGAAGCTCGGGTCGGCCCAGCTGATGGGCCGCATGCTCGCCGCCTGAAGGATTGCGCCCACGAGT
>DATFQI010000351.1:0-2598 GCA_035264365.1 Solirubrobacteraceae bacterium
GGGCCTCGGCGCCTGGGACCGGCGCGAGCAGCGGGGCTTCCTGCGCAACCTCGTCGTCCGCGAGGGCCGGCGCACGGGCGAGTTCCAGGTCCGCCTCGTCACCTCCCCCGGCAAGCTCGACGCCGACGCGCTGATCGACGCAGTGCGCTGCGAGGGCCTGTTCTGGACCCAGACGGAAGGGCTCGGCGAGAGCACGCAGGGCGGCGAGACCCAGCTGCTGGCCGGCACGCCGCAGCTGCGCGAGCGCCTCGGCGACCTCGAGTTCCTGATCTCGCCCGAGGCGTTCTTCCAGACCAACACGGAGATGGCCGAGCTGCTCTACGGCATCGCGATCGAGATGGCGGCGCTGCGCGGCCACGAGCGCGTCTACGACCTCTACTGCGGGATCGGCACGATCGGCCTCAGCCTCGCCAGCCGCGCCAAGGAGATCGTCGGCGTGGAGATCGTCGAGCCCGCGGTCGCCGACGCGATCGAGAACGCCAAGCTCAACGAGGTCGACAACGCCTCCTTCTACGCGGGCGACATTCGGCTCGCGATGCGCGAGCTCGTCGAGCAGGCGGGCCGCCCCGACGTCGCCGTGATCGACCCACCGCGCGCCGGGCTCTCCCAGAAGGTCGTGCGCCGGATCGTCGAGGCCGCGCCGAAGCGGATCGTCTACGTCTCCTGCAACCCGACCACGCTCGCCCCCAACGCCGCCCAGCTCGTCGAGGCCGGCTACGAGCTCAAGCGCGTGCGACCCGTCGACCTGTTCCCGCAGACCCCGCACATCGAGTGCGTCGCGCTGCTGGAGGCCGGGCCGCGCGGCGTCGCGAACCCCGACCGCGACGCCTAGCCTGCGGCGGCGATCGCCCGGGGCGCCTAGGCGGCCTGGGCCCAGCCGGCCGCGTCGTCCGAGGCGCCGAACGCGGCGAGCGCGAAGCCGACCTCGCGGTAGACCTGCGCGCTGACGGACATGCCGCAGTGCGAGCTCTCGACCTCGACGAGCTGCGCCGCCTCGTCCAGGCAGGAGTGCCAGTCCACGACGCCGTCGCTGCGCGAGTACATCGCGACGTAGCCGATGCCGGAGGGGAACTCGCCCGTGATCGCCTCGCGGAAGCCCTCGCAGCAGGCGCCGCGCAGGCAGTTCCAGCTGAACAGGCCGGGCAGCTTCGCGAACGTCCCGAGCGCCGAGACGACGCCGACCTGGGCGAGCACGAGCGGGTGGATCCTCAGTTGCGAGACCGTCGGCGAGCCGAGCGTGACGATCCCCTCGACGAGGTCGGGACGGCGTACCGCCAGCGCGCGGGCGAACACGCCGCCGCGGCTCTGGCCGACGATCGACACCCGGCCTCCGGTGTGCTCGGCGAAGCCCTCCAGCCGCGCCTCGAGGCGCGCGCAGGCCTCCTCGGAGCAGCCGACGTTGGCGCGGATCCCGGCACGGCGCGTGTGGTAGCCGTTCTGGCGCAGCCAGTGCGTCATCGTCGCGAGGCTGCCGTCGCCGGCGAGGAAGCCCGGGATCAGCATCACCGCGCGGCCCTCGCCCTGCGGGACGCCATGGCCGCGGTAGACCGGGCTGCGGCGCAGGTCCGCCAGCTCGAGCCCGAAGCGCGACTCGCGCCACAGCGGGGGAATGTGGGGGACGGGCGGCAGGTGCGGCATGCGCAGCAGGGCGGCCATTGACACGGTGTTACCCCGGATTCTGCCTGGAAATCCGCCCTCCTGCCCTGGCGATCCGGCGAGGGTTCGAGCTGTGCAAGGATCGGGCGCATGCGCGCCGCCACGATCCGCGACGGCTCGATCGTCGTCGAAGAGCACCCCGATCCCGTCCCCGAGGCGGGCGAGCTGCTCGTCCGCGTCCGGGCCGCCGGCCTCAACGGGGCCGACATGATGCAGCTCGCCGGGCGCTACCCGGCGCCGCCCGGCGCACCGCAGGACATCCCGGGGCTGGAGCTCGCCGGCGAGGTCGCCGAGGTCGGCCGCGGCGTCACCCGCTTCGAGCCCGGCGACCGCGTGATGGCGGTCGTGGCGGGCGGCGGCCAAGCCGAGCTGGCGGTCGTGCACGAGTCCGCCGCGATGCCCGTCCCCGAGGAGCTCGAGTGGCCCGCCGCCGGCGGCGTCCCCGAGGTCTTCACGACCGCGCACGACGCCGTCTTCTCGCAGGCGCGGCTGACGCTCGGCGAGCGCCTGCTCGTGCACGGCGCGGCCGGCGGCGTCGGCATGGCCGCCGTGCAGCTCGGCACGATGGCCGGCGCGCGCGTGACCGCCACGGTCCGCAACGAGCAGGCGCGCGTGCAGATCGCCGCGCTCGACGTCAACGCGCTGGAGCCCGAGGGCTTCGAGGAGGCGGGCCCGTTCGACGTGATCCTCGAGCTGGTCGGCGGGCCGAACATGGGCGCCAACCTGAAGGCGCTCGCGATGCGCGGCCGGATCGTGGTGATCGGCATCTCCGCCGGCGCCAAGGCCGAGGTCGACCTGCGCCAGCTGATGGGCAGGCGCGGCAGCATCCACGCCTCGACGCTGCGCGCCCGCTCGCTCGAGGACAAGGCGCAGGCCGCCCGCCTCGTCGAGCGCCACGTGCTCCCCGGCTTCGCCTCCGGCGACCTCAGCGTCCCGGTCACC
>DATFQI010000352.1:0-3145 GCA_035264365.1 Solirubrobacteraceae bacterium
CGACGGCGTCGGCGCCGGCCTCGGCCTGGGAGACCGCGGTGCGGGCGAGCAGCTCGAGCGTCTGGTCGTTGTCGACCACAGGGACACCGTCCCCACCCACCCGCAGCACGCCGCAGTGGCCGTGGCTCGTGTACTCGCACAAGCACAGGTCGGCGATCACCAGCAGGTCCGGATGGGCGGCCTTGATCGCGCGCGTGGCGAGCTGGATCACGCCCTCGTCGTCGTAGGCGCCGGTGCCGAGCTCGTCCTTGGCGGCCGGCAGGCCGAACAGCAGCACCGCCGGGATCCCCAGCGACTGCGCGATCCCGGCCTCCTCGACCGCACCGTCGATGCTCAGGTGGTCGATCCCGGGCAGCGAGGCGATCGGCGTGCGCTTCTCGCCGCCGGCCACGACGAACATCGGGTAGACGAGGTGCGAGGCGGCCAGCTCCGTCTCGCGCGTGAGACCGCGCAACGGCGCGGTCGCGCGCATCCGGCGCATGCGGGTCGCGGGGAAGGCCATGTGCATCGAGTCTAGGCGGGCTAGGCGAACCGGCGCAGAGCAAGGCGCGCGAGCACGGCGAACCCGACGGTGAGCGCGAGCAGGTGCACGAGTGGCCCGGCCAGCCCGCCGCCGGAGATCGCCGCGTCGAGCGCGTCCAGCGACGGCTTGAACGGGAAGAGCGACGACACGGCGCTGATGACGTCGAACAGCGTCTCGTCGACCGACCCCGACGGGACGAGCGCCAGGAACGCGATCGGCAGCGACAGCGCGAACGCGAGCAGCGAGGCGGCCTGGACCTCGCGCGCGAGCGCGCCGATCGCCGTCCCCATCGCGGCGAAGCCGAGCCCGCCGGCCGCCAGCGCGGCCAGCCACGCCGGCGCGCGCGCCCAGTCGAGCCCGGTGAAGGCGGCCAGCCCGCACAGCATCAGCAGGCAGACGCCGAGCGCGCACAGCGCCGCCAGCAGCACCTTCTCCGACAGCAGGCTCGTCCGCGAGACCAGCCCGCGCACGAGCCGGCCGAACGCGTGCTGCTCGCGCTCGAGTGCGAGCAGCCCCGCCGCCAGCAGCAGCGCCACGAACATCAGCGAGACCGTCACCGCGACCGCGACGAAGAAGCTGCTCAGCGAGCTCGTCGCGCCGCTCACGTTGGTCTGCTTCACCTCGACCGGCGAGCCGATCGTGGCCAGGATCGGCTTGGAGACGTCGAGGTTGTCGGCGGCCAGCCGGGCGAAGCGCGCCACCTGCGTGAGCGCGACCCGCTCCGGCGCGTCCTCGGGCAGCGTGCGCACCGCCGCCTCGATGATCGCCTGCGAGCGCCGCAGGCCGAGGATGTCGACGGTCCCGACCAGCGGCAGTGCGACCTCGCCGCCGGTCACGATCACGTCGATGTAGCCGGCCGCCTCCTCCAGGACCGCGTCGGAGAGCGCGTCGTTGGCCTCGGCCAGGCGCGACTGGATCGTGCTCTCCACGAGCTGGCGCTTGAGCGGGTCCGACGCGTTGTAGTAGACCTCGATCTCCGGGGGATCCCCGCCCCCGAGCCCGAGCGTGCTGCGCAGCCGCTCGGCCGCGTCGGCCGGGATCACCATCGCGCCCAGCACCTCGCCGTCGCGGACCATCTCCACCGCCTCCTCGCGGGTCTTCACCCGGACGGGCTCGATCGCCTCGAACAGCTGCGGCGCGTAGTCGGCGACGTCGAGCTTGCGGCCGCCGAGCGAGAACTCGCTCTCGCCCTGCGGCACGAGGTTCGCGAACGCCACCTTCGGCTTCTGCGGCGGACGGTCGAGCGCGAGCCCGACGAGCAGCGAGATCGCGATCGGATAGACGATCAGCAGCCCGACCAGCAGCGGCGAGCGGCGCAGGATCTGCAGGTCCTTGAGCAGCAGCCAGCGCATCGCGGCTCAGTGCCCTCGCGCGTGGAGGAAGCGGACGAACGCGGATTCGAAGTCCTTGGCGTCCCCGACGGCCTGCTCGAGCTCGGCCGGCGTGCCGGTGAACAGCAGCTCGCCGTCGGCCAGGACGAGCACGCGATCCGCGTAGCGCTCGGCCTCGCCGACGTCGTGGGTCGAATACACGACGGCCGTGCCCTCGGCGGCGAGGCCGCCGATGAACTCCCACAGGCGCTCGCGCTGGCGCGGGTCCAGCGAGGCGGAGGGCTCGTCGAGCAGCAGCGCGGCGGGGCTGCGCAGCAGGCCGATCGCGATGTTCACGCGCTGCTGGTTGCCGCCGGACAGGCGGCCGACCTCGTCGCCGGCGCGCGCGGCCAGGTCGGTCTGCTCGAGCATCTGCGCGACCGACGCCTCGACGTCGGGCACCTTCTCCAGCCGCGCGAAGAGGCGCAGGTTCTCGGCCACGGAGAGCTTCCCGTACAGCGCCGGCTGCTGGGGCACCCAGCCGACCTGCGCCGGCGCCAGCGAGACCGTCCCGGCGTTCGGGGCGAGCGCGCCCGCGACGATCTGCAGCAGCGTGGTCTTGCCTGCCCCGTTGGGGCCGATGATGGCGACCAGCTCGCCGCGGCCGGCCGTGAAGGTGACGTCGCGCAGCGCGGCGCGGTCGCCGTAGCGCTTGCTCACCCCGTCCGCGCGCAGGGCGGCCTCGGCCATCGTCGTCACCGGCCCGAGGCTACTGCGGCGCCGAGGCCGCCGCCGAGGCCGTCTCGTCGGCGCCGCCGAGCTCGGTCCCGCACTCGGGGCAGGTGTCGGCCCCGCCACCGCGCGGCGCGCCGCACTCGGGGCAGCGCGGCTCCTCCTCCCCCGCCGGCTCGGCCTCCGGCTCGGGCGCGCCCGGCGGCGCGGCCGATGGTTCGGCAGCGAACGACGGCCCCGCGGGCGCCACGGCCGGGAGGTCCCACGGCTCCAGCCGGACGTGGCGGCGCAGGTAGACGGCCGTCTCGCGCAGGATCGCGGCGATCGGCAGCGCGATGAACGCACCCAGGAACCCGTACAGCTGGCCGCCGAGCAGCAGCGCGAAGATCACCAGCAGCGGGTTGATCCGCAGCGCCTGCGAGAACACCGTCGGCGCGACGATGTGGCCCTCGATCTGCTGCAGCGCGGTGAAGGCGATCACCAGCCACAGCGCATCGAGCGGCTCGCCGCTGAAGAGCGCGATCAGCACCGGCGGGAACGCGCCGATCGCCGGTCCGACGTAGGGGATCAGCTCCGCGAA
>DATFQI010000353.1:0-4932 GCA_035264365.1 Solirubrobacteraceae bacterium
CTGCGCGACATCCGCCGCCCGCACCGCCACAGCCGCCTGAACTCGGCGGCGCTTGCCTTGCATGCGCGAAAGGAGGAGCGCAGCGGTACTCGGGCAGGTGACCCGTGCAGTGTCCGAGTTGCATGGATAGGAACAGTCCGCTTGTCGCTGCCGCTTTTCAGGGATGCAGGAGCGGCACAGCGTCGGATCGCGCGCGCCGCCGGGCGCCTGCTCCTCGTCCATTCCGGTCGTTTCACGCTCGACTTGCCAGACGCTGACGGGCCGTGGGAAAGCAGCAGCGCGCGAGCGATTGCGCCGCACCACGGCGCGGGTGTCGAGAGTAGGGTTCGGGGCGGTCGCTGCTGCTCTTTGACACAGCTGCAGCAGCGGTGCGAGCGCCGAGTGAGCGCTCTCGGGAGTGGTTCCGCGCGCGCACGAGAGAAACGTCCGCTAACAGGGGCTCGGCGTCGCCTTTCGGCTGCTGACCGGCGCTGCTCGGACGCACGGCCGAGTAGGGATACCCCGGATGCGGTCGCGCCTCGGTGGTGGGACGATGGTTTCGTGGCGTGGAGCTTGCTGATCGTCGACGACCACGCGGACTTCCGCGCCGGCGCCACAGCCCTGCTCGAGGCCGACGGATTCCACGTCCTCGGGGAGGCCTCGGACGGAGAGGCCGCGGTCGAGGCCGTGCGCCGCTTGCGGCCTCAGGTCGTGCTGCTCGACATCCAGCTGCCCGGGATGGACGGCTTCGCCGTTGCCGACTCGTTGGCCCTCGGAGATGAGCCGCCGATCGTCGTCCTCACCTCGAGCCGGCCGGAGGAGGCGTTTCGCAGTCGGCTGCGGGCGGCACGGTCGGTCCGCGGGTTCATCGCGAAGGCGGATCTCTCGGGAGAGTGCCTCTCCACGCTCGTGACCTGAGCCCCGTCGCCTGGGGGCTGCTCGCCTCGGCGACCGTGGCCGCGGCGGCGGGCGCCGAATCGGCCGGCGGGCCGGAGATGCCCGAGCGGGTGGGCGACCTGATCGCCGGACTGGCGCTCGTCGGCGGCGGGGCCATCGCGTGGTGGCGCCGTCCTCGCGCCGGAGCCGGCCCGCTCATGCTGCTGAGCGGCGTTGCGTGGTTTGCCGGCGATCTCTGGAGCGCGCTGCTCTACGCGCATCGTGGCCCGCTGGTCCACTTGCTGCTCACGTATCCGGGCGGTCGCACGTCCTCGCGCGTCACGCTGCTCGTTGTCGCGGCCGCGTACGTCGACGGGCTGATCCCTGCTCTCGCGCGTTCGGAGTGGATGACGCTCGCGCTCGCCGGCGCGGTCGTGCTGGTCGCCGCGTGGCGGCGCCACGCCTCGGGAGGCGTCGAGCGCCGCGCGCGCGGCACCGCGCTCGCGTGTGCCGCTGTCCTCGGCGGCGCGCTGGCGTTCGCCGCACTGGGGCGGCTAGCCGATGCGGGCGTCGAGACCGCGGCTGTGTGGACGCTCTACGGCGCGGTCGTCGCGATCGCCTGCGCGCTGACCGTCGATCTGCTTTGGGGCCGATGGGGTCGCGCCGCGGCGACCGGGCTGGTCATCGATCTCGGCGATCACCACGAGCCGCGAGCGCTGCGCCCCGCGCTGGCCCGGACGCTCGGTGATCCTGGCCTCGAGCTCGCGTATCGAGCCGACGGGTCGGGCGGCTGGGTTGACGAGGCGGGGAGGCCGGTGCAGGTGCCGGGCCGTGACGCCGGCGACGGGCGCACCGTCACCGTGATCGGCGCAGCGGATGCGCCGGTGGCGGCGCTCGTGCACGACCCGGCGGCGCTCTCGGATCCGGGGCTCCTCGACGCCGTCGCCGCAGCCGCGGGGCTGGCCGTCGCCAATGTGCGCCTGCAGGCCGAAGTCGCCGGTCGTGTGCGCGACGTGGCGGCCTCTCGGAGGCGGCTCGTGGAGGCGGGCGACGAGGAGCGCCGCCGCCTCGCGGCGGAGTGTCGTGAAGGCCCTGAGGAGCGCCTGGCCGAGGTCGCCGCGCGCCTCAAGCGGCTCGCCGACGACAAGGACGGTGAGGCCGCGGCCACCTTCCGACGACTGACCGACGAGGTGGTGATCGCGCGCACGCGGTTGCGGGGCTTCGCCCAGGGCATTCGGCCGCGACTTCTCGGCGAGCGCGGCCTGCGGGCCGCACTAGCGGAGCTCGTGGAGCAGTCGGGCGTCCCGGTCACGCTCGACGTGCCCGATCGTCGCTTCCCGCCGGCCCAGGAGCTCGTCGCTTACTACGTCTGCTCGGAGGCGCTCGCGAACGTCGCCAAGTACGCGCACGCGTCGCATGTCAACGTCGATGTGGCCGCGGCGGACGCGGAGCTTCGGGTCGTGATCCGCGACGACGGGATCGGTGGAGCGGACGCGCGCCGCGGGTCGGGGCTGCGCGGGCTGGCGGACCGGGTCGAGGCGCTCGGCGGGCGCCTGCGCGTCGAGAGCCCGCAGCGTGGCGGCACAAGGGTTGAGGCGGTTCTGCCGATCGCTGGAAACGCCGCCGGGTGACTGGGACGATCGCGCTGTGATGCTCCGCGTGGTCGTCTGGACGGTCGCGCTCGCGGCGGCGGCCGTGACGGTTGCGATTGTGCGCGAGGATCCCGGCGACTCGCTCGCGGGCGACTCGGTCATCGGGTTGACTGCGGAGGTCGCAGCGGGACTGCTGCTGATGGCGGCCGCCCTGGTGACGCGGTTGAGCGGTGCGTTTCGAGTGCTGGCCGCATTCGCCGCGGTCGCCTGGCTGCTCGTCGAATGGAACAGCCCCGGAACCGGCGCCGCCTTCACCGTGGGGCTCGTGCTGTTCGCGGCGTGGCCGCCGTTGCTCGCACATGCCGCGCTGCGATACCGCACCCGTTCGCTAAGCCGGCCGGCGATCGCCCTGCTCGCGCTCGGATATGCCAACAGCCTGCTGGTGCTCGGCGTGGGCTCCGCGCTGTTCTTCGACCCCGTCGAGCAGGGCTGCCTTGCGTGCCCCGTCAACCACCTGCTGGCCGCGGCACATCCCGAGGTGGTTCACGACCTCGGCCGGGTCGGGCTATCGATCGCGGCGGTCTGGTCGGCCGCGTTCGTTGGGCTCGCGCTCGCTGGCCTGGCCCACGCGACCTCGACGCGACGGCGCGTGGAGATGCCGGTCGTGCTCCCTGCCACGGCAGCGGTCGCGCTGTTCGGCGCCCGCGCGCTTCATGGCAGCACGCGGGGCTTCGTCTCCAACGACCCGACTGATCGCAGGCTGTGGCCCGCTCAGGTCGCGGCGCTCGCGCTGGTGGCCGCCGGCCTGCTCTGGGAGCGCCTGCGAGCGCGGCGGATGCGCGGCGAGCTTGCTCGGCTGGTCGTCGAGCTCGGTCATTCGCCGCCGCCCGGCGGGTTGCGCGACCGGCTCGCCGAGACGTTCGGCGATCCCTCGCTCCAGCTGCTGCACGCGCGTGACGACGTGTCCGGCTGGCTCGATGGGGACGGCCGGCCGGCCGAGCTGCCGAAGGACCCGGATCGGCACGTCACGCGGCTGCTGGCCGGAGGCCGCGAGCTCGCCGCGCTCGTGCACCGACCCGGCTTGTTCGAGGATCCGGCGCTAGCCGGCGAGGTCGCGGATGCCGCGCTGCTGGCGCTCGAGCACGAGCGGCTGAACGCGATCCGGCGCAATCAGCTCGAGAGCCTGCGCGCCTCCCGGGCCCGGATCGTTGCGACGGCGGACGCCGAGCGGCGCTTGCTGGAGCGCGACCTCCATGACGGCGCGCAACAGTGCCTGGCCACCGTGGCGGTCGGGATCCGGCTGGCCCGCCGGCAGGTGGCGTCCGGCGACGAGGGTCTCGATGCCGAGCTCGGCGCAGCCGAGGAAGGGCTGCGTGAGGCGCTCGGCGAGCTGCGCGAGCTTGCGCACGGACTGATCCCGTCGGTGCTCGCCCACGAAGGCCTCGGGCCCGCGCTGG
This sequence comes from Solirubrobacteraceae bacterium, assembly GCA_035264365.1. Lineage (GTDB taxonomy): Bacteria > Actinomycetota > Thermoleophilia > Solirubrobacterales > Solirubrobacteraceae > DATFQI01. The sequence goes on from DATFQI010000353.1 coordinate 3,905, forward strand.
AGGCGCTCGCCGACCGGTCGCCGCGCCTCGTCGTCCGAGAGATTCCGGCCGAGCGGTTCGCTGCCGCGGTTGAGTCGGCGGCGTACTTCGTGGTGGCCGAGTCGCTCCGGCGCTCGGGCGACGGCGACGTCGCGGTCTCGGCGCGCCGCGACAACGGACGCCTGCTCATCGATCTCGAAACCGCCAACGACAGCGTCGGATCTACCACCGATCTAGAGGATCGTGTCGGCGCCGTCGGGGGCACGCTGACGAGGACCGCTCATCAGCTGAGCGTCGAGCTGCCATGCGAGTCGTGATCGCCGATGACGAGGCGCTGCTCCGCGACGGCCTCGCACGACTGCTCGAGGACGCCGGGTTCGAGGTGGTCGGACGCTGCGGCGACGCCGAGCAGTTGCTGCGGATGGTCGACAAGCGGCGGCCCGACGTGGCGGTGGTCGACATCCGGATGCCGCCCAACAACACCGACGACGGGCTGGTGGCGGCGCAGGAGATCCGGCGCCGGCACCCGGGGATCGGCGCGCTCGTGCTCTCGCACCACCTAGAGCCCCACTATGCGATGCGGTTGCTCGAAGAGGTGCCCGAGCGGGCCGGCTACCTGCTCAAGGAGCGGGTCTCGGACATCGCCGTGCTCGCCGACGCGCTGCGCCGGATCGACGAAGGCGAGTGCGTCGTCGACCCGACGATCGTCTCGCGCCTCGTCGCCCGCAAGCGCGCGCGCGGCCCGCTCGACGTGCTGACAGAGCGCGAGCGCGAGGTGCTCGCCCTGATCGCCGAGGGCCTCTCGAACACGGCGATCGGCGAGAGGATGTTCCTCTCGCCGAAGACCGTCGAGGCCCACATCTCACAGATCTTCATGAAGCTCGACCTGCGCCCCGGCCCCGACCAGCACCGCCGCGTGCTGGCTGTGCTGGCCTACCTGCGCGCTTCCTAGTCGATCCGCACCAAGGGATGGGCGGTCCAGGGCAACGCGTCCCCCTCCGGGGGCTTCGCGTCGGAGAACCGCAGCCGCCGTCCGTCGACCTTCACCC
>DATFQI010000354.1:0-9042 GCA_035264365.1 Solirubrobacteraceae bacterium
TCGCGAGCTGCAGGACATCATCGCCATCCTCGGCATCGACGAGCTCTCCGACGAGGACCGCGTGCTCGTGCAGCGCGCGCGCCGCATCGAGCGCTTCCTCTCGCAGCCGTTCCACGTCGCCGAGCAGTTCACCGGCACGCCCGGCGTCTACGTCCCGATCGCCGAGACGGTGCGCTCGTTCCGCGAGGTGCTCGACGGCAAGCACGACGACCTGCCCGAGTCGGCGTTCTTCCTCAAGGGCTCGATCGACGACGTCGTGTCGGCCGCGAAGGGCGACTCGAAAGACGAATCGAAGGAGTCCGAGGAGGAGCAGCGCGAGGAGAACGCGGAGGACGCGTCCTAGTGGCCCGCACGCCGTTCAAGGTGGAGATCCTCACCCCGGAGGGCGAGGTCTTCAACGACGAGGTCGAGATGGTGTCCACGAAGACCACCGTGGGCTCCATCGGCCTGCTCGCCAACCACCAGCCGCTGCTGGCGATGCTGGACCCGACCGAGCTGCGGCTCTACAAGTCGGAGTCCGACGTCGTGCGCTACGCGCAGGGCGAGGGCTTCCTGCAGATCGCCGGCGAGCACGCGCTCGTGCTGGTCGACGAGGTCTTCGAGGTCGACAAGCTCGATCGCTCCGAGCTCCAGGACCGCCTCAAGCGGGCCGAGCAGGAGTGCGAGAAGGCCGAGGAGGGCACGGAGGAGCTCCGTGCCGCCGAGCGCGACAAGCGGCGGTACGAGGCGTTCCTGAAAATCGCCGAGGGCTGACGACATGGACGAGCGCGCGCTCACCGAGCGCCTGATCACGTACGACACGTCGAACGTGGACGGGCTGCGCGCCGCCGCCGGGTTCATCAAGGGCTGGCTCGAGGCCCGCGAGATCGAGGTCGTCGACCACAAGTTCGGCGACCTGCACGCGCTCAGCGCGGTCGTCGGCCCACCCGAGGGCGCCGAGCGCGCCACGCTCGTCTTCCACGGCCACTTCGACGTCGTGCCGGGGCGCACGGAGCAGTTCGTCCCGCGCGTGGAGGGCGACCGGATGTTCGGCCGCGGCTCCTACGACATGAAGGGCGCGCTCGCCTCGATGATGTGCGCGCTGCGCGACGTCGCCGACCAGCAGGACGTGCGCGTGCGCTTCGTCTGCGTCCCCGACGAGGAGTCCGAGGACATCGAGCGGCGCACCAGCGACGACCTCGTCCGCCGCGGCCTCGTCGGCGACTTCGCGATCACGGGCGAGCCGACGAACCTGCACGTCGGCATCCAGGCCAAGGGCGTGCTCGCCTGCCGGCTGATCGTGCACGGGCGCGCCGCGCACGGCTCGACGCCGTGGCTCGGCGACAATGCCGTGCTGAAGGCGATCGACGTGTTCCGGCGAATCGAGTCCCTGCCGTTCTCGCGCGAGTCGTCGGAGCTCTTCGACCGCCCGTCGATCAACCTCGGGCGCATCCAGGGCGGCGACGCGCTCAACAAGGTCCCCGACCAGTGCACGATGGTGCTCGACATCCGCTACCTGCCCAACCAGGACCCGGGCGACATCCTGGAGCAGATCCGGACGATCCCGGACATGGAGGTCGCGCGCACGTTCATCCACCCGCCGGCGCACGTGTCGCGCACGAATCCGTACGTGCTGGCGCTCGGCGACGTGGTCGGCCGGCTCACCAGCGGGGAGTCGATGAGCGTGGGCCGTGACGGCGCCTCCGACGCGGTTTCGTTCCTGCGCGCGGGCGTGCCCGCCGTCGAGTTCGGCCCCTCCGGAGCCGGCCACCACGGCCCGGAGGAGTGGGTCTCGATCTCCTCGCTGCTCCGCTACCGCCAAGCCCTGACCGACTTCGTGCTGCAGCTCCCGGCCAAGCTCGACGCGCTCGCCGCCGCGGAAGCGCCCGCCACTCCCCTGCGCGCGGTCGAGGGCGGCCGCGCGTGACGGACGGCAGGAGCCTGGCCGTCCTCCTCGAATCGGCGTGGGCATGCTGGCCGGACTGATCATGACCCTCTCGACGGGGGCCGCGCTCGCCACCGGGATGCTCAAGCAGCTGCACGAGGTCCTGTCGCCCAGCGAGGACGCCATCGACGCCCCGGAGGTCGTCCCCTCGAAGCCCGGCAAGCCGCGCACGATCCTCGTCCTGGGCTCCGACGCCCGCTACGACGACGAGGAGTCCGGCCTGAAGCCGCGCTCGGACACGATCCTGCTCGTGCGCGCCGACCCGCGCACGCAGACGATCTCGGCGATGTCGATCCCGCGCGACCTCGAGTCGACGTCGACCGCGACTACTTCAACGACGTGACGGGCCCCGGCGGGTACGCGGCGATCGACATCGACCCCGGCTACCAGCTCCTGAAGGGGCAGGACGCGCTCGACTACGTGCGCTACCGGCACACGGACGACGACTTCGCCCGCGCAGCGCGCCAGCAGGGGTTCCTGCGCCAGGCGCGCGCCCAGCCGGGCGTGCGCAAGCTCGTCTCGATCGGCGACCGCGAGAAGCTGATGCGGATGTTCCGCCGCTACTTCCGGCTCGACCGCAGCTTCAGCTCCCCCAAGCAGGTCGTGTCGATGATCAAGCTCGCGTTCTCGTTCGTGCAGGGAGCCCGAGCGTCCACCAGGTCCGCTTCCGCGCCGACTACCCGGCGGATGCGACGCGCGACACGCGGCTGTACGCCTCGTCCGAGCAGGTCGCGGCCACGCTGCGCGAGTTCATGGCGCCGGAGCGGCGGGCGGCGCCGGCCCGCGAGGCCAAGCGGCCCTCGCGCAAGGCCCGCGAGCCAGAGCGCACGGGAAAGGTGCCCGGGATGGTGGACGCCCGTGCGGCCGGGGCCGACCAGGCGGTGCTGGCCGACCCGCGGCTCGACTTCCCGTTCTACTTCCCGCGCCTGCGCACCGACCGCGCCACGTACGCCGACGGCGGGCCGCGCACCTACAGGATCCGCGACGAGACGGGCAAGCGCCACGACGCCTACCGGCTCGTGGTCGCGACCGGCGACCTGGGCCAGTACTACGGCGTCGAGGGACCAGTTGGAGCGACCCGCCTATCCTCGATGACCCCGACGAGACCAGGATCGTCGCCGGCCGCCGGTTGCAGCTCTACCGTGACGGGCGCCGGATCCGCCTCATCGCGTTCCGGACCCGGCGGGTCGTCTACTGGGTCTCGAACACGATCTCGGCCTCGCTCACCAACCGCCAGATGCTCGCCACAGCCCAGTCACTGACCCGCCTGAAGCAGGCTTCGTCGTGAGGAAGAACTACCTCCAGGACGAGGACAAGGCGCCGAACGTCGGCGCCTCCGTCGTCAAGCGCGCGCTGCTGGCGATGTTCCTCGTCGTGGCGATGAGCGGCACCGCGCTCGCGACCACGGTCGTGCTCGAGATCGACGACGTCAAGAACGCCTTCATCGGGGAGGGCCGCGTGGCCGTCGACATCCCCGAGATCACCAAGGCCGACGCCGGCGGCGCCCGGACGATCCTGCTGCTGGGCTCGGACGCCCGCTACGAGGACAAGAAGCTCGGGCTCAAGCCGCGCTCGGACACGATGCTGCTCGTCCGCGCCGACCCCAACCGCGACGCGATCGCGGTCATGTCGATCCCGCGCGACCTGGCGGTGGAGATCCCGGGCCACGGTCGCGACAAGATCAACTCCGCATTCGAGAACGGCGGCGAGCGGCTGGCCGTCAAGACGGTCAAGCGGCTCTTCGAGGACGCGACGGGCGACGACTTCCCGATCAACAACGTGATCAGCGTCGAGTTCGGCTCCTTCCGGCGCGCCGTCGACTACATCGGCGGCGTCTACGTCGACATCGACCGCGACTACTTCAACGACAACTCGGGCGGCGGCGAGCGCTACGCGGCGATCGACGTCGATGCGGGCTACCAGAAGCTCAAGGGCCAGGACGCGCTCGACTACGTCCGCTACCGCCACACGGACAACGACTTCATCCGCGCGGCCCGCCAGCAGGACTTCCTGCGCCAGGCGCGCAGCCAGTCGGGTGTCAAGAAGCTCTTCCAGATCGGCAAGCGCAAGAAGCTCGCGGGCGCGTTCGGCCGCTACTTCACCGTCGACAAGAGCTTCCGCTCCAACAAGGAGATCTTCTCGATGATCCGGCTCGCGCTGTACCTGGTGCAGAAGAGCCCGAGCGTCAACGAGGTCCGCTTCCGCGCCAGCGAGTCCGACAACCCGGCCGTGGACACGCGGCTGTTCGCCTCGCAGGCCGACCTCAAGAAGACCGTCGGCGAGTTCATGCACGCGAAGAGCTCGGCCAAGCCGACCGCGACGTCGAAGCCGACGCCGGAGGACGAGGAGGCGCAGCGGATCCGCAAGAAGCGCAACCGCAACAAGAGCGCGACGGTCCGCGGGCTGGAGGAGGCCAGGGCCCAGGGCGTCGACCAGGCCGTGCTGGCGGACCCCAAGCTCAAGTTCCCCTTCTACTTCCCGACGCTGCGCACGAGCGGCGCCGCTTACGCGGGCACCGAGCCGCGCATCTACACGATCCGCGACGAGAAGGGCAAGAAGCACGAGGCGTACCGGCTCGTGGTCTCCAAGGGGCTGGCCGGCGAGTACTACGGCATCCAGGGCATGACCTGGAAGGACCCGCCGATCCTCGACAACCCCGACGAGATCCGCGAGACCAACGGGCGCCGCTACGAGCTCTACTACGACGGGCGCCGCCTGCGCCTGGTCGCGTGGCGCACGCGGCGGGCGGTCTACTGGGTCTCGAACACGCTGTCGCAGTCGCTCAACAAGCAGCAGATGCTCGCGGTCGCCGACTCGCTGACGCGACTCAAGCAGTAGGGCGCTCCTCGATACCCTGATCGGCCGCTCATGAGCCATCCCACGAACAGAGAGCCGATCGGGGTGATCGGCACCGGATACGTCGGCCTGGTCACGGCCGCCGGCTTCGCCGAGCTCGGCAACGACGTCTGGTGCATCGACATCGACGAGGCCAAGATCGAGGGCCTCAAGCAGGGCCGCATCCCGATCTGGGAGCCGGGGCTCGCGGAGCTCGTCGAGCGCCACCGCGGTCGTCTGCACTTCTCGACCGACCTGGCGGACGCGCTCGAGCACGCGCGCCTGCTGTTCGTGGCCGTCGGCACGCCGCCGACCTACTCGGGCGACGCCGACCTCTCGGCCGTGCATTCCGTCGTGGCGGCGATGCCCGCCTCCGACCGGCACGCGCTCGTGATGAAGTCGACCGTCCCGGTCGGTACCGGCGCGACGATCAAGCGCGTGTTCGAGGAGCAGGGCAAGGCGGGCTTCCGCTACGTGTCCTGCCCCGAGTTCCTCAAGGAGGGCTCGGCGGTCAAGGACTTCCTCCAGCCCGACCGCGTCGTCATCGGCGACGACGGCGACTGGGCCGGCGACGCGGTCGTCGATCTCTACGCGCCGCTCGAGGCGCCGCTCGTGCGCACGGACATCAAGAGCGCCGAGATGGTCAAGCTCGCCTCCAACGCCTTCCTGGCGACGAAGATCTCGTTCATCAACGAGATCGCCAACGTGTGCGAGGAGACGGGTGCCGACGTGGTCGAGGTCGCGCGCGGAATGGGCCTCGACGACCGGATCGGGCCGAAGTTCCTGCAGGCCGGCATCGGCTTCGGCGGCTCGTGCTTCCCGAAGGACGTGACCGCGCTCAAGCAGCTCGCCGGCAACTCGGGCTATCACTTCCAGCTGCTCAACTCCGTGATCGAGGTCAACGAGCTGCAGAAGCGGCGCGTGATGGCCAAGCTCGAGAAGAACCTCGGCTCGCTCGTGGGGAAGGAGATCGGGCTGCTCGGGCTCGCCTTCAAGCCGAACACCGACGACATGCGCGAGGCGTCCTCGCTCGTGCTCTCGGCCCGCCTGCAGGCCGCCGGCGCTCGCGTGCGCGCGTACGACCCGGTCGCGGAGGACGAGGCGCGCAAGCTGATCGGCGGCGTCGAGTTCAAGACCTCCGCGGCCGAGGTGGCGGACGGCGCCGACGCGCTCGTGCTCGTCACCGAGTGGCCCGAGTTCGCCGAGCTCGACTTCTCCGCGGTGGCCGCGTCGATGCGCGGCAACACGGTGATCGACGGGCGCAACTTCCTCGACGCCGAGAAGGTGCGCGACGCCGGCCTCGCCTACGAGGGCATCGGCCGTCCCGCGCTCAAGGACCGCGAGCCGGCCCGCACGGCCTAGTGCAGGCGCTGATCCTCGCCGGGGGCGAGGGCACGCGCCTGCGCCCCCTCACGACGACCTACCCGAAGCCCGTCGTGCCGCTGGTCGACCGGCCGTTCATCGGCTTCATGCTCGACTGGCTGCGCTCGCACGGGGTCGAAGAGGTGATCATGGGCTGCGGGCACATGGCCGAGGGCGTGCGCGCCGTGCTCGGCGACGGCGCGGGCTTCGGCGTGAAGCTCTCGTTCGTCGAGGAGCCGCGGCCCCTGGGGACCGGCGGCGCGCTGAAGTTCGCCGAGGAGCTGCTCGACGAGCGCTTCCTGATGCTCAACGGCGACGTGCTGACGGACCTCGACCTGACCGCCCAGCTCGCCCAGCACGAGGCGACCGGGGCGCGCGCGACGCTCGCGCTGACGCCGGTCGAGGACCCCTCCGCGTACGGGCTCGTGCGGCTCACGGGCGACAACCAGGTGACCGAGTTCGTCGAGAAGCCGTCGGCCGACCAGATCGACACCAACAACATCTCCGCCGGCGCTTACGTGCTCGAGCGCTCGGTGCTCGAGCTGCTCGAGCCCGGCAAGCCGGCGTCGATCGAGCGCGACGTGTTCCCGCGGCTGGTCGGCGACGGCCTGTTCGGCTACGTCGGCGAGGGCTACTGGATGGACATCGGGACGCCCGACCGCTACCTGCAGGGGACCTTCGACATCCTCGAGGGGACGGTCGAGACGTCGGTCGGAGCGCGCATGGGCTCGGGGTTCGCCAGCGTCGCCGACGACGTCGAGTCGGCCGGGCGGATCATCCCGTCCGCGCTCGTGGAGTCCGGCTGCCGGATCGGCGCGCACTCGCGCGTCGGCGGCCGCGTCGTGCTCGAGCGCGGCGTGACGGTCGGCGCCCACACCACGGTCGAGCGCGCGGTCGTGCTCGAGGGCGCGACGATCGGGTCGGGCTGCACGCTGTCGGGCTGCATCGTCGGCGCCGGCGTGACGATCGGCGACGAGTGCCACGTCGACGGGCTGAGCGTGCTCGGCCAGGGCGTCTCGCTCGGCGCGCGCAACATCGTGTCCAACGGCGCGCGGATCTTCCCGGGCGTGTCGCTCCCGGAAGGGGCTCTCCGCTTCTGATGACCGCTTCTCTCGATCGCGAGGCCGTCGCCGCCGTCGACTCGACGGGCCAGGCGGCCGAGATCCTGGACCTGCCGTCCCACCTGCGCGACGCGCTCTGGCGGGTGGACTCCGCGGGCATCCCGCCGGCCGACGCCCCGGGCGGCCTGGTCGTGGCGGGCATGGGCGGCTCCGCCGTCGGCGGCCGGCTGGCGCTCGCGGCGCTGGGGCCGCGGCTGCGGCGCCCGTTCGTGGTGGCCGACGGCTACGCGCTGCCGTCGTGGGTCGGCTCGGAGCACCTCGTGCTGTGCTCGAGCTACTCGGGCGGCACGGAGGAGACGCTGTCCGCCTACGACGACGCGCTCGAGCGCGGCGCGGCGCGGATCGTCGCCACCACCGGCGGCGCGCTGGCCGAGCGCGCGCGGCGCGACCGCGCGCCGGTGATCCCGGTCCCGGGCGGCTTCCAGCCGCGGGCGGCGGTCGGCTACGGGCTCGTGTCGGCGCTCGAGGCGGCCGCGCTGGCGGGCGCCGGTCCGTCGCTGCGCGACGAGGTCGAGGCCGCGGCCGCGCTCGCCGAGACCCTCGCCGCCGAGTGGGGCCCGGACGCCGCCGATGACTCGGAGGCCAAGCGGCTGGCCCGCGCGCTGCACGGCACGGTGCCCGTGATCGCCGGCGCCGAGCTGACCGCGTCGGTCGCCTACCGCTGGAAGTGCCAGGTCAACGAGAACGCCGGCCTGCCCGCGTTCGCGAGCGTCCTGCCCGAGGCCGACCACAACGAGGTCGTCGGCTGGCCCGGGGCGGCCGGACTCGGTCCCTTCTCCTACGTCTCGCTCGAGGACCCGGGCGCGCACCCCCCCAACGCGGCGCGCTCCGAGCTCACGGCAGACGAGGCCCGTGCGGGGGCGACGATCGTCGCGCGCATCGCCGCGCGCGGAGACACCGCGCTCGAGCGCCTCGTCTCGCTCGTCCTGCTCGGCGACCTCGTCTCGCTCTACCTCGCGGTGCTCGCGGGCACCGACCCGGTCGACATCGCGCCGATCGACCGGCTCAAGGCGTCGTTGGCGCAGCGCTGACGGCGCCGTGGCAGGCGCCGAGGGCGTGCGTCGGATTGTGTTGCGTGGGCAACGGCATGGGCTTGTACGGGGGAGGGGTTTGCTTCCGGTTGCGCGAGCGGTGGATAAGTCGGGCTGAGGCCGAGTTATCCACTCCTCGATGCGCGAGCGTGCACGAACTCACGCCTGGGCTCACTAAGTGCACGCTCGCGTCACCGGAAGCGAACCCCCCGCCCCTACAAGCCCAAGCCGTTCGCCCACGCAACACAACCCACCCCACGCCACCGGCGCCTGCCAACGAGCGGCCGGGGCCCGGTACCGTGAGTGCCATGTCCACGCTTGAAAGCTCTCGCGCCGAGGCGGCGTCGGGCGCCCCCTCGATTGCTTCGGTGATCGGCGGCGAGGCCCGTACCGACGCGCCCGGCGGTCACCTCACCTCCACCAACCCCGCCAAGCTCGACGAGGTCGTCGCGGAGGTCGGGCTCGCCGATGCCGCCACGTTCGTCGACGCGTGCGCCGCCGCGCGCGCCGCCCAGAAGGAGTGGGCGAAGGTCCCCGCTCCCGCCCGTGGGCGCGTGATCGCCCAGGTCGGCCGCCTGTTCGAGTCCAACAAGGAGGCGCTCTCCCAGCTCGTCACGCGCGAGGTCGGCAAGCCGATCGCCGAGTCGCGCGGCGAGGTCCAGGAGATCATCGACACCTGCGACTTCTTCGTCGGCGAGGGTCGCCGGCTGTACGGCCAGACCGTCCCGTCGGAGATGCCCGACAAGCAGCTGTTCACGTTCCGCACGCC
>DATFQI010000355.1:0-10838 GCA_035264365.1 Solirubrobacteraceae bacterium
CGGCACGAGCACGAGGCCGAGCAGGAGGATCGGCTCGCCGAAGCTCATGCGGCGCCGTCCGGGTGGTGGTGCGGGGCTCCGGGCACGCCGGGGGCCGCCACGGTGCCCTCGCCGTGCAGGCGCGCGACGACGGCGGCGCGCGACGGAGATCCCGCGCGCACCGCGGCCTCGCCGCGGCGCAGGTGGCGGGCGAACTCGCGCAGCCAGTCGCCCTCGGTGGAGAGCACGACGTGGTCGGCGCCCGCGCGCCGCAGCGCCGCGGCGACCTGCTCGCGCTCGGCCGCCGCGGCGGCCGCGAAGCGCTCGCGGACCTTGCGCCGCGACGTGTTGACCGGCACCTGGCGACCGGTCTCGGGGTCCATCACCCAGATGTCGCCCATCGGGGTGAGCTGCTGCTCGCGCGGGTCGCGGATCTCCACCGCCATCACGCCGTGGCGGCCGCGCAGCGAGCGCAGCGGGCCCTCCCAGTCGGCGCCGCCCCTGAAGTCGGAGACCACGACGACGAGCCCGCGGTTGCGCGCGAGCGCGGCGACGCTGGTGACGGCGGCGCCGACCGACGTCCCGCCGGCGCCGTCGCCGCCGGGCTCGCGGCGCAGCTCGCTGAGCAGCCCCAGCAGGCCGAGCCGGCCCTGGCGCGGCTTGAGCACGCGCGGCTCCCCGCCGCCGAAGGCGAGCACGCCGAGGCGGTTGCCGCGCCGGGTCGCCACGTGCCCGACGGCGAGCGCGACGCCCTCGGCGACGTCGGCCTTGCGCCGGTCGGCGGTGCCGAAGCTCATGGAGGCGGACACGTCGAGCACCAGCCAGCACGTCAGCGCGCGCTCGCCGACATGCACGCGCACGTGCGGCTCGCTCATGCGCGCGGTCACGTTCCAGTCGATGTGGCGGACGTCGTCGCCCGGCCGGTAGGGCCGGATCATCATCAGGTCGGTGCCGCCGCCGACCTGGGGGGTGAGGTGCTCGCCCGGGATCAGGCTCTCCACGCGGCGCATGACCGCGAGGTCGAGCGAGCGCAGGACCTGGGGCGGGACGGGCCCGGGGCCGGGCCGCTCGGGCGAGCGGTCGGGCGGCGGCGGGACGACGCGCAGGCGCGGGCTCACGGCAGCCGCCCCCCGCGCAGCAGCGAGAACGCCAGCCCGCCGAGCAGCAGCACGAGCCCGGCGCCGGCGAAGGTCGCGGTCATCTCCTGCTTCTCCTGGACCGTCGCGAAGCGGGTGGCGAGGCCGGCGTAGACCGCCTCGAGCTGGTCCGCGTCGGGTGCGTTGAAGTAGCGGCCGCCCGTGTCGCGCGCGATGTCCTGCAGCGTCAGCGTGTCCGGCGGCACCTTCTCGCTGCGGGTCGTGCCGTCGGGCCGCGTGGTCTCCAGCGTGCCGTTCGGCGTGCCGAGCGCGACGGTGTAGACGCGGATCTTGGCCTTCTTGGCCTGCTGGGCGATGTCGATCGGGTCCTCGCCGCGGGTGCTCGCGCCGTCCGAGAGCAGCACGATCGCGGTCGGCAGCTTGCGCGTGCCGCCGAGGCCGTCGGGGATCGGCGTCTGCGCCGCCTCGAGGCCGAGCTTGAGGCCGTCGCCCATCGCGGTGCCGCCGGCGACCTTCAGGCCCTGCAGCGCAAGGTTCAGCCGGCCGCGGTCGGTCGTCGGCTCGACGATCTGCTCCGCGTGCGAGCCGAACTTGATCAGCCCGATCCGGAAGTCCTCCGGCACCTGCTTGGCGAGCGTCGCCGCGGCGTCGCGCGCGGCGGTCAGCCGGTCAGGCGCCACGTCCTTGGCGAGCATCGAGCCCGACGTGTCGGTGACCATGATCACCGTCGCCTCCTCGCGCTTGGCCGCGACCGTGCGCTCGGGGCGGGCGAGCGCGACCAGCAGCGCCGCGAACGCGAGCAGCGCGAGCAGCGCCGGCAGGTGGCGCAGCGGGCCGGCCTTCGCCACCGAGGCGAGGATGTCGACGTTCGTATAGCGGACCGCGTACCGGCGCCGCCGCTGCTGAGCGGCGACGTAGGCGAGCACGGCCAGGGGCAGCAGCCCCAGGCCGATCAGCACCAGTGGCTCGCGGAAGTCCATGCCCCCCGCTCAGCGCGACGCCCGCTCGCGCGAGGCCTCGTGGGCCAGCTCGATCCGCGGCATCGGCGTGCGCCGGAGCACGTCGTCGAGCACGCGGTCGGCGTCGACCCCCGAGGCGAGGGCCTCGTAGGTGAGCACGATCCGGTGGCGCAGCACGTCGCGGGCGAGGTCGCGCACGTCGACGGGCAGCACGTAGTCGCGCGCGCGCAGGAGCGCGAGCGCCCGCGCCGCGTGGATCAGGTTGATCGAGCCGCGCGGGCTGGCGCCGAACTCGACCCAGCCGTGCTCGCCGGGCTCGCGCGTGGCGGTGGTCAGCGCGACCGCGTACTCCATCACGCGCCGGTCGACGTAGGACTGCGCGGCCGCGCGCTGGTGCTGGGCCAGCGACTCGGGCGAGAGCACCTGGCGCACGGGCGCGTGCGTGTCGAGCGAGCGCTCGACGACCGCGACCTCGTCGCGGGTGTCGGGGTAGTCGACGACGAGCTTGAACATGAAGCGGTCGACCTGGGCCTCGGGCAGCGCGTAGGTGCCCTCGGACTCGATCGGGTTCTGCGTCGCCATGACCAGGAACGGCGCCGGCACGCGGTGGCTGTCGTGGCCGATCGTGACCTGGCGCTCCTGCATGACCTCCAGCAGCGCCGACTGCACCTTGGCTGGGGCGCGGTTGATCTCGTCCGCGAGCAGGAAGTTGCAGAAGACGGGCCCGAGCTCGGTGTCGAAGCCGCCCGTGTCGGCGCGGTAGATCCTCGTGCCCACGAGGTCCGCGGGCACGAGGTCGGGGGTGAACTGCAGGCGCTTGAACGAGCCGCCGAGCACGTCGGAGACGGTCTTGACCGTGAGCGTCTTGGCCAGGCCCGGCACGCCCTCGAGCAGCACGTGCCCGCCCGCCAGCAGAGCCACGATCACCCGCTCGAGCATCGACTCCTGGCCGACGATCACGCGCTTGATCTCGAACAGCGCCGTCTCGAGCGCGTCATGGGCCTCGCGGGCGGGGTTGCGCTCCCGCCGCTGCTCGTCGTCGTCCAGCGCGCGCAGGCGCCTGTCGTCAGAACTCACGCCGCTGTCTCCTCGGTCGAACCCGGTCATCCCTGTAGCTGTGCTTCGCTCGGACGGGTGCCGAGCGTGACGTTGAGCGTCTCACGGCTCCCGTTGCGCTGCACTTCCACCTTCACGGTATCGCCGGGCTTGTGCGCGTTCACGGCCTCGCCGAGATCCGACGCCGTCGTGATCGTGCGGTCGTCGACGCGGAGGATCACGTCGCCGGGTCGCAGGCCCGCCTTCTGGGCCGGAGCGCCGGTCACCTGCTGGACCACGGCGCCGTCGCGCGGGGCCGCGTCGGAGCTCGAGACGCCGAGCCAGGCGCGCTCGATCTTGCCGTCTGCCTTCAGCTGCGGCACGACCTGCTTGACCGTGTCGATCGGGACGGCGAAGCCCACCCCGGAGTTGGAGTCCGAGCCGTTGGTGGCGATCTGCGAGTTGATGCCGATCACGCGGCCGTTCTCGTCGAGCAGCGGGCCGCCCGAGTTGCCCGGGTTGATCGCGGCGTCGGTCTGGATGACGCCGGAGATCGTGAAGCCGTTGGGGGCCTGGATCTCGCGCCCGAGCGCGGACACGATGCCGCTGGTCACGGTGCCCTGGAGGCCGAACGGGCTGCCGATCGCGATCGCCGGCTGGCCCGGCTCGATCTGCTTGGAGTCGGCGAGCTGCAGCGGCTTGACGCCGCCCTCGACCTTCGACGGGTCGATCTTCAGGACGGCGATGTCGCTCGACGGGTCGGTGCCGACGACCTGGGCGTCGATCGGGTCGCCGTTCTCGGTGAAGCGCACGGAGACCTTGCTGGCGCCCTCGACGACGTGGTCGTTGGTGACGATCGTGCCGTCGGAGGAGTACACCCAGCCCGAGCCGGAGGCCTGGCCCTGGGAGGTGGTGGAAGCGATGTAGACGACGCCCGGGGAGACGTCGCGGTAGATGTCCGAGACGTCCGTCGGGACGGCGGCGGTGCTCGAGGCCGGCGTGGCGGTCGCGCTGGCGCGGGCGTCGGTGCGCTCGAAGGTGCCACTGGCGACGAGCACCGTCGCGACGATGGCGACCGAGAGCGCGCCCATGACCAGGTAGAGGAAGTTGGAGGCGCGTGGTGATCTCATGCCGCCATTCCATCTCCGCCCCGCCAAGGCTTCCTGAAGCGGCGCTCAGGCCTCGCTTAAAGGTTTCTGTGGCGTCTCTTATGGAGCGGTCCGCCGTCGCGAAGCGCGGCGGCGGACCCACGCGCGAGCCTGCTCCCACGCGCGCCGCGTCGCCCCGCGGGGGCCGAAGCGCGCCGGCGGCGGCACCGTCGCGCGCACCTGCGCGACCCAGCCGTCGAGCGGCAGCTCGCCCGCGATCAGCCGCCGCAGCGCGTCCGTGACGGGTGCCTCGACGCCCGCGCGGTCCAGCGCCGCGGCCAGCAGCGGCACCATGTCCAGCGCCTCCACCGCCTGGCCGATGCGGTCGGGGATCTCCTCCGCCGACACGCCCTTGCCGAGCAGCTCGCCGGCGCGGCGGTTGCGGCTCTGCGGGGCCAGGGCGGTGCCGACGAGGTCGCCGGTGCCGGCCAGCCCGATCAGCGACTCCGGCCGCGCGCCCTGGCGCTCGGCGTAGCGCCAGACCTCCTGGAAGATGTGGCCGGCGGCGGCGCCCGCCGCGTTGAGTCCGACCGCCTCCGTCGCCCCCGCGGCCAGCGCGGCCGCGTTCTTGGCGACGCCCGCGAGCTCGACGCCGATCGGGTCGCTGGACTGCTCGCAGACCACGCCCGCGCGCATGAAGACGTTCGCGATCGTGCCCGCCAGGCGCTCGTCGAGCGACGCGGCGACCAGGCCGGCGCCCTCGGTCACCATCTCGCGCGCGTGCGCGGGGCCGCCCACGCAGGCGACGCGGCCGTACCCGAGCGCGGCCGACAGCATCACGGTCGGGGCGATCCCGTCGGGCGGGACCAGGCCCTTGGCGAGCGAGACCACCGGCGTGTGGCGGCCGAGCCCGGCCGCCTCGAGGCCCTGTATGACCTCCTCGAGCCCGCGCGAGGGGACGCCGAGGAACACGTAGTCCGCGCGCGCGAGGCCCTCCGCCGCGGGCTCGATGCGCAGGTCGCGCGGCAGCTCCACGCCGGGGAGGTAGGTCTTGTTCTCGCGATCGGCCTCGAGCTGCCGGCATTGCTCTCGCGTTCGGGTCTGCAGTGTCGTGCGGAAGCCGCCGCGCGCCAGCAGGACGGCGACCGCGGTCCCGAACGAGCCCGCGCCGACCACGACGGCGCGCCTGCTCCCCGGGGTGGGGAGCGCGAGATGCGGGCGGGGCGGCACTCCCTCCCGTTACCCAGGCCGCGGCGACGCGTTACTCCATGAGCGTCTGATTAGATGGAGGGCAACATGCGCCCACCTGGGGAGGGGGCGCTCGACAGGGGAGCAGTCATCATGCTCAAGAGATTCGGGCCGGTACTCGCCGGCTTGGTAGTCGTTGCCGCGCTGGCCATCGGCGTCCCGTCCGCGACGGGTCACCCCGAGGTCTGCTCGACCGCCGCCGCCTGGGCCTCGATGGACGGCGGGTACTCGCCATATGCGTCCTGGCAGGGCGCCGAGGAGGAGAAGAAGGCCACCTGCGCGAGCAGTGGCGTGACGAGCCGCTACGACGATTCGAGCGCCGAGCTCGGCGAGGGCGAGACCGGCACGGCCGGCCTCAGGCTGATCGCGTCGAAGCCCAAGACCGGCCCGTTCGCCGGTGAGGCGCCGTTCAACTCGGACCTCGCGTTCGAGAACGGCTACGCGTACCAGGGCAACTACGAGGGCGTCTCGATCTGGGACGTACGCGATCCGCAGAACCCGACACTCGTCAACCAGATCCACTGCCCGGGCTCGCAGAACGACGTCACGATCAACGACGGGATCCTGATCACGTCGACGGACTCGCGGCGCACGAACGACGGCTGCAACAGCACGGCGACGTCGACGCCGACCGCGCCCACCACGTGGGAGGGCCTGAAGGTCTGGGACGTCAAGGATCCGACGGCCCCCGTGCTGCTCAAGAGCGTGCGCACCGATTGCGGTTCGCACACGCACACCGTGCTGCCCGAGGCGAACCGCCTGCTCGTGTACGTTCAGTCCTACGACGTGAGCGGTCAGAACTACCGCTGCGCCAACACCGGCCCGCAGTCGCACGACAAGATCTCGATCGTCGAGGTCCCGAAGGCGAACCCGGCCGAGGCGCAGGTCGTCAACATGCCGGTCCTGTTCCCCGACGGCGGCAACCCGGGCGAGCCGGGTGGCACGCAGCGGGCGACCACCGGCTGCCACGACATCACCGTCTACCAGCGCATCGGCATCGCGGCCGGCGCCTGCACGGGTGAGGGCGCGATCATCGACATCAAGGACCCGGTGAACCCAAAGGTCATCGCGTCCGTCGAGGATCCGAACTTCGCCTTCTGGCACAGCGCGACGATCAGCCAGGACGGCAAGAAGGTCCTGTTCACCGACGAGCTCGGCGGCGGCGGCCAGCCGACCTGCAACCCCACAGTCGGCCCGACCAGGGGCGCCGATGCCGTCTACGACATCACCGATCCCGCGAATCCGAAGTTCATGAGCTACTTCAAGATCCCGCGGACGCAGACCAACCAGGAGAACTGCGTGGCCCACAACGGCAACGCGATCCCCGTGCCCGGCCGCGACATCCTGGTCCAGTCCTGGTACCAGGGCGGCGTGTCGATCGTCGATTGGACCGACGGGACCAAGATCAAGGAGCTGGCCTGGTTCGACCGCGGCCCGGTCGACGAGAGCCGGCTCGTGCTCGGCGGCTTCTGGTCGTCCTACTACTACAACGGGTTCAT
Organism: Solirubrobacteraceae bacterium; assembly: GCA_035264365.1. Classification (GTDB taxonomy): domain Bacteria; phylum Actinomycetota; class Thermoleophilia; order Solirubrobacterales; family Solirubrobacteraceae; genus DATFQI01. The sequence continues at coordinate 6,906 of DATFQI010000355.1, forward strand.
CTACGGCTCGGAGATCCAGCGCGGCTTCGACGTCTTCAAGGCGACGGGCAGCGAGTTCTCGGGCGCGGACCGCAAGAAGGTCGGAACGCTGAACGCCCAGACGCAGTTCTGATCAGCCGGCTACGCGCGACCCTCGGCCAGTTCAAGGCCGAGGGTCTCGCCGGCCGCCACCAGCTCCTCCAGCGTGGTCGCCTCGAGCGTCCGCTGGAGGTCGATGATGCGCTTGCCGAAGGGGTCGAGCGCGTCCGTCCCCACGATCGCGTGCAGCGGCACGCCCGCCTGCCGGGCGCGCGTGCCGATCTCGCCGACGAGCTTGCCCTCGAGCGTCTGCTCGTCGAGCTTGCCCTCGCCGGTCACGACGGCGCGCGAGGCACGCATGCGGTCGTCGAAGTCCAGCGCGTCGAGGACGAACGGCGCGCCCGGCTCCAGCACCGCGCCGTGCGCGGCCCACAGGCCGCCGCTGAGCCCGCCCGCGGCGCCCGTCATCGGCACGCCGCGCGGGTCGCGCGGGAGCGTGGCGGCGAGCCGCTGGAGCCGTTCGCGCAGCCGCTCGACCATGTCGGGGTCGGCGCCCTTCTGCGGGCCGAACACCTTCGGGGCGTCCTCGAAGACGGTGCGCACGTCGGTCAGCACCACGATCTGCGCGCCGCGCAGGCCGCCGTGGTCGGCGATCGCCTCCAGCGCGCCTGCGCCGCCGTCGGTCGTCGCCGAGCCGCCGACCGCCACCAGGATCACCTGCGCGCCCGCCTCCGCGGCGGCCGCGATCAGCTGGCCGGTGCCGTAGGTCGAGGCGGCCCACGCGTCGCGCACGTCCTCGGCGACGAGGCCGAGCCCGCTCGCGCTCGCCATCTCGACGATCGCCGTACCGCCGTCCTCGACGAGCCCGAAGCCGGCGCGGATCTCGCGACCGAGCGGGTCCCGGACCTCGACGGCGACCAGCTCGCCGCCGAGCTGCGGCAGCAGCGCGTCCAGCGTGCCCTCGCCGCCGTCCGCGACCGGGCACAGGTCGGGCGGCATCAGCCCGGCGCGCTCGAGCCCGCGGCCGATCGCCGCGGCCACCCGGGGCGCGCTGAAGGTGCCCTTGAAGGAGTCGGGCGCGACGAGGACGGGGCGCTCTGGCACGGGCATCGGGGCATCGTGTCAAGAACTCGTGACACACGATTTCGGGTGCCGACATACCTAGACCGAACATGAGCGCTCAGACCGCACCCGTTCCCCGGATCGTCGACGAGGACAATCTCGAGGCGCTGCAGGCCGCGGTCGGCGTCCTCGCCGCCAAGTGGAGCGTGGTGGTCCTCACGCGCCTGGCCACCGGCTCGAGCCGCTTCAACGAGCTGCTGCGCCAGATCGACGGCGTCTCGCGCCGGATGCTGAGCGCGACGCTGCGCCAGCTCGAGCGCGACGGCCTGATCGAGCGCCACGTGTTCGCGCGCGTGCCCGCGCGCGTGGGTTACGAGCTCTCGCCCGCCGGGCAGGAGCTGCTGGCCGCGCTCGCGCCGCTCGCCGGCTGGGGCGTCGAGCACCGCGCGGAGCTGTTCGCCGCGCGTGAGCAGTTCGACCGCATGCAGGAGTGGCGGGCGAACCGCGAGGGCATGCAGGCGCGCAGCCGCGCCGGCGCCCCGCCCGCCTCGATGATCTAGCTCCTAGCTCTGGAGCTGGTCCATCCGGCAGTCGGCCGGGTCCTTGTCCTCGCGCCAGCGCGAGAGCTTGGTGCCGTGTCGGATGCGGTCGTTGCTGGTGTGGTCGAACGTGACCTCGACGACGAGCTCGGGCCGCAGCGCGACCCACTCGAGGTCGCGGTCGTTGGCCCAGCGGCTCGGGTCGCCCATGCCGCGCTCGCCGGTCTCGTAGGGCTTGAGCTCGTCGATCAGCTCGCGCTTGCGCTTCGCGCTCAGGCCGGAGGTGTGCCCCACCGTGCGCAGCTGGCCGGCGTCGTCGTAGAGGCCGAGGATCAGCGAGCCGACGGTGTTCTCCTCCTTGCCGGGACGCCAGCCGACGACGACCGCGTCGATCGTGCGCACGCGCTTGATCTTCGCCATGCCCTTGCGCTCGCCCGGCAGGTAGGGCGCGTCCTGGCGCTTGGCGATCACGCCCTCGGCGCCCTGCAGCCACGGCTGGGCCTCGTCGGGGTCCTCCGTGGCGGGCGTCAGGTCGACGGGCTTGTCGATCAGCTGCGCCAGGCGCTCGCGACGCTCGGCCTGCGGCAGCTCGAGTAGGACGTCGTCGTCGTGGGCGAGCAGGTCGAAGGCGATGAAGCGCGTCGGGGTCTGCTCGGCGAGCATGCGGATCCGCGACTCCGCGGGGTGGATGCGCTGGCCGAGCGCGTCGAAGTCCTGGCGACCCTGCTCGTCGAACAGCACGACCTCGCCGTCGAGCACGTAGCGCCCCTCGGGGAAGCGCAGCTCGGGGAAGTAGCGCGTCATCGGCTTGCCGCTCCGCGACTGCAGGTAGGCCTCGCCGCCGTCGACGAAGGCCAGCGTCCGGAAGCCGTCCCACTTGGGCTCATAGACCCAGCCCTTGCCGGTCGGCAGCGTCTTGGCGGGGCGGGCGAGCTGCGGGAGGATCGGCGGCTTCAGCGGCAGGGCCATGGGAGCCATGAAAACACAACGACCCCCGCCGGGAGGGCGGGGGCCGAAGGGGGAGGGTACTGCTCAGGGGTACTTCTTGGGGAGGGGTACTTCGATCTCTGAGAGAGAAGTTCTGTGGTGGTGTGGCGGCGGCGGTTAGGAGAGCGGCTGGCGCTCGTCGAAGCCCGGGCGGTCTTCCTGACCGAACTTGAGCGAGAGCCCACCGAACGCACCTACCGCGGCAGTGGCGAGTGCGATAGCGATGAACATGCATCCAGTATCGGAGCATGTGTGCCATTGCTGTAGGCTTAGTTGACTACTGGATCGATAGGTTATGCCTATATGACACTTCAGCAGTTGACCTATTTCCTGGCTGCCGCGGAGCACGGCTCGTTCAGCGCCGCCGCGGAGTCGCTGCACATGGCTCAGCCGAGTCTCTCGGAGCAGATCCGCCGGCTCGAAGCGGAGCTCGGCGTGCCCTTGTTCGCGCGCGCCGGGCGACGGCTGGAGCTCACCGAGGCGGGGAGCCTGCTGCTGCCCGAGGCGGAGCGCACGCTCGCCGCCGCGCAAGCGGCGCAGGAGTCCGTGCGCGAGGTCCGCGACGTCACCGGCGGCACCGTCGCGTTCGGCACCTTCGGCAGCGCCCACCACTACCTGCTCGGCGGGCTGATCGAGGAGTTCCGGCGCAAGCACCCGTCGGTGCGGCTGCGCGTCGTCGGGCAGAACTCGGCCGAGGTGGCGGACGCGGTCCGCGACGGCCATCTGGAGGCCGGCCTGGTCGTGCTCCCGGTCGACGACCGCGGCCTCGACGTCCGTCCCGCGATGCAGGAGGAGCTCGTCTACCTGTCGATCGAGCCGCGTCGCGTGCGCGAGCCGATGACGATCCAGAAGCTCGCCGAGGCGCCGCTGATCCTCTACGACGCTCGCTGGGGCGCCGACGACCCGATGCGGCGCCAGCTCCGCGAGCGCGCCCAGCGCGCCGGCGTCAAGATCGAGCTCTCGATCGAGGTCGAGTACATGACGGCCGCGTTGGACCTCGCCCAGCGGGGGCTCGGCGACACGATCGCCGACCGCGCGATCGTGGCGTCCCGCGGGTTGGCCCGGAGCCTGAAGGGCGTGCCGTTCGACCCGCCGCTGTACGAGACCTTCGCCTTCATCACGCGCCGCAACGCGCACCTGTCGCCGGCCACCCGCGCGTTCATCCAGGTGGCCGAGAAGCGCGTGGCGGCGCTGCGGCGGCGGATCCATGCGGAGCGCGTGACCGAGAGCGCCTGACGGCCGGCTGGCGCCTTGGGCCGTGGCGGCGGCTCGGTGCGCTTGGACTGCTGGCTGGGTGGGGGAGGAGAGGGGCGTTCCGGGGCTCGAG
>DATFQI010000356.1:0-4183 GCA_035264365.1 Solirubrobacteraceae bacterium
AGCTCGCCGCCTGCAACAGCGTCGTAGCCGCGGCACTGCGTCCTTTGGTGATCAGCAGCGCGAGGCCGTCCAGGAGTACGTCTACCGCCCGCGGATCTCCGCTGGGTCGCGGGAGCGCCGTCACGGCGCGGCCGACCCGCACTAGACCGTCGGCGCCCGCCGATCCCGCGAACATCGCCGCCCCGCAGGCGCTCAGGTAGGTTTCGCGTGCCCGCGGGAGGTCGAGCGGCTCCAGCCGCCTCGCGGCCTTGAGCAAGAGCGGCGCGGCCTCGGCGGCCGACCCGGAGGCGAGCGCGATCTCCCCGCGCAGGAGATCCACCCGGGCGGCTTGGAGCTCGTCGAGCGCCCCCACCTCCGCCACGGCGACCACCTCGAGCGCCGCATCGAACGCCCCGGCGTGCAGGCTGGCCTGAGCGGCAGCGAGCGCGCGTTCCATCCGTGGCGCGATATCCCGCGTCAAGGCGACCGAGCGCCGCAGGAACGCGGCCGCCGCGGCGAGCCCGCCGCGGGACTGCGCCCGCCCCGCCGACCGCTCCAGCTCCGAGGCGACCTCCTCGTCCGGTCCGAGCGCTGCCGCGGCGAGATGCCACGCACGGCGGTCGGACTGGGCCTGGGGATCGGTCACGTCCGCCAGGGTCCGATGGACCGCGCGGCGCTCGTGCGGCGACGCCGATCGATAGACCGCCGACCGCACCAGAGGATGAAGGAAGGTGACGCGCTCGCCGATCGCCAGCAGCCCCTGCGTATCGTCGGAAGCCGGGTTACGGCCGATCCCGAGCCGCTCGGCCGCACGCCACAGCAACACGGGGTCACCGACCGGCTCCGACGCGGCGACCAGGAGCAGCGTGCGAGCCTCCTCGGGCAGCCCCTCCAGCCGCTGCAGGAAGCTCTGTTGGATCCGCGCCGACACCTCCTGACCCGGCACCAGCCCGAACCCGCCCGGTTCCTGCCCCGGGGCCGACCCCCGTGTGAGCTCCAAGAGCGCCAGCGGATTGCCGCGTGTCTCGGCTATGAGCCTGTCGCGGACGCCGGCATCGAGCCGGCCCGGGACGGCGCTCGCCAGCAGCGCGCGCGCCTCCGCCGTCGAAAGCCCGCCGATCGCGAGCTCCGGCAGCTCGGGGAACCCGAGCTGATCCGGCCGGTCGCGGACGGCGAAGACGAGCGCCACAGACTCGGCCAGCAGCCGCCGCGCGACGACGCCGAGTACCTCGGCCGACGCGGCATCGAGCCACTGTGCGTCATCGACAACACAGAGCAGCGGGCGTTCTGCCGCAACGTCGGCCAGGAGGCTCAGCGCGGCCAGCGCGACCACGAAGCGGTCCGGAGCGTCACCCGACGACAGCCCGAACGCCACACGCAGCACGGTCTGCTGGTGCATGGGAAGCGTGTCTGAGCGGCCGAGCAGCGACGCGCAGAGCTGCTGGAGCGCGGCGAACGGCAGCTCCATGTCGGACTCCACGCCGGCGACGCTCGCCACGCGGAAGCCCGACGCCTGCTGAGCGCAATAGTGCAACAAGGCCGTCTTACCGACTCCCGCCTCCCCGTGCAGGACAAGCACCGCGCTGCGGCCGCCGCGGACGTCCTCGAGAAGCCGGTCGAGCGCCTGGCACTCAGCGGCACGGCCCAGCAACCTCGGCTGGCGACTCGCGGCCACGGCTGGGATCAAGCAGCGGTCAGCTCTGGCTCGGCGCTCGGCAACGCGCTGGAAAGCTCAGAGCGTGACCGGATTCCAAGCTTCGTGAACACCTTGTGCAGGTGCCACTCGACGGTTCGCGGGCTGAGGAAGAGTCGTGCACCGATCTCCGGGTTCGACAGCCCCTCGCGGGCCAGCCGGGCGATCTGCCGCTCGTGCGCAGTCAGCTCGGTGCGTGTCTGAGCGGTCCGCGTGACCACGTTCTCGCCCACCGCGAGCAACTCTTTGCGTGCGCGTTCGGCAAAGCTCTCCATGCCGATCGAGATGAACAGGGCGTGGGCGGCGCGAAGCTGGTCGCGCGCATCCGCGCGGCGCTTCTCGCGATGTAGCCACTCGCCGTAGAGCAGGTGCGCCCGCGCCAGGTCGACGCGCATCATGCATCGCCCGAGGCGGCCGAGCGCTTCTCGGTAGTGCTGCTCGGCGGTCGCACCCGTGCTCAGCAGCGCGCATGACCTCGCATGGACCCCGAGCGCCCAATCGGTACCGGCTGCCTGCGCGATCTCCCCGAACCGCTCGGTGACCTCACGAGCCGCCTCCGGCATACCGCCTCGAGCCGCAGCCTCGACAAACTCGACCATCCCCCAAGCGGCCGCGGCGCTGTTGGTCGGGCAGGCGATGGCCTCCTCGGCCGCAGCAAACGCTCGATCAGGGATGCTGAGGCCGTTGTACAGGAGCGCTCGTGCCCATGCGATGACCGTCAAGCCGATCCCCTCGCCGCGCTGGGTTGCGTCCGCCGCGGCGACGTCGAGCATTGCGATGGCGTCATGCTCGCGCCCGCGAAGCGCCGCTAGGGCGACGGCGCCCCAAGGCGTGAGACCTGCTTCCGTCGCCTGGATGACGACGTGCGCCTCGTCGATCAGCGCATCCGCCGTGTCGAGCTCGCCCTTGAAGAGGTGGACATAGATGCGCGAGTTGAGGGCGAGGGGAAGCTCGCTCAACGCGCCGCTGCTGCGCGCGAGGTCCACGTGAAAGCCCGACAGCACATCCCAATGCGCGTCATCCCATACGACGGGCGCGGTGATCGTGACGAGCCACAGCAGATGCAGTTGGTCCGCGGCGGCCGTGGCGTGGTCGAAATGCGCCAGCCCTGCTCGCAGCGTCGGCGTGGCGGCGGCGCAGCCGTCGGCGAACAATCCCGCCCAGCCATCGAGGAGATCGTCGGCGACGGTCCGCGGACCTTCTGCCGGTGGAGCCGCCTGCATGGCGCTCGCCACGTCCCGGGCGCCGCTGCCCGGCGCCGCGAAGCGAGCTGCGAACATCGCCGCAGACAGCGCCTCGATGTAACCGGAGCGGGCGAGCCGCACGTCGAACGGCGCGATCCGCTGCGCAGCGCGGAGCAACAGCGCCGGGGCGGCGCTGCCTCGCCGCGAGGCGAACGCGATCTCGGCGCGCAGCAGCTCCACACGGGCACGCTGCGACTCGCGGATCGGCCCGGCCTCCGCCGCGGCCAGCAGCCCGAGAGCCGCGTCGAACGCGCCGGCTTGGAGATTCGCCTGGGCTGCGACGAGCGCCCGCTCGACACGCCGAGCAGGGTCCTCCGTCAGCGCGACGGCGCGTTGCAGGAACGCCGCCGCGGCAGCGAGTCCGCCACGCGCCTGCGCCCGCCCAGCAGAACGCTGAAGCACTGAGGCGACCTCCTCGTCGGGTCCCGACGCCGCAGCGGCCAGATGCCACGCACAGCGGTCCGGATCGACGTGCCGGTCGGTCGCCTCCGCCAGCGCGAGGTGAATCGCCCGGCGTTCCTGTGCCGCCGCCGATCGGTAGATGGCGGAACGCGCGAGCGGATGACGGAACCGCACGCGCTCGCCGATCGCCAGCAAGTCTTGCGCTTCCGCCTCTTCCGCGGCCGCCGGCGCGATCCCGAGCCGGTCGGCCGCACGCCAGAGCAGCAGCGGATCGCCGACCGGCTCCGCCGCCGCCAGCAGCACCAGACGACGGGCGTCATCGGTGAGCGCCTCGAGCCGTCGAACGAAGCTCTCCCGGATCCTCCCCGACAGACCCTCCACGCCTGGGACCCCGAAGCCACCGGCCAGCTCCGTCGGCGTCAACCCTCGCGGCAGTTCCAGCAGCGCCAGTGGGTTCCCGCGTGTCTCCGCGATCACCCGGTCGCGGACCCGCTCGTCGAGCTTGGATCGCACCGCCGACCGGAGCAGCTTCCGGGCGTCGCCGTCGTGCAGCCCGTGTACCTCCAGCTCGGAGATGTGCTGAAGCTCCTGCCGGTGCTCGCGGACCGCGAACACGATCCCGACCGGCTCCGCCTGCAGGCGACGGGCGACGAAGGCCAGCGTCAGCGCCGACGCCTGATCGAGCCACTGAGCATCGTCGACGACGCAGAGCAGCGGACGGTCATCGCCCATCTCCGACATCAGGCTCAAGACACCCAACCCGGCGAGGAACCGATCCGGGGCGGCGCCCGAGCTTCGCCCGAACACGACCTCGAGGGCCTGACGCTGCGGCGCCGGAAGCCGCGGGAGCCGATCGAGCATCGGC
>DATFQI010000357.1:0-5706 GCA_035264365.1 Solirubrobacteraceae bacterium
GATCACCGCGCACAGCCGCTCGAGCGTCTTGTAGGAGCGCTGCTGGGCGATCAGCGCGATCACCTGGCAGACCTCGCCGTAGTCGACCGTGTCCTCGACGCGGTCGGTGATCAGCGCGTCGGGCTCGCCGACGTCGAAGCGGACGTCGAGCACCAGCCGCTGGCCGATCTCGCGCTCCGCGGCCGTCACGCCGTGGTGCGTGTACAGCGAGAGCCCGACGATCTCGACGGTGACCCCGACCTCGGGACCCTCGTCGTCCTCGTCGTCGCTGCTGGAGAGGTCCTCGTCGTCGTCCTCGTAGGGATCCGGGTCCTCAGGAGCCATCCGGCGGCAACGTAGCAGCCGCCACCGCGAGCCCGTCGTGCACCGCGGCGACGTCGTGCACGCGGAACACGCGCGCGCCGCGCTCATAGCCGAGCACGCAGGTGGCGACGGTGCCGTGCACGCGACCGGCGACGTCGCGGCCCGTGATGCGCCCGATGAACGACTTGCGCGAGGTGCCGAGCACGACCGGCCGCCCGATCGCGGCGATCTCGCCGAGCCGCCGCAGCAGCTCGAGGTTGTGCTCGAGCGTCTTGCCGAAGCCGATGCCGGGGTCGAGCTGCACGCGCTCCTCCGGCACCCCGGCGGCCACGGCGGCGGCCAGCCGCTCCTCCAGGAACGCCTTGACGTCGGAGACGACGTCGTCGTACCGCGGGTCTTGCTGCATCGTGCGCGGCTCGCCGAGCATGTGCATCAGGCAGCACTCCAGGCCGCGGTCGGCAACGAGGCCGGCCAGCTCGGGCTCGTGGCGGAAGGCGGTCACGTCGTTGACGTAGGTGGCGCCCGCGTCGACCGCGGCGCGCGCCACCTCGAGCTTCATCGTGTCGACGGAGACGCGCGCGTCGAGCCCGAGCCGGGCGATCCCCTCCACGACCGGCACGACGCGGCGCACCTCCTCCGCCGCGGGCACGGGCGCCGCGCCCGGTCGGGTGGACTCGCCGCCGACATCGACGATCGCGGCGCCCTCCTCGACGAGCCGGCGCGCGTGGCGGATCGCCGCGGCGTCGTCGTCGAACGTGCCGCCGTCCGAGAACGAGTCGGGCGTGACGTTGACCACGCCCATGATCTCGAACGGCCGCATCGGCGAACTGACGGTAACGGACCCTTCACCGGGTGGGGTCCGCCGTACCGCCAGAGTGCGGGAACGCCGAGGCCAAGACACTGGCGAGCACCCTCTCCGGCCGCCCGCCCGCTTGCGAGAGTTGCCATTGCAATGACGACCACCGAGATCCGCATCCACCTCGACTCCCTCGCTGAGGAGCGCCTGGCCGCCGTCGCCTGGGGCGCGGACGCGATCCCGGCCTACCTCGACGATCTCGAGCGCGAGATCGAGGGCTACCGCAGCGCCTACGTCGGCGCCGCCGTCACGGAGATCGCGTCCTTCCGGGCGCAGCTCTCCGGCCCGCAGGTCGGCTAGGCCTCCGCCAGCGCCGCCTCGCGGCTGGCGTGGACGGGGAACGCCCGCTCCGCCCCCACGATCCGCAGCGTGCGCTCGATCGGCGAGCCTTCCACGACCACCAGGTGCAGCTGCTGCTGGCGCGCCGACAGCTCCCCGGCGACCGCGAACAGCAGGTTGATCCCGGCGCTGTCGAGATAGCTGACCCGCTCGAGGTCGACGACCAGCCGCTTGGCCTGGTTCTCGACCAGCCGCCGCAGCTTGACGGCCACGTCGTTGACGCTCGACGCGTCGAGCTCGCCGTCGAGCACGATCATCAGCGTCTCGTCGAGCCGCTCCTCGCTCACGTGGATCACGGAGCTGGTCACGGAGCCGCCTCCAACGTGCCGCGCGCGGCCGCCTCCAGCGTGCGGCGCATCACGACGGAGGTGCCGTGGTCGGCGGGTTGCACGTCGACGCTCTCCATCAGGCCGCGCATGAGCGGGAAGCCGCGCCCGCGGTTCTGGCCGCGCGCCTCTCGCCAGCGGCCGCGGTCGGTCACCGTCACCACGATCGCCCCTCCCTCGTTGTGCGCGTCGACCGAGAACGCCGCGGTGCCGGGCGCGTAGGCGTGCTCGACGGCGTTGGCGGCAGCCTCCTGGACGGCGACGGTGATGTCGTAGATCTCGTTGTCTCTGGCGCCGTGCCCCGCCAGCCAGCGGCGCAGCAGGTGGCGCAGGCCGCCGAGCGCGTCGGCGTCGGCCGGCCAGCGTGTGGCCAGGCGCTCGGGCAGCGGGAGGATCTCCGCGACCAGCACGGCGACGTCGTCGTCGCTCGGCCCGCCGGTCACGGCGCCCGCGGCGATCGCGGCGCACAGCGCATGCGCGTCGGGCTCCTCCGCGCACATCAGACGCAGGCGATCGAGGCCGTCGTCGAGCGGCTCGCCGCGCACCTCGGCCGCGCCGTCGGTCACGAGGACCAGCCGGCTGCCGGGCTCGAGCGTCACGAGGTGCTCGTGGTAGATCGCCGCTCGGAACGCGCCGACCGGGGGGTCGCCCTCGACCTCCATCACGCGCCCGATGCCGTCCGGGCCGACGACGATCGGCGGCAGGTGCCCGGCGCTGACCAGCCGCATCTCGTCGCGCTCCGGATCGAGCACGATGTAGGCGACCGTGGTCAGCTTGGTCGGGCGGACCGAGGCGAACAGCCGGTTCAGCAGCTCCACCACGCCGGCCGGCGGGTGGCCCTCGAGCGCGTAGGCGCGCAGCGCGGTGCGGACCTGCGCCATCAGCGCGCCGGCCTCCACCCCGCGCCCGACGACGTCGCCGATCACGAGCGCGATCCGGCCGCGCCCCAGCTCGAACACGTCGTACCAGTCGCCGCCGACGCGGGCGTCGACCGCGGCGGGGCGGTAGGTGGCCGTGAACTCGATCCCCGGGATGACGGGCAGCGCGCTGGGCAGCATCGCGCGCTGCATCGCCTCGACGGTGTGGCGCTGCGCGTGCAGGCGGGCGTGCTCGATCGCGATCGCGGCACGGTCGGCGGCGAGCTGCAGCAGGTCGGTCTCGCGCTCGTCGAAGTGGCGGCGCGTGAGCGAGCCCACGTGCATCACGCCGATCACGCGCCCCTCGACCAGCAGCGGCACGCCGAGGAGCGAGCGGATGCCCTTCTCGCGCAGGATCGGGTTGAGGATGTCCGCGTGGTCGACGTCCTCGATCCGGACCGGGCGGCGCTCGGCGGCGATCCGGCCGGCGAAGCCGCGCCCCATCGGGATCCGTACGCCCTGCTCGACCTCCTCCTCGATGCCCTTTGCAGCCTGGGCCACGAGGTCGCCGGAGACCTCGTCGAGCAACAGGAACGCCGCGGTGTCGGTCCCGAGGATCCCGGCGATGCGCTCCAGCAGCTCGCGCAGCAGGTCGTGCATCGTCAGCGACGCGAGCGCCGCGTCGCTGATGCGCTGGAGCTCGCGGAGGGCGTCCTCGGGCGAGGGCAATGAACGCCCGCTCATGGCCCCGACTATACGAGCGCCCGCGCGCTCAGGACGCACGTCGGCCCCCGGCGCGTCCCGAGGAGGAGGGAGGACGCGACGGGGGCCGGCGGGGGGAGGAAGCTGTTACCAGGCGGTGCTGCCGAGCCCGTGGGGGACGGGCCGCGGGAGCTCACGGACGACCGGGACCGAGTACATCGGCGCGCCGGAGAGGCGCTGAGCGGACCGGGTGTCGGCCGGGGCGAAGGAGGTGGAGGTCGGCATGGCAGTGCCTTTCTACTTCCGGCGCCGGGGGCGGCGGACGGCCAGCCGCTGCTGGTCGATCGTCTGTGCGTGTGTGATGTGGAGGAGTGAGGTGTTCATCTGATCGCCTGGCCCTTGCTTTGGAGGGGTTGCTGCGATGGGTGAACTCTCGCATCGGGCCGGGTCCCGCGGGTGGGTGCAGCCCCGCGTCTGCGCGGTGCGGCGATCCTCCTCCAGGGTGCGGCCTGCCGCCGCCGGAGTGCGGCCAGCACCACCCGGGTGCTATGACGCGCGGATGCCCTCCGCCTACACGTCAGAGCTCGCGGGGGAGCTGGCCGGCGACGTGCTGGACCGGTTCCTGCGTTACGCCCGCATCGACACCCAGTCCGTCCGCGACCGCACGGGCAGCCCGAGCACGCCCGGGCAGCTCGACCTGCTGCGGCTGCTCGTCGCCGAGCTGCGCGAGATCGGGCTCGAGGACGCCGCGATCGACGACAACGGCTACGTCTACGCGACGCTGCCGGCGACGAACGGGTCGCCGCACGCGGTCGGGCTGATCGCCCACGTCGACGTCTCGCCGGATGCTCCGGGCGCGGGGGTGGAGCCGATCGTGCACCGCGACTACGACGGCGCCCGCGTCGAGCTGCCGCGCGGCGGCACGGTGCTCGACCCCTCCGACATGCCGGTGCTGGCCGGCAAGGTCGGCCACGACGTCGTGACCTCGAGCGGGGACACGCTGCTGGGCGCCGACGACAAGGCGGGGGTGGCCGAGATCATGGCCGCCGTCGCCTACCTGGCCGCGCACCCCGAGCTTCCCCGGGCGACGATGAAGGTCGGATTCACGCCCGACGAGGAGATCGGCGAGGGCGCGACGCTGTTCGACGTCGAGCGCTTCGGCGCCGCGTGCGCCTACACGCTCGACGGCTCCCAGCCCGGCGAGATCCAGGACGAGACGTTCTCCGGGACCGAGGTCGCGGTGATCTACGAGGGCGTCGACATCCACCCGGGCTGGGCGACGGGCAAGCTCGTCAACGCCGTCCGGCTCGCCGGGCGGCTGCTCGCCCGGCTGCCCGCGGACCGGCTCACGCCCGAGACGACGCAGGAGCGCGAGGGCTTCATCCACCCGTACGTGATCAGCGGCGACGCGGGGCGCGCCGAGGTCCGCTTCATCGCGCGCGACTTCGACGACGCGCTGCTGGCCGAGCACATCACGCTGATCCGCCGGGTGGCCGAGGAGGTCGCGGCCGAGGAGCCGCGCTCGCGCGTGACCGTTCTCGAGCGCCCGCAGTATCCGAACATGCGGCGCTTCGTCGACGGCTTCCCGCAGGTCGTCGACGTCGCCGAGCGGGCGATCCGCGCCGAAGGGATCGAGCCGATCAAGGAGCCGATCCGCGGTGGCACCGACGGCTCGATCCTGAGCGCGCGGGGCCTGCCGACGCCGAACCTCTTCACGGGCGGCCACGAGTACCACTCCGTGCGCGAGTGGGCCTCGGTGCACGACATGGCCTCGGCGGCCGCCGTGGTGGTGCGGCTCGCCGGGCTGTGGGCGGAGGAGCCTCCCGCCTAGGCCGCCCAGGCGGCCTCGAGCACGCGCCGCCAGTTGCCCCACGCGATCTGCTCCAGCTCGGCCTCGCTGAAGCCGGTGGCGCGGATCGCGTCGAGCAGGCGCGGCAGGCCGGTCACGTCGCCGAGCGCGGTCGGGATCTCCGCCCCGTCGAAGTCCGAGCCGAGCGCGACGTGCTCGACGCCGATCCGATCGGCGACGTGGCGCACGTGGGCGGCGATCGCCTCGAGCGGCGTGTCGGCATCCTCGGCGCCGTCGGGGCGGATGAAGACGACCGCGTAGACGACGCCGACGAGCCCGCCCGAGGCGCCGATCGCGTCGAGCTGCGCGTCGGTGAGGTTGCGGCTGGCGGGGCAGAGCGCGTGGGCGCCCGAGTGCGAGGCGATCAGCGGCGCGAGCTCGAGCTTCGCGACGTCCCAGAAGCCCTTCTCGTTGAGGTGGCTGAGGTCGACGGCGATGCCGAGCTCGGCGCAGCGGCGGACGAGGCGGACGCCG
>DATFQI010000358.1:0-5730 GCA_035264365.1 Solirubrobacteraceae bacterium
GCGCCCGCCTGGGCGGCGCAGAACGGGCTCGAGGGCAAGAGCCTCGAGGAGCTCGCCGGCGAGGACGCGATCCGCGCGGCCGTGCAGGCGGGCGTCGACAAGGCCAACGACAAGCTCTCGCGCGTCGAGCAGATCAAGAAGTTCACGATCGTCGAGGGCGACTGGGCGCCCGGCGGCGACGAGCTGACCCCGACGATGAAGCTCAAGCGCAAGCCGATCGCGGAGAAGTACGCCTCCGCGATCGAGGCGATGTACGGCTAGCCCGAACGGGCGGCCTGCCGGGCAGACCGGGCGCCGATGGTCGACTTCCCTGGGTGTGATCGGTACGGTCCGGCCACGATGCACGTGTCCGGCGAGCGCGAGGAGGAGCGGGTCCCCAGCACGCGGCCGCCCGAGCCGGCGGCGCCCGAGGCCGTGCGGCCCGGCTCGCTCGACTGGGCCTCGGCGATGGGCAACCAGGCGGTGGCCCGACTCGCCCGCCAGGCGCTCGAGCACGAGGACGAGGCCGGCGAGTCCGAGGCCGAGTCGGAGCCCGACGAGGCGCCGCCGGAGGTCGCCGCGCTCGAGTCGCAGGGAATCGGCATGGACGACATGGCCGCCCTGAGCGCCATCGACGACATGGCCGAGGGCGACCTGCCCGAATAAGGCCCGCTGGTGGAGACGGCGCGGGAGCCCGAGCTCGAGCAGGTCCAGCAGGCGCCCGCCGCGCCGGCCACGGTCGCCGCCCCGGCGGGGGCGATGCCCGCGCGCCCGTTCAGCCCGTCGGGCGTGATGGCGCTGCAGCGGTTCGTGGGCAACGCCGCCGTGGCGGGGTTGCTCGCGGGGCAGGAGGAGAAGGCGACGCCCGAGGACGTCGCGGCCGGAGCGGCGGGGACCGCCACCTCGGGCGCTGCGGATGCCGCGGCCACCGGCGCCGCCGCCGGAGCCACCGGGGCTGGGTCGCAGGCCGCGGAGGCTGGGCTCGGCGCCGCCGCGGCGGCGGGTGCCGAGGGCGCGGGCGCGCAGCACGCTGAGGCCGGTGCCGCTGCCGCCGCCGGGGCTGGCGGTGCCGGCGCGCAGCAGGCTGCGGCCGGTGGCGCCGCCGGAGCCACGGGTGGCGTCGCGGCGGGCGCGGCGCAAGCTGCCGCGGGTGCCGCAGGCTCGGGTGGGGCGGCCGGTGCCGCCGGTGCGGGCGCCGCGCAGGCCGCCGCGGGCGCGGCGGCGGGCGGGGCCAGCGCGGCCAGCGCTCGCGCAGCGGGCGGCGCGGCCGCAGGCGGCTCGGCCGGCGCTGCCGCCGGCGGTGCCGCGCAGGCGGCTGCCGCAGGGGGCGCGGCCGGTGCCGCTGCTTCTGGAGCCGCTGCGCCTGCGCAAGCGGCCGCGGGCGGCGGTGCTGCAGCCGGGGCGGCGGCCGCGCCCGCGCCGCGCCGGGAGCCCTCCGACGACCCGAACTTCCAGGCCATGAAGGGCAAAGCCGGCGCCGCGGGCGGCAAGGCGAAGCAGCACCAGCCGTCCTCGACCGGGGCCGCCGCCGCGCAGGCGGCCGCCGTCCCGCCGGGCAACGAGGTGGCGTCGCAGGCCGCGGGCGCGCAGGTCGAGGAGATGGGCGCCCAGCAGCCGGGCACGTTCGACCGCAAGGCGTTCGTCGCGGCTGTGCAGAAGGCGATCGACGCGGCCGCGCCCAAGAACCTCGAGGAGGCCGACGACTTCAAGGGCTCCGGCAAGGCGGCCCAGGTCAAGAGCGAGGTCGGGACGCTCGTCAAGGGCGGCAAGAAGGACGCCGAGAAGGACATCAAGACCGCCACCGACGCCCCGCCCGACGCTTCCAAGGCCAAGCCGAAGCAGGTCACGCCGCTCGCGCCCGAGCAGCCCGGCCAGGCCACGGCCGGCGTCGGCGCGGCCGCCGCGATGCCCGGCCCGCGCCCCGCCGAGGAGACCGACCTCTCCACCGGGCCGGTCGAGGTCGAGCAGGAGATGGAGCGCGAGGGCGTCACCGAGGAGCAGCTCGCCAACTCCAACGAGCCCGACTTCACGGCCGCGCTCGACGCCCGCCAGGAGGCCAAGGAGCACAGCGAGAAGGCGCCCGCCGAGTACCGCGCCCAGGAGACCGACATCCTCGCCAACGGCCGCGAGGAAGCCAAGGAGCTCGAGGGCGTCCAGCTCGCCGGCATGCAGGGCTCGAAGGTCGCGGCGCTCGCGAAGGTCGCCGGCCACAAGGGGGAGACCAAGAGCGAGGACGAGGCCAAGCGCACCCAGGTCGCCGCCGAGATCCAGCGGATCTACGACAAGACCAAGACCGACGTGACCGGCATCCTCACGGGGCTCGACGGCAAGGTGGACAGCGCCTTCACGACCGGCGAGGAGCAGGCCCGCAAGCAGTTCGAGGACTACGTGGGCGCCAAGATGGACGCCTACAAGGAAGACCGCTACAGCGGCCTCTTCGGCGGCGCCCGCTGGCTCAAGGACAAGCTCTTCGGCATGCCCGACGCGGTCAACGCGTTCTACGCCCAGGGCCGCGCCGGCTACCTGACCGCGATGGACGCCGTAATCGGCCAGGTCGCCGACGTCGTCGGCGCCGAGCTCAACGCGGCGCGCATGCGGATCGCCCAGGGGCGCACCGAGGTCCGCGACTACGTGACCAAGCTGCCGGCCGACCTGCAGAAGGTCGGCAAGGAGGCCGAGAGCAAGCTCGAGGCCCAGTTCGACGCGCTCAGCGACGACGTCGACGCCAAGCAGGACGCGCTCGTCGACCAGCTCGCGCAGAAGTACGTCGCGAGCCGCGACGCGCTCGACTCCCGCATCGAGGAGCTCAAGGCCGCCAACCGCGGTCTCGTCGCCAAGGCGCTCGACGCGGTCGTCGGCGTCGTCAAGACGATCCTGAAGCTCAAGGACATGCTGCTGGGGGTCCTCGCCAAGGCGGCGGACGTGATCGGCGACATCATCAGCGACCCGATCGGGTTCCTCGGCAACCTGATCGGCGGCATCAAGAGCGGCCTCGACCGCTTCGTCGGCAACATTGCCACCCATCTCGAGAACGGCCTGATGGGCTGGCTGTTCGGGGCGCTCGGCGACGCCGGCATCAAGATGCCCAAGACGTTCGACCTGGCCGGGATCTTCGAGCTCGTGATGGACGTGCTCGGCCTGACCTACCGGAGCATCCGCGGCCGCGTCGCGAAGATCGTCGGCGAGCCGGTCGTCGAGAAGATGGAGCAGACCGTCGACGTCTTCAAGATGCTCGTCACCGACGGCCCGGGCGCGCTCTGGAACTGGGTCAAGGACAAGGTCGGCGACTTCTACGACCTCGTCATGGGCGGCATCAAGGACTTCATCATCGAGCGCGTGATCAAGGGCGGGATCACGTGGCTGCTCTCGCTCCTGAACCCCGCCGCCGCGTTCATCAAGGCGTGCAAGGCGATCTACGACATCGTCATGTTCATCGTCGAGCGCGGCTCGCAGATCATGGAGTTCGTCAACTCCGTGCTCGACTCGATCGGCTCGATCGCCCGCGGCCAGCTGGGCGTCGCCGCCGAGAAGGTCGAGGGGGCGCTCGCGAAGGCGCTGCCGCTGACCATCTCCTTCCTGGCCAGCCTGCTCGGCCTCGGCGGCATCACCGACAAGATCCGCGAGGGCATCGACAAGGTCCGCAAGCCGATCGAGAAGGCCGTCGACTTCGTCGTGATGGGCGCCGTCAAGGGCTTCAAGAAGATGTTCGGCGGCGCGATCGGCTGGGTGAAGGGCAAGTACGAGAAGGGCAAGCAGTGGGCGACCGCCAAGGCGGAGGCGGGCAAGCAGTGGGTCAAGGGCAAGGCCGCCGCCGTCAAGGACCGCCTCACGGGCGGGGGCAAGGACGAGGAGGAGCAGGAGGCCGGGCAGGGCGAGGAGGCGAGCGACGAGGTCAAGGACGAGGCCGGGCAGGAGTTCGCGCGGCGGGCGCCCGGGACGCTGCCCGACGAAGAGGCGCTCGAGGGCGTCCTGTCCGGCGTGCTGGCGGACTTCCGGCCGCGCGGCCTGAAGGAGCTCCGCGCCGCCCCGCAGCAGGGAGCGCCCGGAGCCTACGACATCCTCGCCCGCGCGAAGAAGAAGGTCGGGACGGGCCACACCGGCGGCACCGCCACCGACTACAAGGACCCCAAGGACCCGGCGATCGCGGCGGACATGACCGCCGCCGGGATCACGGACTTCGGCCCCTACATCTGGGACGCCGCGGTGCCGCGCTTCAAGCTCGACCCGGCGTACGCGGGGTACACCGACGCGCACTGCGTCGACACGCCGGTCTTCGAGCCGGAGACGCTGGCGGTCGCGAACGAGAAGGGCAACAAGGGCTCGCTGATCCAGTCCCGGCGCCGGGCCGCCATCGACAAGATCTATGGCGTCACGCAGGGGATCGTGCTGGACATCCTCAAGCACGACGGCGGCAAGACGCCGCGGCCGTTCGTCTCGCTCGCCACCGAGGACGCCGCGTCCGGCGGCCACACCGTCGAGCGGCACATCCTCGGCCAGGGCGTGATGGCCGGGCACCGCCAGGTGGCGCTGCGCTCGGGGTTCTGGCGGGTCGCGGGCATCCGCATGGACCTCGACCACCTGGGCACGGCGTCGGTGTTCGCGAGCGACGGGGACGCCACGACGGCGGTGCAGGCGGCGTGGGCGCAGCTCACCGCCAACTGGCCGGCCTACCGCCTCGAGCTGGCGCAGAACACGCAGGTCAAGTTCCCCATCTCGACCTCGGTCCCGTGCGTCTCCTACACCAAGAAGGACGCGCCGGTCGGGGACCCGTACCTCGAGAGCGAGACGCCGAAGTACATCGACTCGTCGAAGGCCGGCGATCGCGAGCTCTACAAGGGCGACTACTCCGGCGCCGGCCGCCCGGGCGATCCGAACGCTCACGACCCGAAGCTCGACCCGCTCACCCACGGAGGCGCGACCTCGAAGGGCGCGTACGTGATCTTCGACCCCAAGGCCGGCGCGGACGGCGGCTTCGCCATCTACACCATCTATCCGAGGTGAGCGGCTGACGATGCCCGACGACGACTTCGCCCGCTACATCTCCGAGTCGTTCCCGGATGTGGTCCTCCGCCGCTCCGCCGAGCGCAAGGCCGACCCGCTGCCGTTCGCGATGGACGCCCTGGAGGACCTGTTCGGCCACGAGGACGACAAGGAGCAGGGCTTCCGCCGCTTCCGGCAGAAGCTCGAGCAGTTCGTCCCCTGGGCCGACGATGCCGTGCAGTGCCTCGAGCTGGTGCTCGCCGACCCGCCCGAGGACCTCGGCCGGCGCGTGCGCGAGGCGGCCGGCGTGGTGGTCTGGGTCCAGGTACCGGGGGGCGAGCGGCCCGGCGATGACGCCGCCAACGTCGAGTGGCTGCGCACCGCCGTCGCCCGCCTGCGCGCGATGCTCGACTCCTACGTGGCCGAGCGCCTGGGCCGGACGCCGCCCTCCTAGACTGGAGGGCGATGGCCTCCCAGCGACATGTGACGGTCGGCGGCGTCCAGATCGGCGGCGGCGCGCCCGTCGCCGTCCAGACGATGACGAAGACCGAGACGGCGAACCTCGCCGCCACGATGGAGCAGATCCGCACGGTCGCGGACGCGGGGGCCGACCTCGTGCGCGTCGCCGTCCCGCGCGAGAAGGACGTCGAGGCGCTCAAGACGATCGTCAAGGAGTCGCCGATCCCCGTGATCGCCGACATCCACTTCAACCACACGCTGGCGCTGAAGTCGATCGACGCCGGGGCGCACTGCATCCGCCTGAACCCGGGC
>DATFQI010000359.1:0-2590 GCA_035264365.1 Solirubrobacteraceae bacterium
ACCGCCACAGCGCGCCGAGCGGCCGCCTGAGCCCGTTCCCGAGGAGCCCGCGCTGCTCGCGCTCCAGCGCAGCGCCGGCAATGCCGCCGTGACGCGTCTGCTCGCGCGCGACGCGCTCTCGATCGCGCTGGGGGATGCGCCGCTCGCCGCGCCGAACCTGAACCTCCCGGCCGGCGCGCTGGACGACTGGAAGGCCGCCGGCGAGGCGGCCGACGCGTACTTCGACTCGATCGCCAAGCAGCACCGCGAGACGCTGCTGATCCCCGGCTCGATGGCCGGGCTCGTCCACACGGCGTGCGAGCAGGAGTTCACACTCAAGGACGGCTCCAAGGGCAGGGTGTCCGACAAGATGAAGGCGCCCGAGGTCGAGCAGCGGCTGCGGGTCCGCGCGCGCCAGCAGGGCATCGAGATCCAGGAGCACGCGCTCGAGGGCGACCTCCCCGGCATCAAGGCCGAGATGGACGCGCTGCTGGCCAACCTCGGCGCGATCCCGACCGAGATCAAGCTCGGCAACGACGACATCAAGGTCGTCGCCTCGATCAGCGGCAAGGTCAGCGCCGAGGCGAAGGCCGGCCCGGTCAAGATCGAGGGCGAGGGCTCCTCCGAGGGCGTCGAGGGCGGCGTCACGGTCGGCCCGGTCAAAGGCTCGTTCGGGCCGAAGGGCGTCAAGGCCGAGATCAAGGTCGGCGACCTGATCAAGATCAGCGGCGGCCTACAGCCGGGCAAGGACGGCTCGGTCGGCTGGTCGGCGAACCTGGAGATCGGGACGATCGGGAAGCTGATCATGCCCGAGGAGGTCGCGAAGGTCTTCAAGGGCACGCAGGAGACGTTCTCCAAGAGCGCCGGCGAGCTCGTGCGCAACCGCGACGACCCCGCGAAGGTCAAGGAGCACGGCGGCGCCCTGGTCGAGGCCGTCAAGGGCGCGGTCGAGAAGGCCCAGAAGAGCGCGGCGCAGGCCAAGAAGCCGGGCTGGCGGGTCGGCGTGGAGGTCAAGGGCGACGGCTCGGGCGGCGTGAGCGGCGGCGTCACGCTGACCTGGACCTGGTGATCCCACAGCTCCCGGGCCGCCGGTGATCGCCTTTCCCGAAGCTTTCCCGGCCGTTGCCGGTCCGTTGGGAGCCGCGTGCCGATGCTGCGGCCATGGAACTGCTGATCGTGGGCGGGGGACTCGCCGCCCAGCGCTGCATCGAGGTACTGCGGGCCGCCGGCGACGATCGCCCCGTGACCGTCGTCTGCGACGAGTCCGTGCGCCCGTACGACCGCCCGCCGCTCTCCAAGGAGGGCCTGCTCGGGCCGGTCGATACCTCGTTCCGGCCTGAGGGCTGGCACGCCTACCACGGCGTCGAGCTGCGGCTCGGCGTCGCCGCCAGCGCGCTCGACGCGGCGCGACGGATCGTCACGCTCGCGGACGGCGAGCGGCTGCGCTACGACGCGCTGCTGATCGCGACCGGGGCACGAGCCCGCGCGCTTCCCGGCGTGCCGCGCGCTCAGGTGCTGCGCGATCGGTTCGATGGCGAACGGCTGCGCGAGGCCCTGCTCGCCGGCGGCCCGCTGGCGGTCGTGGGCGCCGGCCTGATCGGCCTGGAGGCCGCCGCTGCCGCGAGGGCGCTCGGCGTCGAGGTGAGCGTGATCGAGGCCGCGCCGCGGCCGCTGGCCGGGATCCTCGGCCCGCGCGCCGGCGCCTGGATCACGGCGCTGCACCGCGCCGAGGGCGTCGTCCTGCGCACCGGCGTGACCGTCGAGCGCGACCGCGGCGACGCGCTCGAGCTCGCCGACGGCACCCGCGTCCCCGCCGCCAACGTGCTGGCGGGCATCGGCGTCGCCCCCGCCGCGGCGTGGCTGGCCGGCAGCGGGCTCGATCCCTCCGGCGTGGCCGTCGACGACGCGGGGCGCACCGGCCTGGCGGGCGTCTACGCAGCCGGCGACGTCAGCGGCTCGGGCCACTGGGAGGCCGCGGCGCGCGGCGGCGCCACCGTCGCAGGCGCGCTGCTCGGCCGCGCGGACCGCGCGCCCGCCCCGCCTTCGTTCTGGAGCGACCAGCACGGCGTGCGCCTGCAGTGCGTCGGCGACCCGCGCGGCAGCGCCGAGCAGATCGCCATCGGTGATCTCGCCTCCCGCTGCTTCGAGCTCGACCACCACCTCGACGGCCGCACCACGGCCGTCCTGCTCGCCGGCCGCCCGCCGTCCGCCCTGCGTGCGGCGCGCGCCCGGCTCCACACCACCGAGACCATCACCAGGAGGGCCGCATGAGCCTGATCGCCCGCATCGAAGAAGACCTCTGCCTCGCCCACGGCGACTGCGAGGCGGTCGCGCCGGAGGCGTTCCGCGTCGCCGACGTCGCCCGCGTCGTCGGCGAGACGACCGACGCCCGCCTGCGCGAGGCCGCGCGTGCCTGCCCGGCCGGAGCGATCGTGCTGTTCGACGCCGACACGGGCGAGGAGGTCGATGCCTAGCCAGGTCGCGGGTCGCGCCACATCCGCCACACCGGCGGGCCGCCGAACGGCAGCCGCAGCTCGCTGCGCACCGCGAAGCCGTGGCGCGCGTAGAGCTCGCGGCTGCGCGGCGAGCTGGCGTTGAGGTACGCGCCGCG
>DATFQI010000360.1:0-14939 GCA_035264365.1 Solirubrobacteraceae bacterium
CGTCACGACGCGACTGATCGGCGCGCTGATCATGGTCCACGGCGACGACCGCGGCATGCGCCTGCCGCCCGCGGTCGCGCCGGCGCAGGTCGTCGTGCTCGTGGTCAAGGACGAAGGCGGCGCAGGGGACGCGGCGCGGCGTCTGGCCGACGAGCTGCGCGCGCGCGACGTCCGCGTCCGCCTCGACGATCGCGTCGAGCAGCCGTTCGGTCGGCGCGCGATCGACTGGGAGCTCAAGGGCGCCCCGCTGCGCGTCGAGTTGGGTCCTCGCGATCTGGCCTCCGGCCACGTGACGCTCGTGAGCCGCGCGCGCGAGACCAGAGAGCCCATCCCGGTCGACGGCGCCGCCCAGCGGATCGCCGACGCGCTGGCCGGCGAGCAGGCCGTGCTGCTCGCCGACGCCCGCCGTCTGATGGACGACCGCCTCGTCGCGGTCGAGTCGCTCGGCGATGCGATCGATCAGGGTGCCAGCGGCCTGGCCTCGCTGCCTTGGAGCGCGATCGGTACCGACGGCGAGCGCGAGCTGGGCCGGCACGGCATCACCGTCCGCTGCCTGCATCAGCACGACGGCACGCTGACAAGCGACCGCGACGCCGACGGGCTGGTGGCGATCGTCGCCCGGGCGTACTGAGCGCGGCCGCCCCAAGGGCGGCGACCGCGCGCCCGCCGCGCGCTCGTGGAGTTCGTCGACGCCGACTGTCACAGGCGCCCGCGCCGTCTCGTCTCTTATGCAGAACGAGACGAAAGGAAGCGATCATGAAGATCTTCGTAGCCGGCGCCACCGGCGCCCTCGGCCGGGTGCTCGTCCCCCAGCTCGTGGCTCGGGGCCACGACGTGGTCGGGATGACCAGGAGCTCTTCGAAGCAGGATCTGGTGCGCTCTCTGGGGGCGACGAGGCCGTCGTGCAGGGCAAGCAGACGAAGGTCAGCGGGATCGACCCGCGACGATCGAGCGCTTCTACTCGTTCTACTGGACGACGGGGAGCAGCAGCACCCTCGATCAGCTCGGTGCCGACGGCGCTCTGGTCACGAAGACGTACGCCAAGGACAAGCACCTGAAGGTCGGCAGCGACGTGTCGATCAAGACGCCGAAGGGCGACAGCCACACGGTCGTCGTGCGCGGCATCTACGACCCGCCCGAGGCGAGCCCGATGCTGGACGACGTCGTCGTCACGCAGAAGGCGTTCGACTCGGCGGTCGCCCAGCGGAAGAACAGCTTCACGTTCCTCGACGCGGACGCCGGATCGGCGGCCTCGATCAAGGCGGCGGCGAAGGGCTATGGCGACGCCAAGTACCACACCGGCACCGCGTACCCGAAGGACGCCACCAAGGACATGGCCATCGTCATCGGCATGCTCTACGTGCTGCTGGGGTTCTCGGTCGTCGTGAGCCTGTTCGGGATGGTCAACACGATGGTGCTCTCCGTGTTCGAGCGCACGCGTGAGATCGGGATGCTCCGGACGATCGGCATGACGCGCCGCCAGGCGCGCCGCATGATCCGCCACGAGAGCATCATCACCGCGTTGATCGGCACGACCTTCGGACTCGGGCTCGGGGTGTTCCTCTCCGCGCTCGTGACGCAGGCCGTGTCGATGGACGGGCTGCCGCTCACGATCCCGGTCCAGACACTGGCGGTGTTCACGCTGCTGGCCATCGGCGCCGGCATCGTGGCTGCCGCGCTCCCCGCCAGGCGCGCATCCCGCCTGAACGTGCTCGAGGCGCTGCAGTACGAGTAGCCCCGGCGACATCGCGACGACCGCGAACGCCCTCGCCGGCGGTAGGTGGCGGGGGCGTTCGCACGCGGCGGTCGCGCGCGCTATGGGCTGCCACATCCGTAAGGTCGGGGTCGGAATGAGCAGGGGTCGCTACGGAAAGCGCGCGGATCTGATCGTGCACGAGCACGAGCCTTTCAACGCCGAGACGGGCCGCGCCGCCCTCGCCGAGGCTCCGTTGACCGCGGTGGACGCCTTCTACGTGCGCGGTCATGGCGCCGTGCCGGAGGTCGAGCCGGCCGCCTGGCGGCTGCGCGTGCACGGGTTGGTCGAGCGCGAGCTGGACCTCTCGCTGACGACACTGCGCGAGGCGTTCCGGGAGCGCACCGAGACGGCGACCTTGCAGTGCGCCGGCAACCGGCGCGCGGGCTTGATGGCCGTCCGTGACATCCCGGGCGAGGCGCCGTGGGGTCCGGGCGCGACCGGTACGGCGACGTGGACCGGCGTCGCGCTCGCCGACGTGCTCGCGCTCGCCGGACCGCTGCCGGGCGCGATGCACGCGGGCTTCGAGGGCGCCGACGTCTGCCCGGAGGCCGACCCGGTCCAGCGCTTCGGCGGCTCGATCCCGCTCGACAAGGCGTGCCGCCCGGAGGTGCTGCTCGCGTGGGCCATGAACGGAGAGCCGCTCCCGCCGGTCCACGGCGCGCCGCTGCGAGTGGTGGTGCCCGGGTACATCGGGGCGCGCAGCGTCAAGTGGCTCGACCGGATCGAGCTGCGCACGGCGCCGTGGGACGGGTACTTCCAGCGTGTCGCCTACCGGCTGCTCCCCGAGGACGGGACGCCGGGCCCGGGAGCGGGGATGCCGCTCGGCCTGGTCGCGCTCAACGCCGACGTCTTGGCTCCGGCCGATGGAGAGACGCTCGCGGCCGGACTGGTCGAGGTGCGCGGCTATGCGTTCGCCGGCGGGGAACGACACGTCTCGCGGGTCGACGTCTCGCTCGACGGCGGCGCGTCGTGGTCGCAGGCCGAGCTACTCGAGGACCTCGGCACGTGGGCCTGGCGGCAGTGGCGGATCACGGTCGACCTCCCCGCGGGGGAGCACGAGATCCTCGTGCGCGCCTGGGACTCCTCGGCGGCGACGCAGCCCGAGGACGAGGCGGCGCTGTGGAACCCGAAGGGCTACGTCAACAACGCTCGCCCTCGGGTCCGGATCCGCGCCGCCCCGTGATGGCCGCTCCGCGGCCGCCCGCGCCATGATCGCGCCCGTGCCTGCCGATCAGGCGGGCGGATCGCACGAGCGCCGGACCCGATCAGACGGAGCCGCCGCAGGCCCCACACTGGTGCCGCATGCCGATCGACCACGTGAGCGTCAACGCCCGCCTCGCGCGCAGGCGGCTGCTCGCCGCCACCGTGCCCCTGCTCGCCGTCGTCGCGGGATGCGGCGGCGACTCGCCGGCGCCGACCGCGGAGCCGGAGCCGGACGCGGCGGCGGCCATCCAGCAGCAGTTCCTCGACGTCGTACGGCAGGTCTCTCCGCAGGTCGTCCAGATCCAGACGAGGCGCGGGCTCGGCTCGGGCGTGGTCTACGACGGGAAAGGTGACATCGTCACCAACGCCCATGTCGCGGCCGACGCGCGGCAGTTCCTCGTGACCCTGCCGGACGGCAGGCGCGAGCGCGCGACGCTCGTGGGGACGGACCCGAGGCACGACCTCGCCGTGATCCGGCTGAGCAGCTCGACCCCGGGCCCCGCGACGTTCGGCGATTCGGCCGGCGTGCACTCGGGCGGCATCGTCTTCGCGATCGGCAACCCGCTCGGCCTGCAGTCGAGCGTGACGCAGGGCATCGTCTCGTCGGTCAACCGCAGCGTGCCCGAGGGCAACGGCGTGACGCTCACCAACGCGATCCAGACGAGCGCCGAGATCAACCCCGGCAACTCGGGCGGAGCGCTGGTCGACCTGTCCGGGCGCGTGATCGGCATCCCGACGCTCGCCGCGCTCGATCCCGAGCTCGGCGGCAGCCAGGCGCCCGGCATCGGCTTCGCGATCGGCAGCGACACCGTGCGCCGCGTCGCCGACGGCCTCATCGCCTCCATGCGATGACCCCAGCGGCGCCGCGAACACGGCCCGTGTGGCGGTCGGAGTAGGGTTCGGTCAATGCTGAAGACCTTCCGGAACGGGCAGCTCGTCACCGTGGCCTCGGAGGGCGGCGCGATGGACGGAGTGGTCGCCCACGTCGCCAGCCTCGTGAAGGTCGAAGTCGCCGTCGAAGAGACCGCTACGGGCCCCGTGTTCCGAACCGTCCACCCGAAGTCGCTGACGCCGCGGGACGAGCCCGGGCCGGCCGACGATGCACTCCGGCGCTTGATCCATCGCGCAGACGCCACGGGCCACCAGGCCGCGAGCGGCGCATCAGGGCGGGGCCGTCGCGCGCACACGCGCGGGGCGGCGCACCGCCCGACCGGTCGCTAGTGCTCCGGAGCGTCGCGCCCGCGGATCGGCGACCAGCCGGCGCGAGGCTCGCCCGCTTTCCGCGCGTCGGCAGGTAGCGTGTCGGCATGGCCGCATGCTCGATCACGTTCGTCGATGGTCGCTCCCTGGAAGTCGAGGGAGAGCTCCAAGAGGTGATCGACAAGCTGCACGAGGTCGCCAGCCGACGTGTGCACAGCTTCGCCGTGATCCAGGCCGCGGACGGCCGGGCGGTCGCCGTGCGGCCCGAGGCCGTGCTCCACGTACGGCCCGTGACCTGAGGTTCGCGCCTATCGGCCAGTGCGCGCCGGCGCCGCCGAGCGGTAGGCTGGGACTCCGGAGTCCTCCTGACGTCGGCGGGTCGCGGCGGCATCTGGCCTCGAAGCGCCATTGACCGGAGCGGTCGTGGATCTCCAGCAGCCGCAGGACCGGCGAGACCCGCCTTCCATGAGTGCTGCTCAGCTCGCGCGGGCGGTCAGGCTCCCGCCGGCGTGGCGACGGACCCTCGGGATCGCGCTGCCCGTCGCGGCGCTCGGCGTCCTCGCGGCCGTCGTGCTGGCCCGGCGCGACGTCTTCGCGGACGCGCTCGACTCGTCCCCGCTCTGGATCCTCGGGGTGGCGGTGCTGCTGCAGCTCGCGGCACTGGTCGCGCGCAGCGAGGCCTGGCATCGCTGCGTGCAGGCCGCGGGCTCGACCGTCCCGCGGCGCGGCGTGTTCCGCGCCTCGGGCATCGGCGGCCTGGGGAGCATCGTCAACGGCCAGCTCGGAGTGGCCGCGCGGATCGCGGCGCTGCGGCGATCGGCGCCGTCGCAGTGTCCGCGCGTCGGCGCGCTGCTGGCCGCAGAGGTCCCGATCGTCGCGATCGAGGTCTCGCTCGCGGCACTGACGTCGTTCACCCTGCTGGGGCCGCTCGGCCTTCCGTGGTGGTCGGCCGTGCTCTGTTTCGCTCTGTCGATCGCGGCGGTCGGGGGCCTGAGCGCCTTCTCGCGACGTCACACGACCGGGTTGTGGAGCGGTCTGGCGATCCTGCGCAGCCTCGACGGCCGCGCCCGCATCCTCGGGCTCGTCCTGATCGCGGTGTTCGCGCAGATCGCGCGCAATTGGCTGGCTCTCCGCGCCATTGGCGTCGACGCCTCCGTCTTCGACGCGATCGCCGTCCTGATCGCGCTCGTGACGCTCAGCCAGCTGCCGCTCGGTCCGAGCGTCGGAGCGGTGGCCGTCGTGGTGATCCTCGGCTCCAACGGCGTCGCGCTCGCCGCGGCCGCAGGGATCCTGCTCTCCGCCACGGGCCTCGTCGGCACGCTGTGCTTCGGCGGCTGGGCGCTCGGGGACCGGCTTCGGCCGCTCCCGGTCGCCGGTGCGGGTCCGGCTCGCCGGCTCTAAGCGGATCGCGCCGACCGGCCGGCGCCGTCACGTCGCCGGTGCGTCGCCCGCCGCTGAGAGCGGGCACTGATCTCCGCGTCCGGCCGGCCGTTCGAGCGGCCCGCCGCGCGCGCGAGCTTCGGGGCGGTCCGGCCGACCGCCTCCGAGCCCGCTTCGCCGACCGCGCCGACGGCGCGCGAGCCCACCTCGCCGAGCTGGTCCGCGAGGTTCAGCAGGATCTGGGGGTTCGCGTCGATGGTGTCCATCACGCGGCGGAGGATCATGGTCAGGTTCTCGAGACGCACCTTGAGCTGCGCCTCCGCGTCGACGCCGGCGATCTTGAGCGCGACGCCGCGCAGCTCGGCGTCCACCCCGACGTCCAGGCGCAGGAGGTCGAGCACGTGCGCCTCGAGTGCGACGCGCGCCTTGAGCTCGTCGAGCTGGAGGTCGATCTCGTCGACGTGCACGTGCGGGATGTCGAGCACGACGTCCGGGTCGTCGCGGCGGCCGGAGGGGCGCGCACGGTCGCGCGTACGGCGGGTGGTCTCGCGCGGCCGCTCGACGGCGCCATGGCGCCGGTATGCCTCGTGGGCCTCGCGCAGGGCCACCCTCGCACCGCTGACCAGGTCCTTCAGGTCGGCCAAGGTCATGAGGCGCCGCAGACCCGCTGGCCGAAGCACACGGCTGCCTGCTCCTCGCGGTCGAGGGCGGCGACGTAGGTCGCGTAGGCGTCGCCGCGGTCGCGTCGCATCGCCGAGCGCCAGGCGGCGAGCGCCAGGGTCGCGTCGGCGGCTGCGAACAGCCAGGCGTCATAGAGATCCGCCGGCTTCGGGCCGACGATCCGGCGGATGCGGGACAGGGGGGCCGCCTCGATCATGGTGTGCTCCCTTCGACGGTGCTCATCGCTGGATGCACCGTCCCGCCCGTGGTCCCGGCTCTCAACAACGAACCCCGTACGGGCGATCGGCCCGACGTGTCAAGCGCCCTCTGATCGCCTTCGCCGATCACCTGACCGGCGCCGGCGATTGCGGGCGCCCGGCGCACCCGGACGATCCCGTGCATGGACATCGATGTCGCCACGGGCGCGCTGCGCGGGCCATGGAGCACACCGGTCGTGCTGACCGTCAACGGCGAGCGGCGGGCCGTGGAGCTCGAGCCGCGGGTGAGCCTGCTCGACGCGCTGCGCGAGCACCTTGGCCTGACCGGCACGAAGAAGGGGTGCGAGCAGGGCGCGTGCGGCGCCTGCACCGTGTGGGTCGACGGCCGCCGCGTGCTGGCGTGCCTGACGCTCGCCATCGCCTGCGAGGGCCACGAGGTCACCACGATCGAGGGCCTCGCCGGTGACGGTGAGCTGCATCCGATGCAGCGTGCGTTCATCGAGCACGACGCGCTCCAGTGCGGCTACTGCACCCCGGGACAGATCATGTCCGCGGTCAAGCTGCTGGAGGAGGGCGGCGCCTCGAGCGACGAGGCGGTCGCGGAGCTCATGAGCGGCAACCTCTGCCGGTGCGCCGCGTACCCCAACATCAGGGCGGCGATCCGGCAGGTCAGGGACGCCGGGTGAGGCCGCTGAGCTACAGCCGGCCCAGCACCATCGAGCAGGCGGTCGCGCTCGCGGCGCACGAACCGTGCGGGGCCTTTCTCGCCGGCGGGACCACCGAGGTGGACCTCATCCGCGCAGGTGTCGCCGTGCCGGACCACCTCGTCGACATCAACGACCTGCCGCTGTATGCGGTCGAGGAGCTGGCCGACGGCGGCCTCCACATCGGGGCGCTCGCGCGGATGAGCGAAGTAGCCCGCGCCCGCGCGGTGCGGGAGCGATACCCGGCGATCTCCCGCGCGCTGCTGCTCGGAGCCTCCCCACAGCTGCGCAACATGGCGTCGCTGGGCGGCAACCTCCGCCAGCGCACGCGCTGCGCGTACCTCCGCGACGGCGTGTCGCCGTGCAACAAGCGCGAGCCGGGCAGCGGCTGCGCGGCGCTCGACGGCTTCAACCGCGGCCACGCCATCCTCGGCACGAGCGAGCACTGCATCGCCACGCACCCGTCCGACGTCCTGGTCGCGCTGGTTGCGTTCGATGCGGTGGTCCGCACGGTCGGCCCGCTCGGCGACCGCTCGATCGCCGCCGACGACCTGTGCCTGCTCCCCGGCGAGACGCCGGAGCTCGAGCACAGCCTCGAGCACGGCGAGCTGATCGTCGGCATCGACGTGCCGGCGGCGCCGATCGCCCGCCGGTCGGTCTATCTCAAGGTCCGCGACCGGGCGTCCTACGAGTTCGCGCTCGTCTCCGTCGCGGCGGCGCTCGAGGTCAGCGACGGCGTCGTCACCGCTGCGCGGCTGGCACTCGGCGGCGTGGCGACGAAGCCGTGGCGCGCGCGCCTGGCCGAGCGCACGCTCGTCGGGGCGCCAGCCGACGCGGCGTCCTTCCGCCGCGCCGCGACCGCCGAGCTGGAGCGGGCGATCGTCCGCAGGCACAACGCCTTCAAGGTCGAGCTCGCGAGCCGGGCCGTGGTCCGTGCCCTGTCCGAGGCCGCGGCGTGACGGCGGTCGGCAGGCCGCTCCGCAGGGTCGACGGGCAGGCCAAGGTCACCGGCGCCGCCCGCTACACGGCCGAGGTCGCGCTGCCGGGGATGTGCCACCTCGCGCTCGTTGGCGCGGTGATCGCCGCCGGGCGGGTGCTTGCCGTCGACGCCCGCGAGGCGCTGCGCGCGGCCGGCGTGCTGGCCGTGCTCACGCACGAGGACGTGCCGAAGCTGGCCGGCTCCCCGCGGCTGCTGCCGTCGCTGGTCGGGCAGGCGGCGCCGGGCCAGAGCTTCTTCCCGCTTCAGGGCGACGCCGTCCGCTACGCGGGCCAGCCCGTGGCGCTCGTCGTCGCCGACTCGCTCGAGCGGGCCCGGCACGCGGCCTCGCTGGTGCGCGTCGAGTACGAGGGCGCGCCGGCGGTCGTGACGATCGACGGGGGGCGTGAGCAGGCGTACGAGGCCGAGCGGCTGTTCGGCGGCCTGATGCCGGGGCGCGTCGAGCGCGGCGACGTCGACACGGCGCTCGAGCAGGCCGCCGTCCGCGTCGACGTCGCCGTGCGCATGGCCGCCAACCACCACAACCCGCTCGAGGCCCCGTCGACGGTCGCCGCCTGGGACGGCGGGACGCTCACGATCCACGAGTCGACGATGGGCGTCCGCGCGACCCAGCTCACGGTCGCGCACCTGCTCGGGCTGCCGCTGTCGCGCGTGCGCGTGCTGGCCCCCTTCGTCGGCGGCTCGTTCGGCATGAAGGCGATGGTGTGGCCGGGCGTGACGCTGACCGCGATCGCCGCACGCCACGTCGGGCGGCCGGTGAAGCTGATGCTGACGCGAGCGGAGATGTTCGCCTCGAACGGGCACCGCGAGGAGCAGGAGCAGCAGATCGTCCTGGGGGCCACGCGAGAGGGTCGCCTGTCGGCGATCCGGCACGACAAGCTCTCGGTCACGTCACCGTTCGACGACTGGGCCGAGCCCGCCACCGGCGTCTCCTCGCAGCTGTACGCGTGCCGCAACTACCGTGGCGTGCACCGGCTCGTCCGCGGCAGCACGATGACGCCGACCTTCACGCGCGGCCCGGGCGAGGCGCTCGGCGTGTCGATGCTCGAGATGGCGATGGACGAGCTCGCGCACCGGCTCGAGATCGATCCCGTCGAGCTGCGGCTGCGCAACCACACGCCCGTCGATCCGCACGGCAACCCGTGGTCGAGCGACGGCTTCCCGGAGTGCCTGCGCCTCGGCGCCGGCCGCTTCGGCTGGGAGGGACGCGACCCGGCGCCGCGGAGAACGCGCGACGGCGACTGGCTGATCGGCACGGGCATGGCCGCGTCCGCGTACCCTGTCGCGTTCTTCATGCCCGAGCAGCGGGCGCGTGCCCGCATGCACGCCGACGGGAGCGCGGTGGTGCAGACCGCCACGCAGGAGTTCGGCACGGGCGTGCTGACGATGGCGACCCAGGTGGCCGCGGACGCGCTCGGCGTCGAGCTTGCGGCGGTGCGCTTCCAGGCTGGAGACAGCGACATGCCCAACAGCACGGCGGCGGTCGGCTCCTCCGGTGCGGGCATGGTCAGCTCGGCCGTGCACGCCGCCGGGGAGGCGCTGCGACGGCAGCTCGTCCAGCTCGCGGTCGGCGACGAGGGGTCGCAGCTGCACGGCATCCGCGCGGACTCCGTCAGCGTGCACGGCGGCCGGATGACCTCTACCGAGCGGCCCGGCGCCGAGGAGACCTACACCGGCCTGCTCACTCGAAACCACATGGCCGACGCCGAGGCGACGGGGTCGTGGCGCCCACCGCCGCTGGACACGCCGCACGGCCTGCTCACGTTCGGCGCCCAGTTCGCGGAGGTCGCCGTCGACCCGGAGCTCGGCCTGGTCAGGGTGCGCCGGCTGCTGGGGGCGTTCGCGCCCGGGCGCGTGCTCAACCCGCTGCTCGCGCGCAGCCAGCTGATGGGCGGGATGCTCTGGGGCCTGGGGCAGGCGCTGCTCGAGGGCAATCACATGGACCCGCGCCAAGGCCGCTGGGCCGCGACCAACCTGGCCGACTACCTGGTGGCGGTCAACGCCGACGCACCCGACGTCAGCGTCGAGCTCGTCGAGGTCCGCGACGACGTGGTCGGCCCGCTCGGCGCCAAGGGCGTCGGCGAGATCGGGCAGGTCGGCACCGCCGCCGCGATCGCCAACGCGGTCTTCCATGCGACCGGCCGCCGCATCCGCCGGCTGCCGATGACCCCCGAGCTGGTGATGGACCCGGCTCCCGGTCCCTCCCGGGCCTTCCGAGCGCCCTGAGGGCCGAACCCGGCTTGCCGCGCATCCGATCGGGGTAGCGCTCGCCCATGCCGACCGCGCGGGTGTGGCTGATCTCGTTCGCGAGCTCGTGGCTGCTGTGGCTGGTGCTCGCGGGCTCCGTCGTCCGATCGGAGCTGGCCGCAGGCGCTGCCGTCGCCCTGATGGCTGCGGGGATCGAGGTCGCCCTGCTCCGCGGGCGTGCGTCCGGCCGCGTCCAGGCAGGGGCGCTCGGGCGCCTGGGCGCCGCGCTCATCGCGGTGCCCGCCGACACGGTCCGGCTCGCGTTCGCGCTGGTCGCCGCGGGAGCCCGGAAGCCGGTATCCGGCCGCTTCGACGAGATCCGGGTCGATGATCGCGACGGCGGGGCACTCCGCGCCGCCGCCGAGTCGCTGTCGCCCGGGGCCTACGTCGTCGAGGACGATCGCGCCGCCGGGGTGATGCTCGTCCACCGCCTCGGAGGGCGAGGATGAACGCCTGGCTCGTCGCGGCCATGGCGCTGCTCGCCGGGATGCTCCCGCTCGGCGCCGCGACGCTGCGCCGCGCTCCGCTGGACGGCCTCCCGGCCCTGCAGGTCGCCGGCGTCAATGCGTCGTTGATCCTCGCGATGCTCGCCGTGGGCCTGGACAGCCGGGACTTCTTCGACCTCGCGCTGGTCCTCGCCCTGCTCAACTTCGCGGGCACCCTCGCCTTCGCGACGCTGCTCGAGCGCCGGGACTGATGCGCGACGCGATCGTCGCCGCGCTGCTGCTCGTCGCGACCGCGACCGGACTCGTGGGAGCGCTCGGCGCCGCACTGCTGAGCGATCCCTGGGCGCGCCTGCACTACACCGCCCCGCCCGCGTTCGCCGCCGTGCTGGTCGCGGGTGCGGTCGCCGTGGAGGCCGGCCCGGCCATCGTGACCGAGAAGGCGATCCTGCTCGCGGTGCTCCTCGTGGCCGCCTCGCCGATCAGCGTCCAGGCGCTCGCGCGCGCGACGCGCAGCGTCCACCCGACCGGCGAGCGCAAGCGATGACCGCATTGCAGGTGGCCGCCCTCCTGCTCGTCGCCGCGGGCGGGACGGCCGTCGTCGCCGTACAGGATCCACGGCGCCAAGCGCTGGTGGCCGGCGTGTTCGGCCTGTGCGTCGCGATCCTCTTCTTCCTCTTCCAGGCGCCCGACGTCGCGATCTCGCAGATCGTGGTCGTGACCGTCGGGTTGCCGTTGATGCTGCTGCTGACGCTCGCGGCTCTGGACCGGGAGGAGGAGTGAGCCGCCGCGGCCGCGGCCTCCTGTTCCTGCCGATCGGCGGCATGGCGCTCGCCGGTCTCGTCGCCGCGTGCACCGGGCTGCCGGACGCCGGCTCGGGCGCCAGCGCCTATGGCCGCTTCGTGGCCGATCAGATGGTCGACAGGCGCGGCACCACCGACGTGGTGTCGGCGGTCACCTTCGACCTGCGGGCCTTCGACACGCTCGGCGAGGAGTTCATCCTGTTCGCGGCCGCCTCGGCGTGCGCGCTGATCCTGCGCGTGCAGGCCGGCGCCGACCCGGACACGCGGCGCGAGCGGCATGCGCCTGCGATCGCGTTCGCC
This sequence comes from Solirubrobacteraceae bacterium, assembly GCA_035264365.1. Classification (GTDB taxonomy): domain Bacteria; phylum Actinomycetota; class Thermoleophilia; order Solirubrobacterales; family Solirubrobacteraceae; genus DATFQI01. The sequence continues at coordinate 11,912 of DATFQI010000360.1, forward strand.
GGCATGCACGCGCTGGCCGCATGGCTGGTCGCGCCGACCGTCGTGCTCGCCGCCTACATCATCAGCCACGGGCACATCACCCCCGGCGGCGGCTTTCAGGGCGGAGTGATCGCCGCCTCGGCCTCGCTGCTCGTGTTCGCCGCCGGTCGCGGCGCGATCACGCGCAGCGTGCCGGCGCTCGAGGTGACCGAGGCGCTCGGCGCCGGCGCCTTCGCACTGCTCGGCGTCGGCGGGCTCGTCTTCGCGACCGCGGCCTTCGCGAACTTCCTCGGACCCGGCACACCGGGCGACCTGCTGTCGGGCGGCACGATCCCGCTGGCGAACATCGCCGTGGGCATCGAGGTCGCGGCGGCGTTCACGCTGATCTTCGTCGAGCTGTTCGAGCAGGCGCTCGTGCGCGACGCCCGATGAACGGCCTGCCGTACCTCGTCGCCGCCTGGCTGCTCGTCGTCGGGGTCTACGGGATGGTGACGAGCCGCCACCTCGTGCACCTGGTCGTCTGCCTGACAGTCGCGCAGTCCTCCACCTACGTGCTGCTGCTCGCCGTCGGCTATCGCGACGGCGCAGCCGCCCCCGTGTTCAAGTCGCAGCCGGCGTCGACGCCGGTGGTCGACCCGATCGTCCAGACGCTGACGCTGACCGACGTGGTCGTCGAGGCGACGGTGGCCGCGCTGCTGCTCGCGCTCACCGTGCAGGTGAAGAAGCGCTTCGGCACCGTCGACCCTGACGAGCTCGCCGCCATGCGCGACTGATGACCGTCGCGTCGCTGGCCATCCTCGTGCCGCTGCTGGCGGCGGCGCTCGTCGCGGGCGTCCGGACCTCCATCGGCCGCGCGGCCGGTGAGGCGCTCGCCGTGACGGCGGCGGCTGCCACAGCCGCGCTCTGCGCCGTGTTGGTCGTGCGGGCCGGCGGGCCGCTCGACGTCCTGTGGCTCGGCGGCTGGGCGCCGGTCGACGGCATGCCGGTCGGTATCGCGCTGACGCCCGACGTCATGGGAGGCGGCATGGCCCTGTTCTCCGCGCTGCTCGCCGTCGTCGCGCTGCTGAGCTCCCGACGCCTGACCGAGGCGGCCGACCCGCTGTTCCACGCGCTCGTGCTCGTCCTGCTCGCTGCGATGGTGGGATTCTGCCTGGGCGCGGACCTCTTCACGCTCTTCGTGTTCTTCGAGCTCATGAGCGTCTGCGCGTACGCGCTGGTCGCGCTGCGCAGCGCCGAGCCGTCCCCGCTCCAGGGCGGCGTCAACTTCGCCATCACCAACAGTCTCGGGGCCATCCTGCTGCTCTTCGGCGTCGGGCTGCTCTACGGCCGGACCGGCGCGCTGAACCTCGCCCGCATCGGCGATGTGCTGAGCGCGCAAGGACCGCCCGACGCGCTGGTCGTCGTGGCCTTCGCGCTGGTCGCCGGAGGGTTGCTGGTGAAGGCGGCCGTCGTGCCGTTCCACTTCTGGCTCGCCGATGCGTACGCGGCCGCCTCCTCACCGGTCTGCCTGCTGCTGGCCGGCGCGTTCACGGAGCTCGGGCTGTTCGGGCTCGTGCGGGTGTACTGGAACGTGTTCGCCGAGCCTTTCGCCGGCCACGAGGGCGCCGTCCGGGTGGTGTTCGTGGTGCTCGGGCTGGCCACCGCGCTCGTCGGCGCGATGATGGCGCTCGAGCAGCGGCACCTGCGCCGGATGCTGGCCTTCGTCACGACGTCGACGATCGGGATCTCGCTGGCGGCGATCGGTCTGCTGGAGGCGCACGCGCTGGCGGGCGCCATGGTGTGGGCGCTCGCCGACGGATGCGCGAAGGCGGCGCTGTTCGTGGGCGTCGGCGCATTGGAGCGGCGCTTCGGGACGATCGACGCCGGCGAGCTGCACGGCCGCGGGCGCGACATGCCGTTCACCGGCGCGGCGTTCGCCGTCGCCGGGCTGGCCATCGCGGGGCTGCCACCGCTCGGCCCCTTCTGGGGCAAGGGGCTGGTCGATCATGGAGCGGAGCTCGTGCCCGGATTCGCGTGGCTCCCGTGGGCGATCGCGGTGCCGTCGCTGCTCATCGGTGCCGCCGTCCTGCGCGCGGGAGCCGGCATCTTCGTGGGCATCGGTGAGCCCCCGCGCGTGGATCCGTCGACCCGCGAGGCGCGTGAGGAGCCCGAGCCGCCGGAGGGCCGCGACCCGATCCTGACGGCGGCGGCTCTGCTGCTGACGCTCGCGGCAGTCGGGCTGGGTGCGGCACCGGGACTGCTCGACGCGACGCTGACGGCGGCAGCTGCGGCCCTCGATACCGAAGCCGTCCACGCGGCGGTCCTCTTCGGGGCCCAGGTCACCCCGGCCGAGCTCGGCGCTCCGTTCCCCTCCGCGCTCGCATGGGCCATCGGCATCCTCAGCGCCTGCGCGGCCGCGGTGGTGGCCTGGATCGCGCTCCTGGGCGCCGCCAGGTCGAACGCGCCCGCTCCCGCCCGATCCGCGATGCAGGCGATGCGCGATCTGCACAGCGGCCACGTCGGCGACTACGTGCTGTGGCTCGCGGCCGGCTTCGTCGCGCTCGGCGGGGCGCTGCTCGCCGGGCTCACGTGAGCGCGGTCGGCCCTTCACCGCACACCGGTGCGTGACCCCAGGTATCGCCCTTGCCTCCGTCCCGGCGGGTCGGACGTGCTGATATGAACGCCATGAGCGACAACACCGAGACCGCCATCCTCGCGGGCGGATGCTTCTGGGGCGTCGAGGAGCTGCTGCGCCACCGCGACGGGGTCATCTCCACCCGCGTCGGCTACACCGGCGGGGAGAACGACGACCCGACCTACGGGAACCATCCCGGGCACGCCGAGGCGGTCGAGATCGTCTTCGACCCCGGGCGCATCTCCTACCGGGACATCCTCGAGTTCTTCTTCCAGATCCACGACCCGACGACCAAGGACCGCCAGGGCTACGACATCGGCTCCAGCTACCGGTCCGAGATCTTCTATACGACCGATGAGCAGCGCCTGGTCGCGCACGACACGATCGCCGACGTCGACGCCTCGGGCATCTGGCCCGGCAAGGTCGTCACCGAGG
>DATFQI010000361.1:0-2418 GCA_035264365.1 Solirubrobacteraceae bacterium
TCGAGTCGCGCTCCGACAACCAGGCGCGCACGCGCGTCTGCGTCGGCGTCTGGACCTGCATCGTGAGGGGGGCGTGATGGAGCCGGGCGAGCGGCTGCCGGAGCTGCGGGTCACCCCGGACCGCTATCTGACGGTCCGCTACGCGGGCGCGTCGGGGGACTTCAACCCGATCCACGTCGACGACGACTTCGCACGCTCCGTCGGCCTGCCGGGCCGCATCCTCCACGGCCTGTGGACGATGGCGCAGGTGGCCCGCGCGCAGACGGAGGCCGCCGGCGGCCCGGACAGGCTGCGCCGGCTGTCGGTGCAGTTCCGCGGCATGGGCGTCCCCGAGCAGGAGATCGTCGTGTCGTCGACCTGCGCGGACGTCGACGCGGACGTCGCGATCGTCGAGGTCGAGGCCCGCCAGGGCGACACGCGCCTCGTGCGCCGCGGCCGGGCGGAGCTCCGCCTCTCCGGCGGTCCCTGAGCCGCCACTAACCCGGATCTTTCGTTAACCGGTCGCGCCCCGGGGTTCCGGGGCGCGGTGTTGTCCGGCTGAGCAGGGATTCTTCGGCTTGTCGAGAGTCGTGAGTCCCGGTTCAGGAGGTCACCTTGCGGGTGAAGCGCGGTGGGCGCGATGTGAAGGTAGAGGTCAGGGCGGACGGAGAGGGTCTGGTGTCGCATGCGGGCGCGGCGCTGCTCGCCGAGTGCGCGGATCGCGTCGGCCTGACGAGTGCGCTGGATCGTGCGCTGGGGGGCCTGTTCGAGCGCTCGCCGACGCACTCGCCGGGGCGCGTGATCCGGGATCTGGCGGTGATGCTGGCCGACGGCGGCGACGCGCTGTGTGACCTGGGGACGGTGCGCGACCAGGAGGCGCTGTTCGGGCCGGTGGCTTCGGATGCGACGGCCTATCGGCTGATCGAGCGGATCGCTGCCGACCCGGATGCACTGGAGGCGATGCGCGGCGCGCGCGGCGAGGCGCGCTCGCGCGCGTGGCGGCGCGGCGCGCGCCCGCGTATGGTCGAGATCGACCTCGACGCCACGCTGCTGGTGGCGCATTCCGACAAGGACGGCGCGGCGGGCAACTACAAGGGCGGGTTTGGGTTTCATCCGATGCTCGCCTACCTCGACGGCTCCGAGGAGGCGCTCGCCGGCCTGCTGCGGCCGGGCAACGCGGGTGCCAACACGGCCGCCGACCAGATCGCGGTGCTCGACGCCGCGCTTGCGCAGCTGCCCAAGCGCGTCGCGGCGCGCGAGCAGATCCTGATGCGCGCCGACTCGGCGGGCGCGACGCACGAGCTGCTGGACTTCTGCCGCGACGGGCGGCTGCGCTTCTCGGTCGGGTTCGATCTCACCGAGCCGATCCGCGCCGCGATCCTTCAGCTCGGCGAGGACGCCTGGGTGCCGGCGCTCTGCCAGGACGGCGAGCCGCGCGACGACGGCGCCTGGGTCGCCGAGATCACCGACGGCCTGGACCTGTCGAGCTGGCCGGCCGGATCGCGCGTGATCGTGCGCCGCGAGATCCCGCACCCCGGCGCGCAGCTGAGCTTCACCGACCACGACGGGCACCGCTTCCAGGCGATCCTCACCGACCAGCCCGACACCGACATCGCCTACCTGGAGGCCCGCCACCGCGGCCACGCGCGGGTCGAGGACCGCATCAAGGCCGGCAAGGACACCGGCATGGACAAGCTGCCGTTCCGCGACTACCAAATGAACGCCGTCTGGCTCGAGCTCTCGCTGATCGCCCAAGACCTGATCGCCTGGACCCAGAACCTCTGCCTCGACGGCGAGCTCGCCCGCAGCGAACCCAAGCGCCTGCGCTACCGGCTGTTGCACGTCGCCGGCCGCCTCGCCTTCCACGCCCGCCAAGCGATCCTGCACCTCGACCGCGACTGGCCCTGGGCCAACGAGCTCGCCGTCGCCTTCGCGCGGCTCGCCGCACTACCGCCACCCACGCGCTGAGCGCCGGCCGACCACGCGACCACGACCCCTGCAGCACCCGCCGACCGCATCGGCCACGCCGACCAGCCCGCGTACCGACGCGTTTCCGCGGAAACGCCCCTGATCGGCCAGCAGACCGCCGCTCGCTGGCGCCGCCGCGGCCGATCGACCGCCCGCCGCGGTCACCCAACCACACCAGACTTACTGTCAGCGGCCTGATGCAAGATCGGGGCTAGTGCTTCCCGACAGAGCGGAAGTCTGGGGTCCCTCGTCCCGAGCGCCACTCGCGACCGCGTTGGACGATCAGCGGCAGCGCAGCAAGGAGCCGGGACCGAACATAGCCGCGCTGCTGCATCGAGGCAGCCGCGACACTCCTGGCGGATCGGCCTTGACCGCTGCTCGGTGTGGGAAGCGATAGTGCGCCGGCCCGCGGGGTCGGCCTGCGCGTCCGAGTGACGCCGATCCTCGGGCTCGTTGACGAGCCCGAGGAGG
>DATFQI010000362.1:0-11435 GCA_035264365.1 Solirubrobacteraceae bacterium
AGTCGTGGTAGCTGGCCTCGTAGCCGGCGGCCTCGAGCCGCTGCTTGACGTAGGCCGCGGAGGCGTCATGCCCCGGGAAGCCGGCAAGGCGGTTGCCGCCGTTGGCCTCCGCGATCGCCTGCAACGCCTCCATGCGCTCGCGGATGCCCGCTTCCGTTAAGGGTGGTCATAGTCCTGACAGCTACGGAAATCCGGTTTCTTGTGTGAAATAGCTCCCCGCATCGGATGCGTGTGCTTGCACGACTTCGCCCGGGGAATTCCCCCCGTTTCCTCCCGCTTCGCTGCAGGGAACCCCCAAGGCAACTACGACTTCCACAGGTAGGGGAATCTGCCATGGCGAAGGACATGAGCGAGACCGTCCGAGACGCAGTCGGTCACGCACTCAAGGAAGCAGTGAAGAACGTCGGCGACGTGTCGCCGAAGCCGAAGAAGAGCGGCGGCGGTCTGTCGGGCGCGAAGGGCCTCGCCGCCGGCGCCGGCCTCGCGGCCGCCGCCCCGCTGGCCAAGAAGGGCGTCACCGCGTTCCGCAACGGGGGGATGAGCCCCGCGAACGTGGCGTCGAAGGCGACCGACAAGGTCAGCTCGAAGGTCAAGGACACCGTCAGCGGCAAGATCGATCAGGCCGGCGGCGCCGGCGGCATCGCCAAGGAGGCCGCGGGCGGCCTGATCCCGGGGCTCGGCGGCGGCGGCGACGACGGCGGTGGCGGCGGCAAGAACGACATGCCGGGCGTCGGCAAGGGCCGGCGGATGCCGATCCAGCAGTCGGTCGACGTGGCCGTCGAGCTGGAGACCGCCTACAACCAGTTCACCCAGTTCGAGGAGTGGCCGCAGTTCATGCACCGGGTCACGAACGTCTCCCAGGACGAGGACGAGACGATCCGGTTCTCCACGAAGATCTGGGGCAAGACGAAGGAGTTCGAGGCCAAGATCGTCACGCAGCGGCCCGACGACCGGATCAAGTGGAAGGTCGCGCAGGGCATCACGCACTCCGGCGTGGCCAGCTTCCACGAGCTCGCCCCGCGGCTCACGCGGATCGAGATCACGCTCGACGTGCAGCCGGGCTCGCTGATCGAGAAGGCCGCCCGCGGCATGCGCCACATCAAGCGCGCCGTGCGCGCCGACCTGCACCGCTACAAGGCGTTCATCGAGATGCAGGAGATGGAGACCGGCGCCTGGCGCGGCGTGATCGAGGACGGCGAGGTCGTGGAGCCGCACGACGACTCCTACGACGAGGAGCGCGACTACTCCGAGGTCGACGACCTCTACGAGGAGTTCGGCTCCTCGGACGAGGATCAGGACGACAGCGACAGCGACGACAGCGACCGCGACGAGGACGGCGGCGACGACGAGCCGATCCCGGTCGAGAAGCTCCCGCGCGACAAGACGGGGCGCTTCTCGAAGGGCGCCGGCGCGCGGCCCACGAAGGCGGCCGCCAGCTCGCGCTCGTCCTCCTCGCGCTCGACCTCGTCGAACGGCAGCGGCAACGGCAGCGGCAGCGGCAGCGGCCGATCCTCCGGCACGAAGTCGTCGGGCTCGAGCTCGGGCACCAAGCGCAAGTCGGGCAGCCGCACGCGCGGTGCCACGAACGGGTCGTCGCAGAAGAAGCAGTCGACGTCCGGCTCGTCGTCGTCGTCGCGCCGTCGCAGCTCCTCGAGCCGGAGCTAGCGTGAAGGAGTTTCTCAAGAACACGGTCACCTCGCGGCTGGCCGGCGACAAGCCGTCGCCGGTCAAGGCCGCGCTGGTAGCCGTCGTGGCGGGCGCCGCTGCGGCGGTCATGACCTATCGGGTGTTGCGGACCTAGGAGACGTGATGGCGAAGATCGTGGGCAAACCCAGTGCCGATGACGTAAAGCGCGTCGCGGTGGCCGCGCTCGTCGCGGCGCTCGACGACAGCAAGGAGAGCGCGCGCAAGAACCCGCGCATGACGGGCGTGCGCGCGGTCGCCACCGGCGCTGTCCTCTACACCGCCGGCAAGGCGGCCCTCAACGGGCGCCGCTTCATCAACGAGCGCCTGCGCTCCGACGACCAGGAGCCCGAGGAAGACGAGGGCTACGAGGGCGACGAGGAGTACGACCAGGAGGACGAGGCCGACGACGAGCCCGTCGCCGAGGAGGACGAGGACTTCGAGGAGGACGAGGAGCCCGAAGAGGAGCCGGTCGCCGAGGAGGATGAGGACTTCGAGGAGGACGAGGAGCCCGTCGAGGACGAGGAGCCCGAAGAGGAGCCGGTCGCCGAGGAGGATGAGGACTTCGACGAGGACGAGCAGCCCGACGAGGATGACGAGCCCGTCGAGGACGAGGACGAGGACCTCGACGAGCGCAGCGCCGCCGCCGAGCCGCCCGTCCACCCCGATGACGACGACATCGACGAGGACGAGCTCCCGGCGCGTCCGAGCCGCAAGCGCACGCCCGTGGGCCGCCGCTGAGCCATGGCCTCCAACGTCCAAGAGACCGAGCGCTATCGGCGCGCCGCGGAGGACGCGCTCCAGCAGCTCGACTGGTGCATCGGCTACCTGCACGGGCTGCGCAAGGTCGACATCTCGCGCGCGCTGGCCAAGAACCGTTCGTACATCCGGACCCAGCTGCTCGACCGATCTGAGCAGCCGACTCCGACGCAACAGACCGACGAAACCTGAGGAGAGCAACGTCTATGGCAGCAGCACAAGGCGGATACCTGGAACGTCCGAAACCCAGTGGGCTCGCGGACGTCATCGAGGTGATCCTCGACAAGGGCCTCGTGATCGACGCCTATGTCCGCGTCTCGCTGATCGGCATCGAGCTGATCACGATCGACGCGCGGATCGTGATCGCGAGCGTCGACACGTACCTGCGCTTCGCCGAGGCCGTCAACCGCCTGGACATCTCCGAGGACGGCGGCGCCGGCCTGCCGGAGCTGATGGAGGGCATGACGGAGGGCGGTTCGAAGTCGAAGACCAAGGGCGCGCTCGAGGGTGTCAAGGAGAAGCTGCCGGGCGGCGGCGGGGACGACGACGACAAGAGCACCCGCCGCCGGCGGACGTCGAGCTCGCGTTCGCGCCGCAGTAGCAGCGACGATGAGTAAGGTCTACGTCCACGGCGTGACGAGGGCGGGCGAGGGCCGGGCGGTCGAGGGCGCCGGCGCTCGTCCCGTCGTCGACGGGGAGCTGGCGGCGATCGTGACCGACGCCGCCGGCGAGACCCGCGCGGCCGACCTCATGCGCCGCCACTGGCGGGTGCTGGAGACGGTCGCCGAGCGGGCCACCGTGGTGCCGGTGCAGTTCGGCACCGCGATGGCCGGCGAGGACGCCGTCGCCGGCGAGTTCCTCGCGCCGCGCCGCGAGTCGCTGGAGACGCAGCTCGCGACCTTCGACGGTAAGGTCCAGCTCACGCTGAAGGGCACCTACGACGAAGCCGTGCTGCTGCGCTCGATCATCGAGGGCTCGCCCGCCGTCGCGCAGCTGCGCGAGCGGGTCCGCGGCCTGTCGGAGGCGGCCGGGCACTTCGAGCGGGTCCGGCTCGGCGAGCTGGTGTCCGCTGAGGTCGAGCAGGCCCGCGCACGCGACGCGGAGGCGCTGCACGCGCGGCTCGACGGCCTCGCCGTCGCGACGAGCCGGGAGCCCGCGAGTGGGCTGCAGGCCGCCGTCAACTCCGCCTTCCTGGTCGAGCGTGGCCGGGCGGACGAATTCGCCCGCGCGGTCGACGCCGCCGCGGAAGAGCTCGGCGGCCGGATCGAGCTGCGGCTGCTCGGCCCGCTGCCGCCCTACAGCTTCGTCGCCGAGGAGGCGCCTGCATGGGCCTGATCACTGGCCTCCTCAAGCTCCCGCTCGCCCCGGTGACGGGCACGGTCTGGATCGCGGAGCAGATCCAGGCGGCGGCCGAGGCCGAGTACTACGACGAGGGCGCCATCCAGGCCCAGCTGCGCGAGATCGACGCCGCGCGCGCGGCAGGCACGATCGACGACGCCGAGGCCGACGCGGCCGAGGACGCCCTGCTGGAGCGGCTCATGGAGGGACGCAACCGATGAGCGAGAAACGCTCGGACTCGAACTCGACCTCGAACTCGCGGATGTCGGCGCGCGACCTCGCGCTCGAGGCGAGGGCGACGATCAAGGACATGACCGGCCTGGAGCCCGAGCGGGTCAGCGGCTTGCAGTGGGATGGCGAGTCCTGGCTCGTCACCGTCGAGGCCTGCGAGATGACGCGGATCCCGAACACGACCGACGTGATGGGCGCGTACGTCGTCCAGCTCGACGACTCCGGCGGGCTGCTCGGCTACAAGCGCGACCACCGCTATCTGCGCGGGGAGGCGGAGGACCGATGAGCTCGGCGCCGCTCGGCGCGCGCGGATCCCAGGGGCTCCCGGGGCGCCCCGAGAGCACGGCCAGCCTGGCCGACATCCTCGAGCGGGTGCTCGACAAGGGCATCGTGATCGCGGGAGACATCCAGATCAACCTGCTCGACATCGAGCTGCTGACGATCAAGCTGCGCCTGCTCGTGGCGTCCGTCGACAAGGCGCGCGAGATGGGGATCAACTGGTGGGAGGGCGACCCGACCCTCCAGCGCGTGGACGACGATCAGCAGATCGAGAACGGCGGTGGCGTCAAGGAGCTCGAGCGCGAGAACGCGGAGCTGCGCGAGCGCCTCGACCGGCTCGAGCGGCTGATCGAAGAGGGCGGCCGTGGATGACCTCGGCCGCTGGGCCGCCGAGCGCGCCCCCGAGCTGCTCGCCCGCGCCGAGGCGGAGGCCGTCGCCGAGCTGAAGGCCGCGCTGCTGCGCGCCGCGACCGCGGAGCGAGGCGCCGCCCCCGCGGCGGCGGCGCCGCGGGTCGAACCGGCGCCCGCCGTCACCGCGCCGGCCGAGCCGGCGCCCGCAGCCGGCGGGGTGGGAGAGCCCCCGCCGGCCGCGGAGCCCCTGGAGGCGCCGGTCGGCGACGCGCTGTGGGCCTACTGCGTCGCCCGCGACGACGCCGCGCTCGCCGGCGCCGGGGTCGATGCGGTCGGGGTCCATCCGGGGAGCGAGCTCGAGTGGAACCGCGAGGGCGGGCTCGCCGTGCTCTGCAGCCCCGTGCCGCTGGCCGAGTTCGGCGAGGAGCCGCTGCGGCGCAACCTCAACGACCTGCCGTGGCTCGAGCGCACGGCGCGCGCCCACGAGGCCGTCATCGCGGGCGCCTTCGAGCGCTCCGCCGTGGTGCCCCTGCGACTGTGCACGCTGTTCGCCGCAGCTGACGGCGCCCGCCGGATGCTCGCCGAGCAGCACGACGAGCTCGCGGCCGCGCTCGACGCGCTCTCCGGCCGCGAGGAGTGGTCGGTGAAGCTGATCGTCGATCCCGACGCGCTCGCCGCCGGGCTGCGCGAGCCGGGCCAGGAGCCCACCGAGCCGGGGACGGGAGCCGCCTACCTGCTCCTGCGGCGCGAGGAGCGGCGGCTGCGCGAAGCGGTCGCCGACCGCGCCGCCGGGCTCGCCGAGGACGTCCACGCGCGCCTGCAGGAGCGCGCGGTCGACGCCCGCGTGCGCCCGGCCCAGAACCGCGAGCTCGCCGGCTATGAGGGCGAGATGGTCCTCAACGGCGCGTACCTCGTCGAGCGCGACCAGGCCGACGGCCTGCGCGCGCTCGTCGCCGAGCTCGAGGCGCGCCATCGCCCGGTCGGCGCCCGGATCGAGCTCGGCGGCCCGTTCCCGCCGTACTCGTTCGTCCCGGAGCCGGAGTGAGCAAGACCAGCCAGGCGATCGCAGAGCGCGAGGTCGCGCTGGTCGACCTCGTCGACCGCCTGCTCGGCGGAGGTGTGGTGATCGCGGGCGAGATCACGCTGGCCGTCGCCGACGTCGACCTCGTCCACGTCTCGCTGCGGGCGCTCGTGAGCTCGGTCGAGAAGGCGCGCCCGCAGGAACCGTGATCGAGCTGCTCGCCATCACCGACGACCCCGTCGCGCCGCCGCCGCCGCTGCGGCTGGTGCCCGCCGGGCCCGTCGCCGTCGTCGTGGGACCTGCACCTGAAGGTGAGGTCGACGCTGAGGCTCTGTGGGATCGCGAGTCGCTGCTCGAGGACCTGATGGACGAGCGCGCGCTGCTGCCGATCCGCTACGGCACCCGCGTCGAGGACGACGCGGCGGCGGCTGCCGCCGTGGTGCCGCGCGGCGCGGAGCTGGCGGCCGCGCTGGAGCGCGTGCGCGGCGCCGTCGAGGTCTCCGTGCGCGCGATCGCCCCGGAGGGGGAGGAGGCCGGCGACGTCGGCGCGGTGCACGCCCGCCTCTCCGGGCTCGCGCGCGAGCACGCGCGCCACGACGGGCCCGAGCCGCTGCGTGCGGCCTACCTGGTCGACCGCGCCGGGGTCGACGTGTTCGTCGCGGCCGTCCGCGAGCTCCAGCAGGAGCACCGCGGCCTGAGCATCCTCTGCACCGGGCCATGGCCGCCGTACTCGTTCGCGGAGCCCCGATGAAGGACAAGGTGCTCGCCGCGCCGCTCAACGGGGACCTCGACGCGTTCGAGCGCAAGATCCCGCACCTCTCCAACGCCCTCAGCCGCCGGATCGACGCCGACCCGGAGTCGGTGCAGCAGGGCCTCGCCCAGCTCGTGCTGACGATCGTGGAGCTGCTGCGGCAGCTGATGGAGCGCCAGGCGCTGCGCCGGATCGACGGCGGCGGGCTCACCGACGAGCAGGTCGAGAACCTGGGGCGGACGTTCATGGAGCTCGATCGCGCGATGGAGGAGCTGCGCGACCACTTCGGCCTCGAGCCCGAGGACCTCAACCTGGACCTCGGGCCGCTCGGGCGCCTGCTCTAGTCGCTCACGAGCGGCAGCGTCGCCACGATCACGGTGCCGGCGCCCGCCGGGCTGGCGATCCCGAGCGTGCCGCCCGCCGCCTCGGCGCGGTCGCGCAGGCCGAGCAGCCCCGTGCCCGCGGCGGCGTCGGCGCCGCCCTTGCCGTCGTCGGCGATCTCCACGCGCAGCGACGTGCGCTCGCGGCGGATCCAGACGCGGGCGCCGGTCGCCTCGGCGTGCCGGGCGACGTTGGTCAGCGCCTCGGCGGCGATGTAGTACGCGGTCGCCTCGGCGTCGCGCGGCGGGCGCTCGTCGAGCGCGACGTCGATGTCGACGGGCACCGGCAGCCGCGCGGTCAGCGCCTCGAGCGCGCGCAGCAGCCCGTGGTCGCTGAGCACGGCGGGATGCAGGCCGCGGGCGATCTCGCGCAGCTCGGCCAGCCCGGTGTCGAGCTCGCGCGAGGCGTCGTCGAGCAGCTTCGCGGTCGCCTCGTTGCCGTCGGCGAGCTTCGCGCGGGCGAGCCGCAGCATCAGCGCGACGGACACCAGTCGCTGCTGTGCGCCGTCGTGCAGGTTGCGCTCGAGCTTGCGTCGCTGCTCGTCGCCGGCGCGCACCACCCGGGCGCGCGAGGCGTTGAGGTCCGCGCGCGCCTGCGCGCTCGCGACGGCCAACGAGGCGAGCTCGCAGAACTCCCCGAGCCGGTTCTCGCTATCGGGCGGCAGCGGATCCTCGCTGGCGATCGCGACCGCGCCCCAGAGCGCGCCGGCGACGACGATCGGCGCAGCGGCGGTCGAGCGGTACCCGGTGCGGAACATCGCCTCGCGGATCTCGCCGGCCAGCCCGCCCCAGTCGTCGATCCGCGCCGGAGCGGCGCTGCGGCGTACGCGGGCCAGCGCCGAGTCCTCGTCGGCCCGGATCCGCTCGCCGACGCGGAAGACGTCGATGTTGTCGCGGTTGTGGCGGCCGAGCACCGTCGCGGTGCCGTCGGCCTCGTAGCGGACGACCGTCGAGGCGTTGACCTCGAGCACGCGCGCGCAGCCTTCGGACACCGAGGTGAACACGCGCTCGGGGCTGACCTCGGCGGCAACGAGCGTGGCAACGCGCCGCAGGGCGCGCTGCTCGGTCGCCAGACGGCCGATCTCGGCGAGCTTCTCGCCGGGGTCGGCAGCCAGCGCGCCCTCGACGTCGCGGCTCGGGCTCTCGCGGTCGGTCAGGTCGATGCCGGTCGTCACCAGCGCGGCCGGCCGCCCGTCCGGCCCGGGCATCGGGTGGTTGGACCACGCGATCAGCCGCAGCCGCCCGTCCTTGCCCTGCCAGTGGCCGACCTGCGGGCTCGGCGCGCCCGTGCGCCAGACGAAGGTCAGGAACTCGCCGAAGGCCTCGCGCTCCTCCGGCGGGATCACGAAGTCGCGCGCGTCGCGCCCGATCACGTCCTCCCGGCGATAGCCGGTCGCCCGCTCGCACGCCTCGTTGAAGAGCAGGATCCGTCCGTTCCGATCGAGCACGCACACCAGGGACCGGGTGGTCTCCGTGAGGATCCGGGCGAAGGACTCGCCGACTTCGAACGCCCGTGGCTCGACCGGCTCTTCCATGCGCCGCGTGAGGGTAGAACACCGCTCACCGTGGCGAGTACGCCTCGCGCAGCGCTCCCGACCGGCGGCAGATCAGCGCTTCGACGCGTACGAGGCGAGCCCGGAGACGTTCTCGGCGATGAACTTGTCGAGCCCGCGGCGGACGAGGCCTCCGGTGCCGGGGAACTTGGGGTCGAACTGCGAGACCCAGCGGATCTCCGTGCCGCTGTCGCGCGGGGTGAGGACGATGTCGGCGCGGTAGTTCCTGACCGGCAGCTTGGACTCGTGGGTGTAGGAGAAGCGGCGGTTCTCGACGAGCTCGGCGACGGTGTCGCGGCCCTCGACCTTGCCCTGGCGGAAGATGCGAACGGCGCCGAGGCCCTCGGGCTCGGCCTCGCCGGGGCGCTCGAGCTCGAAGGAGTCGAGCTTGCCCCAGACGGGCCAGGTGGCGCCGTCGCGCAGGAGGGCGTAGACCGCGGCGGGGTCGGCGGAGGTGGTGGCGGTGTGTTCGATGCGCTGGCGGCTCATGATGTACCGCATGGTACATGTACCGACTGGTACAGGCAAGTGCTACGCTCGCCGCCGGATGAGCCCGACGGCCGACACCGGCGCCGGCCCGCGCGAGCGGCTGCTCGCGGGCGCGATCGAGCACGTCTCCCAGCACGGCGTGGGGGAGATCAGCCTGCGCCAGTTGGCCGCCGCGCTCGGCACCAGCCACCGGATGCTGCTGTACCACTTCGGCTCCCGCGAGGCCCTGCTGATCGAGGTCATCCGGACCGTCGAGGAGCAGCAGCGCGCGGCGCTCGCGCAGATCCTCGAGGAGGAGGCCGACGAGCCGCCGGCCGAGATCATGCGGCGGATGTGGGCGCGCGTCGCCGATCCGGCGCTGTGGCCCAACGAGCGGCTGTTCTTCGAGGTCTACGCCCAGGCGCTGCAGGGCAGCCCGCACGCGCTGCCGCTGCTCGACGGGATCGTCGACGCCTGGGTGGAGCCGCTGGCGGCGCTGGTCGCGCCCGGCCGGCCCGAGGCGGAGGCGCGAGCCGAGGCTCGGCTCGGCGTCGCCGTCGTCCGCGGCCTGCTGCTCGATCTGCTCGCCACGGGCGACCGCGAGGCGGTCGACGCCGCGATGGAGCGCTACATCGCCGCGGTCGCGCCGCTCTGACAGCCGACCTGTCTGGGAGGCTCGCACCCGATGGCAGAGCGTCGCAGCGACACGCTGATCGAGGCCCTTGCCGCCGAGGCGGAGCGCCTGCGCGCGCAGCTCGACGTGGCGAGCGCGTCGATCAGCGTCTGGGAGCGCGAGCAGGGTCTGCTGCGCACGCTCGTGAACACCGGCACGCTCTCACCCGCCGAGCACGAGCGGCCCACGGACGAGGTCTACCCCGTTCACACCTTCCCGGCGCTCGTGACGCTGCTGGAGCGCAGGACGCCGTACTGCTTCGGCCTCGGCGACCGCGTCGACGTCTCCTCGGCGAGCCTCGCCGCCTCGCTCGGCAAGGAGACCCAGGCGGCGGCGCCGATCAGCCTGCGCAGCGAGGTCTGGGGGTCGCTGTGGGTCGCGACGCTGCCGGGCGACCGCCCGCTCGGCCAGGCCGACCTGCCGCGGATCGTGCGCGGCGCGCACGAGGTCGCGCGCTTGCTCAGGGCGCTGCTCGCCGCCGGCTAGGCGCGGGCGCGGGTGCGGGCCCGCAACAGCCAGCGCACCGCCAGCGGCGCCAGCAGCACCATCGCCACCACGCGCAGGGCCTGCACGGCGACGATGAACGTGGTGTCCGCGCCTGAGCCGTAGGCCACCGCGAGCACCGCGTAGAGGCCGCCCGGGGTGGTGGCGAGGTAGGCGTCAAGCAGCGTGGCCGACGTCGTGACGTCGAGCAGC
This sequence comes from Solirubrobacteraceae bacterium, assembly GCA_035264365.1. Classification (GTDB taxonomy): domain Bacteria; phylum Actinomycetota; class Thermoleophilia; order Solirubrobacterales; family Solirubrobacteraceae; genus DATFQI01. Next base: position 10,184 of record DATFQI010000362.1, read on the forward strand.
ACGGCGAGCCCGAAGCACGTCACCAGCAGCCCGGCGATCGCCAGCAGCACCGGGCCGGTGAGCCGGCCGAGCAGGCGGACCGTCGCGGGCGTGAAGCGCAGCCCGACCTGCAGGCCGATCAGCGCGAAGGCGGTCTGCCCGAGCAGGTCCGGCACCGCGAAGTCCCGGAGCGGCCCGGCCAACACGAGCGCGCCGGTGACGATCATCGGCCCGAGCAGGACGCCGGCCGTCACGCGCAGGCGGCCGGCCGCCCACGCGCCCGCGAGCGCCAGGACGGCGGTGGCGGCCCACTCCCAGGGGGCGCCCAGCAGCCCGGAGGACGGCGGAGGCGCGCTGCCGCCGCCGTGCTGGCCGCCGAACATGACGGCGATTCCCACCGGCGTCAGCAGCACGACGACCAGCACGCGCAGGTACTGCATGAACGCCACGAGCCGGTCGTCGCCGCCGAGCTCGCCGGACATCCCGACGATCCCCGACGCGCCACCGGCGATCATCCCGAGCAGCGCCGTCGGCGGGTCCAGCGGCGTCGTGCGCGCCAGCACGGCCCCGGCGGCGAGGCTGAGCCCGAGCGTGGCCGCGGACACCAGCAGCACCGGCAGGAGCGAGCCCGCGACGGCCCGCAGCGCGTCCTCCTGCAGGTACGCGCCGAGCGAGACCCCCGCGACCGCCTGCGCGGCGCGGAAGGACACCGCCGGCAGAACGACGCGGTCGGGAAGGGCGAGCGCGATCACGAGCCCGAGCAGCAGCGCTGCGAACAGGTACGAGGACGGCAGGCCGACCGCATCGAGCGCGATCCCGCCGGCGAGCACGCCGCCGACGATCGCGATCCAGGCCGCCCCGCGTCGCATCGTCCTCACGCTAATGCCAAGGCCGGGATACTCCGGAGCGATGAGGATCGGCCTCGCGCTCATCGCGCTCGCCGCTGTCGCCGCCGGAGCCGTTGCGCTCGCTCGCTCGCCGGACCGAGAGGACGGCAAGGCCGGCGTGACGGTCCGCCGCTACGAGCTGCGCTCGCGCTTCGTCGACAGGACACTCCCGCAGGTCGCCGCGGTCCCGCCCGGCGGCGGCGAGGGCCGGCCGCTGCTCGTGTTCCTGCACGGGCGCGGCGACGACGGCGAGGAGTCCAACGCCAACGACGCGTTCCTGCGTGCGCTCGCCGCGCAGGGGAAGGGCGCGCCGGTCGTCGTCTTCCCCAACGGCGGCGAGGCGTCCTACTGGCACCGCCGCCGCGGCGGCGACTGGGCGCGCTACA
>DATFQI010000363.1:0-11307 GCA_035264365.1 Solirubrobacteraceae bacterium
CCTGGCGGACTCCACGCCGCGGCAGCTCTGGCTCGCCCGGGCGCTGGGGCTGCCTGAGCCCTCCTACGCCCACGTGCCGCTGGTGCTCGGGCCCGACGGCGCGCGGCTGGCCAAGCGCCACGGCGACGTCACCCTGCGCGAGGTGCCGCCGCCCGCCGCGCTGGCGTGGATCGGCGCCTCCGTGGGCTTCACCGGGCCCGACCCGACCGACTGGCTCACCTCCTTCGACCCGGCCCGACTCCCCAAGACCGACACCGTCTTCACCGCCCACTAAGTGGGGTCAGTGCTAGCCGAGCTGCTCTTCGATGCGGGCGACCTCGTGGGTGGCCTGCTCGTAGGCCTCCTTGGCGGCCTCGAGGCGCTGCTTGGCGTCCTCGGCGGCTTCGCGGGCGGCCTTCAGGCGGCGCTCGAGCTTGCGGCGCTCGGCCTCCTCGCGCTTGCGCTCGGCCTCCTTGCGGGCGCGGTCGGCGGCCTTGCGCTCCTTCTCCTCGCGCTTGCGCTTCGCGGCGGCCGACTCGCGCTTCTCCGGCTTCGGGGGTGCGGCGCGGCGCGGCTTGGACGACGAGGGGGGCGGCGCGACGAAGGCGCCCGAGGGCCAGGCGCCACCGGCCGAGGGCTCCTCCACCAGCCGCCCCGCCTCGAAGGCCGCCCGCACGTCCTCGTCGCCGGCCACCGCGAGCAGCAGCGCGCGCAGGCGGTCCTTGAGGTCGCGCGAGAGCTCGCGCAGGCCGTCGGCCTCCTTCAGCAGCGCGTCGACGGCGGCGCGCTGGGCCGCCATCGCCTCGCGCAGCGCCTCGCGGCCGCCGCCGCCGAGCTGGGCCTCGCGGACCGCGTCGCCCGCCGCGAGCAGGTCGTCGGCGCTCGCGCGGCCGAGCTGGTTGGCGACCCAGGCGACCTGGGTCGGCTTGGGCAGCTTGGCGACCTCGGCCGCGGCCTCCTTCTCGCCCTCCTTGCGCAGTGCCTTGGCGGTCGCGTCGCGCTCCGGAGTGAAGTCCTCGAACGGCAGCCCGTAGAGCCGGTCCGCCGCCTCTTCCACCGGATCAGCCACCGCCGACCGCGGTCTGGACGGGCCCGTCGCCGACCCGCCAGCCGCGGGTCATGCCGGGCGAGCTGAACTGGGCGGAGTGCTCCCCCGCCGCGCTGACCGCGATCAGGCCGCCATGGCCGCCGCGGCGCTCGAGCTCGCGCAGCGCCTCGGCGCACGCCTGCTCGAGCGTGAGGCCGCGCAGCCGCACGAGCGCCTCGACCTCGTGGGCCATCGCGATCCGGATGATCGCCTCTCCGTCGCCGGTGCAGGAGACGGCGACGGTGTCGTCGTCGGCCCAGGTGCCGGCGCCGATCAGCGGGGAGTCGCCGACGCGGCCGCGGCGCTTGCCCATCGTGCCGCCGGTCGAGGTCGCGGCGGCGAGCCGGCCCTCGGCGTCGCGCGACACGGCGCCGACGGTCCCGGCCGCCCAGCCGCGGTCGCCCGACGCAAGCACGGCGCGCTGCTCGTCGGTCACGGGCCACGCCGGGTCGCACACCTCGACGCCGTGGTCGGCCGCGAACTGGCGCGCCGCCGTGCCGACCAGGAGGACGTGGTGGCCGTCGCGCAGCACCGAGCGGGCCGCCCGGACCGGGTTGCGCACGCCCTCCACGCACGCCACCGCGCCGACGTAGCGGCCCGTCCCCTCCATCACGGAGGCGTCGAGCTCCACACCGCCGTCGCGGGTCAGCGCGGCGCCGCGGCCGGCGTTGAAGACCGGGTCGTCCTCGAGCACCACCACGGCCGCCTCGACCGCGTCGAGCGCGCCGCCGCCCTGCGCGAGCACGGCGTATCCGGCCTCCACGGCGGTGGCCGCCCCGGCGTTCATCCGTTCGATCCGGTCGGGGTCCGTGGGGACGCGCCCGGCGCCCCCGTGCACGACGATCGCTGGCTCTGGCATCTGGCGCCGGACGATAGTCGGACGCGGACTACGCTGGACTCGTGGGAGCTCGAACCGGCTCACGGGCGCTGCTGTTCCTCGCCGGCCTGGCGGCGCTGGTGGTGATCGCCGTGCTGCTCGTCACCGGCCCGCTGAACCCGTTCGGCACCGACACCAAGGACCGCAGCCAGCCCGTGCTGATCAAGTCGCTTGAGAACCTCAGCGACTACCACGCGGCCACGGCCAACATGCAGGTCGTCGTCGACGTCGAGGAGGACGCGCGGCTGCTGCCGTCGTTCATCAAGGGCGAGCGGACGCTGTTCATCGCCGCGGGCAATGTCGACGCCGCCGTCGACTTCCGCGGGCTCGCGAAGGACCCCGACGCCGTGAAGGTCTCCAAGGACCGTCGCTCGGTGCGGCTCACCCTACCGGCGCCGAAGCTGCTGGAGCCGCAGCTGGACGCGGACCGCTCGCGCGTCTACGACCGCGACCGCGGCGTGCTGGACAGGGTCGAGGACGCGCTCTCTGACCGCCCGGGCGACGAGCAGCCGCTGTACCAGCTCGCCGAGGAGAAGCTGGCGGCGGCCGCCGCCGCGGACCCGCAGCTGCTGCAGACCGCCGAGCGCAACACCCGCTCGATGCTGGAGGGCCTGCTGCGCGGGCTCGGCTTCGAGAAGATCACGATCGACTTCAGGGCCCAGAGCGTCTAGCGGACCGCGGCGCGCGGCGGCGCGGCGGCCTGCAGTCGGGGGCCCTTAGGCGACCGACGTGATGATGATCGCGAGCGCGATCAGCAGCAGCGCGACGAGCGCGATCGCGGCGGCGCGGGCGATCCAGACGCCCGTCGCCGACTGCTCGTGCTCCGGGACGCGCTGGGCGGCCGCGGCGCGGGCGGCCTCAACGCGGCGGTAGGGCGCGCGGGCGTCCGCCTCGGCGCGCGAGGCCAGCACGGCCGCGGCGCGGCGGCCGGCGCGGCCCGCCGGGGTCATCGCCACCGGCTTCTCCTCGGTCGTCGTGTGTACGCCGTTGGTCGCCGCCGCGGCGACGTGGCGGCGCTGCTCGGCGGTTTCGGCCGTCTTGTCGTCGAGCTCGCGACGCAGCCGGCTGACTTCCGCGCGCTCGTGCTCGAGCTCCTGCGAGATCCGCTCGTACATGCGGCGCTGCGCGTCGTCGCCCTCCTCCCCGCCGGCCTCGGCGGCGGCCGGGCGCGCGGCGAGCTCCTCGCGCAGCCGTGCGACCTCCGCGCGCTCGTCGGCGAGCAGGCGCTCGGCCTCCGCGCGGGTCGTCGAGAGCTCGGTGCGGATCCGCTCCGTCTCCTCCGCCTCGTCGGCGAGCGCCTTCTTGGCCTCCTCGCGGGCGCTGGCGAGCTTCTCGCGCACGTCGGTCGTGTTCGCGCGCTCGACGCCGAGGCGCTGCTCGGACTCGTCGCGGTGGCCGGCCAGCTCGCGCTCGCGCTCGGCTAGCACGCCACGGGCCGTCGCCAGCTCGCGCTCGAGCCGCTCGACCTCCGCGTCGGCGGCCGCCTTGGCGTCGCGCAGCCGTCCGAGCTCCTCCGACAGCGGCTCCTGGGCGTCGATCGCCTCGGCGAGCTGCCCGCGCAGGTCGCCGCTGCGGGCGATCAGCGCCGCGTGCTGGTCCTGGAGCGTGGTGTGCTCGGAGCGCAATCCGGCGAGCTCCCCGCGCAGCTCGGCGCGCTCCGCGTCGGCGCACTCGAGCTCCTCGCGCAGGCCCTCGCGCTCGGCGGCCGCGTGCTCCCGTTCCGCCTCGGCGGCCGCGGGCTCGGGCGCGCGCACGGCCCGCAGCTCCGCGATCTGGGCGCGCAGCTCGTCGAGCTCGGACCGCAGGGCGTCGTCGGTGCGGGCGGGCACGGCGCCGCGCTTGCGGCGCCGCGGCGCGGGCAGGTCCACGACCAGGTTGCGGCCGACCTCGAGCTCGGCGGACTCGATCTCGACCGCGCCGTAGGGCCACGCGAAGCTCGCGCGCCACGCCTCGCCGCCCTTGCGCGGGAGCTGCCCGCCGGGCAGCGCGGTCAGGCGCCGGCGCCGGCCGTCCGTCTCGACGGTCAGAACCGGGCGGGCCAGCCGGCGGCCCGTGAGCCCCTGCCAGTTGCCCGAGACCTCGAGCCGGTCCTCGGCGGCCCACTCGAACCGCTCCAGCTCGAACGACAGCTCCCGCGTCTCGCCCATCAGCTCGTCTTCCCGCCTTGCTCGGGCAGCGCCTCGGTCGCGGAGGTCTCATCGCCGCGGCGCGCGACGGGCGCGCCGGTCTCGGTCGGCGGCGGGCGATGGTCGACGGCGGCGACGCGGCGCGGCTCGCGACCCTCGATCGCGAACGAGAAGGACACGCGGCCGAGGCTCAGCACGGTGCCGACGAGCATCACGAGCACGGCCGCGAACGCGACCCACGCGCCCTCCTGCGGGTCGGCGCCGCCGACGACGGGCGGCGGGCTGAGGATCTCGGCGATCACGAGCAGCGCCGCGGCGACCACGGCCGCCGGCAGCCAGCGGCCGTCGAGCACCCCGATCTCCTCGGCGATCATCCCCAGCGACGCCAGCAGCGCGGCGACCGCGAGCGCGGCCAGCAGCACGTCGGCGACCTCGAAGGCGCCCCATGCCGTCTCTCCCGCGAACCAGTCCATGAACAGGCTTACGAGCAGCACCAGGCTGCCCACCGCCACGATCAGCGGTCCGATCTCGAATCGTCTCATCGGCTACAGGAAACCAGGCCCGCTCCCGGCACGAGCGCAGACCGCGCGAGAGCGCGCAATGGCGCGCAGAACGTCAGCCGGGTGACGAGATCACCGGATTGCACCGGGTTTCGTTCCGACGCTGACATTGGAAGTTTCGCTCACGCTCCGACGCGGAAGTCAATGAGTGCGTGCCCTCCCCCGGGGCACTGCAACTCCCCTCCTCATCAAACCGGGCGGGCGGCCGAACGCCGTCCGCCCGGTCGTGGTTAACCCGCCTTCCTCAACCCACTCGAGCGCCGAGGGTTTCGGCCGACTCGCGCAGGTGGGCCCGCAGCACGCCCGCGCCCTGGCGCTCGAGCGCGGCGACCAACGCGGCATGGTCTGCGGCGAGCCGCTCGGCCTCCACGTGCGGCTGCAGCTGGAGCAGGAACAGCAGCAGCTCGCCAGTGAGCGCGCGATGCGCGGTGACGATCCGCGGGCTGTCCGACGCCGCCACGATCGCGCCGTGCAGCTCGGCGTGGGCGTGGCTGATCTCGCTCCAGGAGGGGTCCGGTCGCGCGCAGGCCTGCACGAGCGCGGCCAGCGCGGCATGCACCGGCTCCGGCAGCCACCCGCTGTGGCGCTCGAGCGCCAGATGCGCGGCCTCGAGCTCGAGCGCGGCGCGCAGCTCGTAGAGGTCGCGGATGTCATCGGGCCCGAGGCGGGCGACGGTCGCGCCGCGGTGCGGCTCGATCCGCACCAGCCCCTCGCCGGCGAGCTGGCGCAGCGCGGCGCGGAGGGTGTGGCGCGCGACGCCGTAGCGCTCGACGAGCTCGCGCTCGCGCAGCCGCTCGCCCGCGGCCGGGTCGCCGTCGAGGATCTCGCGCCGCAGGTCGGCGGCCAGCAGCTCGGCGGTCGACGGGCGGGCGAGCATCAGGCCGGCTCCGGGACGAGCACCGCACCGCGGCGGGCCGGCCGCATCGCCAGCAGCCCGAGCGCGCTCAGCACCAGCGCGGCGCCGACGAGGCCCGCGCCGGTCACCCGCTCGCCGAGCACGAAGACGCCGAGCGCCGCGGCGGTCACGGGCTCCAGCAGCGTGATCGTGGCCGCCTCGGAGGCCTGCAGCGCGCGTAGCCCGCGCGCGAACAGCACGTAGGCCACCGCCGTCGGGACGATGCCGAGAAAGAGCACGAGCGCGAGTCCGCCCGGGCTCGTCAGTGGGCCGGTCTCGGCGAGCAGCAGCACCGGCGCGAGCGCGACGGCCCCGAGCCCGAACAGCGCCGCCATCACGCTCTCGGGCGCGTGGCCGTCCTCGAGCAGGCGCTTGGAGGCCAGCGTGTAGGTGGCGTAGGAGCCGCCCGCGATGACGGCCAGGCCGACGCCGAGCGGCGAGATCCCCGCCTCCGAGCCGCCCGCGAGCGCCAGCAGCACCACGCCCGCACAGGCGAGCGCGGTGGCGGCGGCCCAGCGCCCGGGCGGACGGCGGCCGTGCAGCAGCCACTCCAGCGCGCCGGTGATCGCGGGCGCCGAGCCGAGCGCGACGATCGTGCCGACGGCGACGCCCGTGACGTCCACGGCCGCGAAGAAGGACGCCTGGTAGGCGGCGACGGCCAGCGCGCCGGCGAGCACCGCCCCGCGCGGACCCGGACCCCGCCCACCTCGTCCACGCCCGCGCCCACGGCGCACCACCAGCGCGAACAGGACGAGCAGCGCGCCGCCGCAGGCGATCCGCACCGCACCGACGGCCGCAGGGTCGATGCCGTCGGGGCCGAGCGCCTGAGCGGTGCCCGTGGTGCCGAAGCAGAGCGCCGCGAGGAGAACCTGGAGTCGTGCCATCGCAAGATTGTTCCACAATTCCACAACAGGCGCAACGCAACGCACCGGCCGACCGCGACGCGCCCGCGCGATGCGGGCGGCAGACTGCCGCGCCATGGATCTCGGACTGGCCGGCACGGCCGCGCTCGTGACCGGCGCCTCGGGCGGTATCGGCTCGGCCGTCGCGCGCGAGCTGGCCGCGGAGGGCGCGCGCGTCGCCCTGCACTACCACCGCAACCGCGAGGCCGCAGAGGCGCTCGCGAGCGAGCTCGGCGGCGTCGCGCTGCAGGCCGATCTGCGCGACGAGGCGCAGGCCGACGCGCTGGTGCCCGCCGCCGTCGAGGCGCTCGGGCGGCTCGATGCCTGCGTCGCCAATGCCGGCGTATGGCCGTCCGAGGACGTCCCGGTCGCGCAGCTCCCGCTCGAGCGCTGGCGCGCGACGATCGACGCCAACCTCACCGCCACGTTCCTGACCGCGCGCGCGTTCTGCCGCCACCTCGAGGCCTCAGGCTCCGGCAGCCTCGTCCTGATCGCCTCGACGGCCGGCCTGTTCGGCGAGGCCGGCCACGCCGACTACGCCGCCGCGAAGGCCGCGATCGGCCAAGGCCTGGCGCTCTCGCTCAAGAACGAGGTCGTGCGCACGGCGCCACGGGCGCGGGTGAACGTCGTCGCCCCCGGCTGGACCGTGTCGCCGATGACCGCGAAGGACCTCACAGAGGAGACCACTGCCCACGTCACCGCGACGATGGCCCTGCGCAAGGTCGCCGACCCCGTCGACGTGGCGCGCTCCGTGGCGTTCCTGTGCTCGGAGCTGGCCTCCGGGCACCTCACCGGCCAGGTGATCACCGTCGCGGGCGGCATGGAGGGCCGCCTGCTGCACGGGCAGGTCGGCGCCTAGCGCGGCGCCGCGAGCCGGTTGGAGAGCGCCACGAGCGGCGCGCCCCAGTCCTCGAGCGAGGGCGGGTTGGTCACCTGATAGCCGGCGCCGACGACCGAGACGCTGCCGCGCAGAGCCCACTTGGCGAACGTGTCGGCGAAACGCTCCGCGGGCGCGGCGCACGAGCCAGTGAGCACGCCGCCGTAGTTCCCGCACGGCCCGTTGCGCGGGATCGCGGCCTCGAGCCCCTCGCCGAGCTCCTTCGGGACGAGCGCGAGGTCGATCGCGTGCCCGTACTCGTGCAGCACGGTGACCGCACGGTCCTGCGTGCGCTGCCCGTCGAGCGAGGCGACGTCGAAGGAGATCTCGAAGCGCGCGTGCAGCGGCGAGACCTCCGAGCGCGTCACGCCGAGCGGATCGCCGTGGTGCACCTTGTACTCGACGAGCCCGTCGACATCGGCGATCAGCCGCCGCGCCTCGGGCCGGGCGGCCGCTAGCGAGGCCTCGATCCAGGCCCGGTCGGGCTCCGGGACGCTCGGGTCGTAGCGCGCGCCGGCCGCGCGCTCGGCCTCGGAGATCCGCGGCGTGTCGATCGTCAGGCCGTCGCCGATCGCGCGGTCGCCTGCCGCGATCAGGACGGCGAAGCCCGCGAGCGCGGTGACGAGGAGGGCGCCGATCGCGCGCTGCAGGCGAGGATCCATCACCTCCGTTCATCGGCGCGCGAGGCTCCGCCGTTGAGCCCGGCCGGTCGCCGGATGCTCAGCCGTGGCGCTCGAGGAACGCGAGCGTGCGCTCCCACGCGTCCGCCGACTCGTCGGCGAACTCCTCCTGCTTGCGGTCGAAGAACGAGTGCGGCGCGCCCGGGTAGGTCACGACCTCGTGCTCGACGCCCGCGGCCCGCAGCGCCGCCTCGAGCGCCGCGACCTGGTCGGGCCCGATCGCCTGATCGGCGCCGGCCATCAGCGCGAGCACCGGCGCGTCGATCTCACCGGCCCGCTGGATCGCCCCCGGCTGGCCGTTGCGCTCGCCCGGGGTGCCGTAGAAGCCGACCGCCCCCGCGAGCCCGTGGCCGTCGGCGGCGGCCAGCCACGCATGCCGCCCGCCGAAGCAGAAGCCGACCGCCACGGCCTTCTCCGCGCCGAGCGTGCGCAGGTGCGCGAGCGTGGCGGCCACGTCGTCGCGCACGCCCGCGGCGGTCACCTCCGCAACGTGCGGCATGTACTCGAAGTCGCCGTCGCGCTTGTGCGCCCCCGCCGTCCGGCCGAAGTAGTCGAAGACCACGGTCGGGTGACCGCGCTCGGCCAGGCGCAGCGCCAGCTCCTCGTAGAACCCGTACAGCCCGCGCACGTCCGGCAGCAGCACGACGCCGGCGCCCGGCGGGCCGTCCGGCACCGCCGCGAAGGCGGCGAAGCGCGTCCCGTCGGCGGACTCCAGGACGAGGTCCTCGTGCGAGACGGCGGCGCCCGCGATCGGCGCCACCGGCGGGTGGGAGTCGAGGTCGAAGCACATGCGGCGACCGTACCGCTGCCCGATGAGACAGATCGTGCGCGTGTCCTTGCACGAACTCCTGCACGCGTGGCCGCAGGAATCCCCGCGGTGGTGCGTTATCACTCCGCAGAGCCCCTTGTCGCCCTTGCTGAACACGCGTCCTTCCGAGCGGGTCACGTACCGGCTGCTGGCGGCGTGCCTGGTGATGGCGGCGCTCGCGATCGTGATCGCGATCAGCGCGGGCGACTACGGCCGCCCGTCCGGCGCCTCGCCGGCCTTCATGGGCATCGGCGCCGTCTGCGCCGCGGTCGTGGCCTATCTCCTGGCCGCCTCCTCGCGCGCCGTCGGCGACCCGAAGCTGTGCTGGATGGCGGCGGGCGCGGGCATCGCCTGCGCGGGCCTCGCGATCTCGCTGCTCGGCAGCCCGACGATCTTCCCCAACGGCGGCGTCGTGAGCCAGAGCGCCGACGCCGGCGCCGGGCGCTACGTCGCCTGGCACGCGGGGCTCGCCGCCGCGGCGGTGCTCGCCGTCACGGGCGTGCGCCCGAGCCGCGCCCGCCTCACCGCCCTGATCGTGCCGTCGGCGCTGCTGCTCGCCTGGACGGCCTTCGCCGACGCCCCGCTCGGAGACCTCGTCGGGCTCGACAACGAGTACACCGCCCTGCTCAAGCTGCTCGTCGCCATGATCGTGCTCGTCACGGCCGCCGCGGCGGCCGCTTGGTGGCGCAGCGAGGAGGGCATGCCGGCCTGGGGCGCGATGTGCACGATCGCCGCGCTCGCGCTGTCGGCCGGCGACGGGCTCGCCTACGCGCTCTCGCCGCAGGCCTACTCGGACGCCTGGTGGGCCAGCCTGACCCTGCGCGCGGGCCAGTTCGCGATCCCCTCGGTGGGGCTCGTGATGGGCTTCGTCGGGCTCGCGGACAAGCTGCGCGAGTTCCAGAGCGAGATCCAGGCCAACTTCGAGGCCGACCGCGAGCGCGCGGCCCGCGAGGAGGACCTGGCCGGAGCCAACCGGGCGCGCCGCGAGCGGCTCGCCGGGCGCATCCGGCGCCTGATCGGGGGCGAGGGGCTCGAGGTCGCGCTGCAGCCGATCGTCGACCTGGCCAGCGGCGAGACCGTCGGCGCCGAGGCGCTCGCGCGCTTCACGGACGTCGACGGGCGCCCGATCTCGACCGAGGACACCTTCCTGGACGCCCACGCGCTCGGCCTCGGCACGGAGCTCGAGCTGGCCGCCGTCCGGCTCGCGCTCGCCACCCACGACCGCCTGCCGGAGGGGCTCTACCTCGCGCTCAACACCTCCCCCACGCTGCTCGCCGGCGACGACCTGCTCGGCATGCTCTCCGCGCACGACCGGCGGCCGCTGGTGGTCGAGCTGACCGAGCACCACGCGGTCGAGGACTACTTCGCGCTCGGCCGCGCCCTCGACGACCTGCGTGCGCACGGCATCCGGGTGGCGATCGACGACGTCGGCTCCGGCTTCTCCTCCTTCCGCCACGTCACGAGGGTGAACCCCGAGATCCTGAAGCTCGACCGCTCGCTGGTGTGCGGGATCGATGACGACCCGGTGCGTCAGGCGCTGGCGGCGGCGATCGTGGCCTTCGCGGCCGAGGTCGGCGCGGTCGTGGTCTCGGAGGGCATCGAGTCCGAGTCCGAGCTCGCCTGCCTGCGCGGGCTGGCGGTCGGGCTCGGCCAGGGCTTCTTCCTCGGCCGCCCCGGGCTGGGCGCGGTCGCGCGCGAGCTGGCCGAGCCGGTCTAGTGTCGTGAGTCGTTGATTCGGTCGCAGTAGCGGCGGATGGAGTCGAGGATCTGGTCGGCGGTCTTGGTCCAGACGTAGGGCCGTGGATCGTCGTTGCAGGTCTCGATCCAGCTGCGGATGTCGGTGTTGAGGGCGGCGACCGAGCGGTGGGTGCCGCGCTTGAGCAGCTTGCTCGTGAGCTCTCCGAACCAGCGCTCGACGAGGTTCAGCCATGAGCTTGAGGTCGGGGTGAAGTGCAGCTGGAAGCGGGCGTGCGCGAGTAGCCACTTCTGGATCGCTGGTGTCTTGTGGGTGCTGCTGTTGTCGAGCACGATGTGGACCGCGAGATCGGCGGGAACTTCGCGGTCGATGGTCTGCAGGAACTGCTTGAACTCGATCGCGCGGTGGCGGCTGTGCAGGGCGCCGATGACCTTGCCGCTGGTGAGGTCCAGCGCGGCGTAGAGGCTTGAGGTGCCGGCGCGGCGGTAGTCGTGGGTCGCGCGCTCAGGAACTCCCGGGAGCATCGGCAAGATCGGCGCGGTCCGATCCAGCGCCTGGATCTGGGACTTCTCATCGACGCAGAGCACGACGGCGCGCTCGGGCGGGTTGAGATAGAGCCCGACGACGTCATGGACCTTGTCCACGAACAACGGGTCCTTGGAGACTTTGAAGCTGTCCTGGCGGTGCGGTTGCAGCCCGAACGCCCGCCAGATCCGCGAGACCGCCGTCTGCGTGAGCCCGACCTCCTTGGCCATCGACCTGGTCGACCAATGCGTGGCCTCCTTGGGCGTGCTCTCCAACGTCGTGGTGATCACCGCAT
>DATFQI010000364.1:0-14863 GCA_035264365.1 Solirubrobacteraceae bacterium
TGCTGGCCGCTCGTGCGCGGGCAGGCGCTCGACTCGCGGCTGACGTGGGAGCGGATCCCGGCGGCCTGGGAGGACGCGGCCGATCACGTCGACGCCACGGTCGGCGAGGACGGCCGCGCCCTCGTGCTCCCCGGGCAGCTCTACGCGGACTACGACTGGGGCGGGACGGTCGACGCCATACTGCCCGCGCTGGCCGACCGGCCGGTGGCGGTCCGCTACGCCGTGCCCTATGCCGATCTGCGGGCGGTCGACCTGCTGTGGACGGTCGACGGGCTCGTGCAGCAGCGGCGCGCCCTGCCGGGTCAGCTCGGTCCCCTGCTCGACCTCCTGTCGGCGCGCTCGGTCGTCGCCGGCGCCGACGACGACCGGGCGGCGAGCGGCTCCGCCACGGCCGCCGACGCCGGCGACGTGCTCGACCAGCTCGGCGAGCCGGACGCGCGCTGGGGCCCGGTCCGGCGCGAGCCGCGGGCCGCTGGGACACTGGGCGCCGCGCGGCCGCTGCCGCGCGTGCGGGCCTGGGACCGGCCGGGCACGAGGCCGATGGTGCGCCTCGAGGCCGACGCGGGGGAGACGGTCGTCGACGGCAGCGCGGACGCGCTCGCAGGGCTGGCCGCGCTCGGCGCGCTGCCGGACGGGCGGATCGCCTACGCGGGCGACTCGAGCGCCGACGAGGTCCGCAGGGCGGGCGAGGTCGTGATCTCCGACTCCAACCGCCGCCGCGTGCTCGCGGCCGCGCGGATGGCGCAGAACCACGGCGCGACGCTCGCGGCCGACGACCCGTTCTCGCCCGACGCGGCGGTGCTCGACCTGTTCCCGCCGCGCGGCAGCGACGGGCAGACGGTCGCCGTCTACGACGGCGCGCGGTACCTGCGGACGCCCTTCTCGCCCGCGTACTCGCAGTTCCCGGAGCAGAGGCCGTTCGCCGCCTTCGACGGCGACACCGCGACCCACTGGCAGGCCGACCGCGCGCTCGAGGAGGCGCGCCACTGGGTCGAGATCGGCTTCGAGCGGCCGATCGACGTCGATGCGATCGAGCTGATGCCGTACTCGGACCGGCGCGGGAAGGTCACCGCCGTGGAGGTCGCCGGCCGCACGTTCCCCGTGCGGCAGGGCTGGAACCGGCTCGCGCTGGGACTGAAGGGCGTGCGCTCGCTGCGCGTGCGGATCGCACGCGTGGTCGCGCCCGACGACGTGCCGGACGGGGCGGGCGGGATCCGCGAGCTGCGGATCCCGGGCGTGCGCGTGCGCGAAGCGCTGCGGCCGCCGGTGCTCGCCGAGCGTGCGCTCGCGGGCCGGGACGCTCGCCGGGTCGGGCTGACCTACCTGTTCGAGCGCACGACGGGCGACGACCCGTTCCGCCGCGACCCGCGGCGCGGCAGCGCCGGCGCCGTGCTCGTGCGCGACCGCCAGGACGGCGAGCGCGGGCTGGAGCGGACGATCGCGCCGCCGCCCGCGCGCTCGTGGACTGCCGACGGCTGGGGCACCGTGGACGTGCGGGCTCGCGACAGCGCGATCGACGCGCTGGTCGGCGCGACCGCGGGCGGCTCCGGCGGGCTGGCGTTCGACTCGTCGGGGCGCTTCGAGGGGCGGCCCGGCTTCCGGGCATCGAGCGCGTTCGACTCCTCGCCGCGGCCGTGGATCGGCTCGTGGCTCGACGGGCGCACGGCGTGGATCGAGTGGAAGACGCCGCGCCTGGCGACCGTGCGGCAGCTCCGCCTGGAGCCGACGCGGGCGACCGTGCGCCGGCCCACGCTCGTGCGGCTCGTCGCCGACGGGAAGGCGTCGGCGCCGGTGGAGGTCTCGCCGGACGGGTGGGTGACGCTGCCCGAGCCGCTGCGCGGGCGCACGTTCCGCCTCGAGATCCTGCGCGCCGCGTTCCCAGAGGGCGCGTCCGGCGTCGAGCGCCGGCGGCGCGCGGTCGGCATCCGCGAGATCACGGGCGCGGGCGTGCCGATCGGCACCGTGCGGCGGGAAGGGCGCGTGCAGTCCCGCTGCGGGGACCTGGAGGGCACGCTCGGCGGGGCGCCCGTGCGGATGCGCGCCGACGCCACCGTCGCCGACCTCGACGCGGGCCGTCCGCTGCGCTTCCGGGCCTGCGGGCAGCCGGCGGACGCTCCTGCGGGGCCGCAGCGGCTCGAGCTTCCGCCCGACACGTTCGCGCCGTACCTCGTCCGCCTGCGCTCGCCCGCCCCGGACCCGCGTGCGCGCACGGCCGCCGAGCCCGGTCGGGTGGTGGACGCCGGCGACGCGGAGCGCGACGCGCGCACCGGCGTGCGGCTCGACGTCCGCGAGCCCGCCTGGCTCGTGCTCGGCCAGTCCTACAACGACGCCTGGCGCGCGAGCTGCGACGGGCGCGACCTCGGCGCGCCACGGCCGGTCGACGGCTACGCGATGGGCTGGCGCGTGCCGGCGGGCTGCCAGCGCGCGGAGATGCGGTTCGCGCCGGACTCGCTCGTGCGCGCCGGCTACCTCGTCTCGCTGCCGTTCCTGCTCGCGATGCTCGGGCTCGTGGTCGTGCGGCGCCCGCCGGAGCCCGAGCCGGTGCCGGACGAGCTCCCGGAGCCGCGCGCGGAGCGGCTACCGGTGGGCCGGGCCGCCGCCCTCGCCCTGCTCGCCGGGGCCGCGCTCGGCTTCGTCTTCGCGGCCCGCGCCGCGCCGCTGATCGCGCTCGGCACGTTCCTGATCCTCTGGCGAGGGGTCGGCGTCCGCCGGCTCGTGGCCGCCGCGGGCGGGCTGCTGCTCGTGGCGGTGCCCGTGCTCACGCTGGCGATCGGCGTCAAGGACCGCGGCGGCTACAACCCCGAGTACGCCCAGGTCCGGATCGCCGTCCACTGGGTCGCGGTGGCCGCGGTCATCCTGCTGGTGCTGGCGCTGGCGCGGGTGCTCGGTGCAGCGCGACGCCGGCGATCACCAGCGTGACCCCGGCCGCCTCCACGAGCGACGGCACCTGGCCGAGCACGACGACGCCGATCACGGCGGCCGTGGCGGGCAGCAGCGAGACGAGCAGGGCGTAGGTCGCGCGCGCCAGGCGCGCCATCGCGAGCTGGTCGAACACGTACGGGATCACCGACGAGGAGATCCCGACGCCGATGCCTGCGAGCAGCGCCACGGGGTCGGCGAAGGCGGGCAGCGCCTCCCGGCCGGCGAGCGGCGTCACGACGACCGCCGCGATCAGCATCGCCAGCCCGAGCGCGTCCACGCCCGCGCCCTGCGCGGCCCGGTGGGCGAGCACGATGTAGAGCGCGAACAGGCCGGCGTTGGCGAACGCGAGCGCGACGCCGAGCGGCTCGCCCTCGAGTTGGATCCCCGTCAGCAGGTACACGCCCGGCACCGCCAGCAGCAGGGCGGCGGCGTTGCGCGGCGTGCGCGCACCGAGCGCCGCGAGCCCGACCACCGGCAGGAACTCGATCGCCGCCACGGTCGCGAGCGGCAGCCGCTCGATCGCCAGGTAGAAGCAGCAGTTCATCAGCGCCAGCACGGCGCCCCAGGCGACCAGCGTGCGGCGGTCGAGCAGGGTGAGCGCGCGCCACGGCCGCCGCCACGCCGCGAACACGAGCGCGGCGGACGCGATACGCAGCCAGGCCACGCCGAGCGCCTCGACGCGGACGAACAGCAGCACCGCGAACGCCGGGCCGAGGTAGTGGAAGATCGCGCTGCCGACGAAGTAGGCATGGGGTGGGACCCGTTCGTGCACGAGATGCAGGATCACGCCTGCTGTGCGACGATCCCATGGGCGATCGCAGGAGGTTCAGCTCAAATGCCTTCGAATCGACGGCAGATCGACGAGATCGACATCAGGTTGCTGACGGAGCTCCAGGAGGACGCGCGAGTGTCCAACGCGGAGCTGGGCCGGCGCGTCGGGCTGTCCGCCCCGGCGGTGGCAGAGCGCGTCGTCCGCCTGCAGGAGTGCGGCGCCATCATCGGCTTCCACGCGGACGTCGACCCGCGCGTGCTCGGGCTGACGCTGTCGGCGATCCTGCGTGTCCGCCCGGCGCCGCGCGAGCTGCCGAAGGTCGCCCAGCTCGCCCGCGACACGCCCGAGGTGGTCGAGTGCCACCGCATCACGGGCGAGGACTGCTTCTTCCTCAAGCTGCACGTCCGCGACGTCGAGCACCTCGAGGAGGTCATCGACGCGTTCGCGTTCTTCGGCCAGACCACGACCTCGGTGATGCAGACCTCGCCGGTCCCGCGGCGGGCCGTCAGCGCGCCACGTACGTGAGATCGAGCTCGTCCTGTCCGCCGGGCCAGCGCGCCTTCACGCGCCAGCAGCCGGCCGGCAGGTCGACGCCCGATGGTCCCGGGCCGTTCTCGACCGTGCGCTCCTCCGTGCGGCCGCCCTGCTCGGCGGTGAGCCGCAGCGGCCCGGGCGGCGGCGTGCGCTTGGCCACCCAGAGGATCTTGTTCGCCGGCCCGTCGCGGCGCGCGGGCGCGACCAGGGGGTCGGCGAACAGGATCGCCGCGAGCTCGCCGTTGCGCCCGATCACGTGCGCGATCCGCGGCTCCTCCTCCGAGAACCCCGTGCGCGCCCACTCGGGCAGCACGCCGCGCTCGACGCCGGCGCCGCACGCGGCCGCGGTGGAGCCGCCGGAGAGCGCGATCGCGGCGATCCCCGCCACCAGCACCACGAGCCCGATCCCGATCCAGCGCACCACGCGGACACTACGCCCGCCGATGAGTTTCGGTTCCCGCGCCGGTCGGCATGTCGAGAACCCGAGACGAGAGGAGCACCGATGAGCCTCCCCGAGATCGTGAGCCCCGAGCGCTGGCGCGAGGCGCGCCTCGCCTTGCTGGAGAAGGAGAAGGCGATGACCCGCGCGCGCGACGAGCTGAGCGCGGAGCGCCGCCGCCTGCCGATGGTGGAGATGACCAAGGACTACCGCTTCGAGGGCCCGCAGGGCGGATGCGGGCTGCTCGACCTGTTCGAGGGCCGCCTGCAGCTGATCGTCGGCCACTTCATGTTCCACCCCGAGTGGGAGGACGGCTGCCCGAGCTGCTCGGCCGGCGCCGACGAGATCGCCGACGGCCTTCGCGAGCACCTGGCGATCCGCGATACCACGCTCGCCTACGTCTCGCGCGCGCCACTGGAGCGGATCGAGCGCTACAAGGCCAAGAAGGGCTGGACGTTCCCGTGGTACTCGTCGCAGGGCAGCGACTTCAACGCCGACTTCAACGTGACCCTCGACAGCTCCGTGAAGCCGATGGAGTACAACTTCCGGCCCGCGCCGGAGGCCTGGGAGCAGTCCGAGCAGCCGTTCGACATGCCGGGCACGAGCTGCTTCCTGCGCGACGGCGACCGCGTCTTCCACACGTACTCGTCGTTCGCCCGCGGGGCGGAGTGGACGGGCGGCTCCTACGCGTTCCTGGACCTGACGGCGCTCGGGCGCCAGGAGGACTGGGAGGAGCCGCACGGTCGCGCCGAGCACGCCCGCGGCAACTCGCCGGACTTCGCGAGCTAGCGAGGTGCCGGGCGGCGCCGGCGCGTCACGCGCCGGCGGCCACCAGCAGCGCCGCCGCGGCGATCCCGAGCGCGGTCCGCAGGTGGTTGAGCGCGGTCCAGCGGCGCGAGTAGTCGCGCCACAGCCTCTCCGCCTGCGGATCGGCCGGCTCGATGCGCGCGAGCGCGTCGTTGAGCGGCACGTTGCCGGCGATCGTGGTCCCGATCGGGCCGAGCAGGTAGAGCGCGGCGCCGGCAATCGCGACCGCGGAGCCGTCGCCGATCGCCACCGCCACGCAGAGCGCGGCGGGGGCGAACAGGGCGGTCATGAACGCCCGGGTGACCGCGCGGCGGTTGATCGACTGCATCGCGAGCAGCCCGTGCTCGGGCGCGAGCCGGTCGAGCGCGCCCATCACGAACGCGGAGAACGCGAACAGCGCGCCGCTCGCGAGCATGCAGAGGAGTGCGGTGGCGAGGGTGAGCGTGCTCATCGCCAGGCTCCCGCGGCCGCGGCGCGCTCGGCGTAGTCCCGGAAGTCGCGCGCCGGCCGGCCGAGCGCGCGCTGGACGCCGTCGGCCACGCTCGCGTTGCGGCCGTCGAGGACGGTGGTGAACAGGTAGCGCAGCAGCGAGATCACGTCGGCCGGCACGCCGTGCTGCGCGAGGCCGGCGGCGAACTCCGGCTCGGAGACGGCCGCGACGCGCACCGGGCGGCCGGCGGCCTCGCCGATCTCGGCGGCGGCGTCCGCGAACGTGAGCAGGCGCGGGCCGGTCAGCTCGTAGAGCTCGCCGACGTGGCGGTCGCCGGTGAGCGCGGCGACGGCGACGTCGGCGATGTCGTCGGCGTCGACGAACGGCTCAGGGACGTCGCCGACGGGCAGTGCGAGCTCGCCGGCCATCACGTGGTCGTAGAAATGGGCCTCGCTGAAGTTCTGGCTGAACCAGGAGCAGCGCACGATCGTCCAGGCGGCGCCGGAGGCGATCAGCTCGCGCTCGGCGCGCTCGGCCTCCTCCTCGCCGCGGCCGGAGAGCAACACGAGCCGGCGGGTGCCGCCGGCGAGCGCCACGCGTGCCAGCTCGGCGATCGCCTCGGGCGCGCCCGGGACGGCGATGTCGGGGAAGAACGAGATGTAGGCGGCCCGAGTGCCCTGCAGCGCGGGTGCCCACGTGGCGCGGTCCTCCCAGTCGAACGGCGGCGCGCCGTTGCGCGAGCCGATGCGGACGGGCAGGCCGCGCTCCTGGAGGCGTGCGGCGACGCGGCGACCGGTCTTGCCGGTGCCGCCGATGATGAGCGTGGGGGAGGTCATACCGAGCATTGAACGCGGGATCGCTGAGACGTTCCATAGTTGAAACGAACGAATTCATATGCGAACGTCTACAGCCATGGATGCTGTCGCCGGCCTGCTCGACGGGCCCCGGGCGCGCGGGGCCTTCCTGCTGCGCTCGACGCTCTCGGCTCCGTGGTCGATGCGGATCGCCGACGAGGCGCCGCTGACGTTCCTGGCGGTCGTGCGCGGCGCCGCGGTGGTGGTGCCCGACGGCGGCGAGCCGGTGCTGCTCTCGCGTGGCGACGCGTGCCTGCTGCGCGGCCCGGACGCCTACACGGTCGCCGACGACGCGGCGACCGCGCCGCAGGTGCTCGTCCTGCCGGGGCAGCGCTGCGTCACCCCCGAAGGCCGCGAGGTCGTGATGCGCCGGCACGGCGTGCGCACGTGGGGGAACGCGGCGGACGGCGGCGAGACCGAGCTGCTGACCGGCACCTACGTCCTCGACGGCGAGGTCGGCGGGCGGCTGCTGCGGGCGCTGCCGCCGCTCGCCGCGGTGCGCGCGGACGCGCTCGAGAGCCCGCTGATCGCGCTGCTCTCCGAGGAGATCGTGCGCGACGCGCCCGGCCAGGAGGCGGTGCTCGACCGCCTGCTCGACCTGCTGCTGATCGCGGCGCTGCGCGCCTGGCTCGCGCGCGACGAGGCCGAGGCGCCCGGCTGGTACCGCGCGCACGCCGACCCTGTCGTCGGGCACGCCCTGCGGCTGATCCACGACGACCCGGCGCACCCGTGGACGGTGGCGGAGCTGGCGCGCGAGGCCGGCGTCTCGCGGGCCGCCCTCGCCCGCCGCTTCAACGAGCTCGTGGGAGAGCCGCCGATGGCCTACCTGGCGGGCTGGCGGATCGCGCTCGCCGCCGACATGCTGCTCGAGCCGGGCACGACGATCGGCTCGGTCGCCGACCGGGTCGGCTACGGCAGCCCCTACGCGCTCTCGACCGCCTTCAAGCGCGTGCGCGGCGTGAGCCCTCGCGAGCACCGCGCGGCGGCCTAGCCGCCGCGCGCGCCGCCACGCACGCGCTGCGTGTGCGCGGCGCGGCGCGGGTAGGTGCCCGGTCGGGATGCGGGTGGTCGCGGCGATCGTGACGGTGCTGGCAGCGGCGGCGGCCCCGGCGAGCGGGGCGCCCGGCGACCTCGATCCCTCGTTCGGCGGCGGGGCGGGGTGGGTGCGAACGCTCGAGATCCGCGACGCCACGAACAACTTCCTGCCGCGCGCCGCGGAGGACGTCGTGGTCCAGCCCGACGGGAAGATCGTCGTCACCGGCAAGGTGATCGACGGCGGCTCGAATCGCTACTTTGGCGCGCTGCGCTACCTACCGGACGGGTCGCTCGACGAGTCGTTCGGTGCGGGCGGGCTCGTGGCGGTCGACCTCGGGGCCTTCGAGGACGCGCGCGCGGTCGCGCTCCAGCGCGACGGCAAGATCGTCGTCGCGGGGGAGACCGACTCCGAGACGGCGCGCTGCTTCGCGGCCATGCGGCTGAACCCCGACGGCAGTCGGGACGGGACGTTCGGGAGCGGCGGCGTGGTGACCGTGCCGTTCTACCTCCGCCGGTGGGCGAACGACGTGGCGATCGACGGCCACGGCCGGATCGTGCTGGCGGGGTGCGCCTGCGCGGCGGCGACGCCCAGGACAGCGCGACGGTGTGCGTGATCCGGCTGCTCCCGGACGGGCGCCCGGACCCGGGATTCTCGCGCGACGGCGTCGCGCTCGTCGACCACGGCTACGGCAACGACAGCGCCGAGGCGGTCGTCCTGCGCGGCGGCAAGGTGATCGTCGCCGGCGACGGCCGCGAGGCCGATGGCAGCCGCTTCGGCCTCGCACGGCTGCGCGGCGACGGCCGGCTCGACCGCTCGTTCGGGCGCCGCGGGCACCGCTTGGTGTCCTTCGGCGCCCGCCGCCTGGCGACCGCCTACGCGCTCACCGCCGCGCCGGGCGGGCGGATCGTGGCCGTGGGAGGTGCCGTGGTGGAGGGTCGCCAGCCGCAGTTCGCGATCGCGCGCCTCGGCCGCCGCGGCCGCCTCGAACGCCGCGTGCGCACCGGCACCGGCGATGACACGGCCGAGGCGATCGCCCTCACGCCCGGCCACGCCACCATCGCCGGCTCGATCTCCTCGAGCCACGGCCTCGCCCGCTACCTCACGCGCTAACCCCGGGGGTCAGACCCCGCGGCGCAACTAAATGAAGTATCGAGGCGCGCCGCATACTTCATTTAGTTGCGCCTAGGGGTCTGACCCCTTTTGGGGGTGGGATGAAGGAACGCACCGGAGGGTGCCCCGGGTGGGGCGAGTTTTCAGAGGGGCGTGAGGAACTCCGGCGGGACGGCGTCGGTGAGCCAGACGCCGTTGGCGGTGACGAAGAAGTCGTGGCCGGCGGCGGCCATGCGGGCGGCGGCGACCTCGAGCACGACCGGCTTGCCGTGGCGGGCCCCGACGCGGGTCGCGGTCTTGGCGTCGGGGGAGAGGTGGACGTGGTGGCGGTCCATCTTGCGCAGGCCCTCGGCGAGGATCGCGTCGAGCCGTGCCTCCGGGGTGCCGTGGAAGAGGACGGCGGGCGGCGCGGCCGGCTCCAGGCCGAGGTCGATCTCGACGGAGTGGCCCTGGTTGGCGCGGATCCGGGTGCCGGTGGCGTCGAACGAGAAGCGCCGCTTGTCGTTGCGCTCCACGACCTCCTGCAGCTCCTCGCGGCTGACCGCGAACGAGTGGGCCGCGCAGGCGGCGAGCAGCTCGTCGACCTCGACCCAGCCGCCCGCCTGCAGCGAGAGGCCGAGTCGCTCGGGCTGGTGGCGGAGGTGGCGCGACAGGTACTTGGAGACCTTGACGAGCCGCTCGGGGTCCATCAGTACGGCCAGCGCATCCCGGCCGGGAGGCCGAGGCGGTGCGCGATCGGGCGCAAGCCGCCGAGCACGAGCACCTTGAAGAGCACGTTGCGGGCGAACCAGGGGAGCTGGGCGAGCTGGCGCGCCGCGTCGCGCGCTCGCGCCGCGCCCGTCAGCGGCGCGGCGAGCCGCTCGTACTCGGCCAGCGAGCCGACGCGGCCGGCGTAGCGCCAGCCTCCGCCGACCACGCACTCCGCCAGCAGCGCGCCGGTGACGCCGATCGAGGAGAACGAGTCGTGCACGAGCATCACGCCGCCGGGGGCGACCCGGGCGCCCCAGCGCGCGATGTCGTCGCGGGCGGGCGTGAAGCGGTGGGCGCCGTCGACGTAGAGCATCGCCAGCGGGCCCTCGACGTCACCGAGTGCCTCGGCGCTCATCTTGCGCACGTGGCGCACCCGGTCGGAGACGCCCGCCGCCGCGAGGTTGGCGGTGAAGGCATCGTGGTCGGCGTCGCCGCGCGCAGAGTCGGCGCCGATCTCCTGCGGGCCGCGGTCCGAGCCCGCGTGCGGGTCGATCGCCACGACCGAGGCGCCTAGCGCGGCGGCGCGCGCGAGCACGACGGTGGAGCGCCCGCGGAACGAGCCGATCTCGACGATCGTGCCCGGGCCGGCGCCGGCGGCGCGCTCCCGCAGCCGCGCGGCCTGCGCGTCGGTGAGCCAGCCCTCGGGAGCGGCGCCGGCAGGCAGCTCGACCGTGGCCGACACGCCAGGGGCGTCGCTCACGCTGTGGCGGCCGCGCGGGCGGCGGGTCGGCGGGCGAGCCCGAGCGCGAGCACGGCGAGGGCGGCGAGTGCTTGCAAGGCGAGCACGACCGTGGCGAACCCGACGAGGCTCGAGAGCCCCGCGCCCGACAGGACGCCGATCTCCGCCACCGCGGCGATCCCGAGCGCGACCAGGAAGCGCATCTCGCGCAGCGCGAGCATGTACTGCACGCACAGGTAGCCCGCGGCCAACAGCGTCATCGCGACGCCGAGCACGAGCAGCGCGCCGGCGGCCGGGACGGTCTCCTCCCCGAACGCGAGCCGCAGCACGAGCCGCGGCGCGATCGCGTAGACGACGAGCATCGGCACGGCGACCGCCGCGACCACGCCGAGCGCGCGCAGCAGCACCGGCCGCGGGTCCTCGCCGGCGCCGGCCTTGCGGGTCGCCTCGGGCAGCAGGTAGAGGCCGACGCCGATAGCCACCCAGACGACCGCCTTGGCCGCCACCGCGGCGGC
This sequence comes from Solirubrobacteraceae bacterium, assembly GCA_035264365.1. Classification (GTDB taxonomy): domain Bacteria; phylum Actinomycetota; class Thermoleophilia; order Solirubrobacterales; family Solirubrobacteraceae; genus DATFQI01. Next base: position 10,849 of record DATFQI010000364.1, read on the forward strand.
GGCGTAGGCGCCGGCGGCGTCGCCGCCGATCGTGCGCTTGACCAGGATCACGTCGACGTTCTGCAGCACGGCGACCAGGAACAGGCCGATCACGGCGGGCCACGCGCCGGAGACGAGGTCGCGCAGCCGCTCCGCGGCGTGCGCGGCCGAGGCCACGCCGATCCGCCGCCGCCCGATGGCCACCAGCACCACAGCGGTCACGATCATCGAGACCGGGGTGCCGAGGTAGGCGCCGGTCACGCCGAGCCCGAGCGCGACCAGCAGCAGGCCGGACACGAGTCTCCCGCCCGCCTCGAGCACGATCGACCAGCCGACCTCGCGATAGGCGTGCACGCCCTGCAGCGCGCCGCGCTCGATCGAGAGCAGCAGCCACAGGCAGCCCGTCGCGAGCGTCGCGGCGGCCGCCCACTCCTGGTCGACGGCGAGCACGCTCGCGATCTCGTCGCGCAGCAGCACCGAACAGGCGCTCACGACGACCAGCCCGACCAGCATCGCCCGCCGCCAGGCGGCGATCGTGGAGGCCAGCCGGTCGCCCGAGCCGAGCGTGCCGGTGGCGACCTCCCGCGCCACGACGACCTGCAGGGCGGAGCCCGGCACCGCCAGGATCAGGAAGGTCGAGATCAGCGCGGCGAGCGAGCCGTAGCCACCGGCGCCGAGGATCCGCGCGAACAGGACGGTGAACAGCAGCGCGATCGCGTTCGAGGCCAGCGTCGCGGCCGCGAGCCCGGCCGCCTTCAGCGTCTCCGAGCCGCCCAGCGTCGCGCGCAGCCCGGCCCGCTCGGAGACCGCCTCGTGCTCGAGCACCGCGAGGTTCTCGCGCGCCGTGCGCTCCCAGGTGAAGCCGGTCGCGCGGTCATAGGCGGTGTCACCGAAGCGCTCGCGCAGCTCGTGGTCCTCGACCAGCCGCTTGACGTGGCCCGTCAGCTCCGGCCCGTCGTCGGCGAGCAGGCCCGTGCGGCCGTCCTCGATCGACTCCGGCAGCCCGCCGACGGCGAGCGCAGCGCTCGGCGTGCGGTACATCGCCGCCTCCATCACGGTCAGGCACCAGCCCTCGGCCGAGGAGGCCGTCAGATTCACCCACGAGCGCGACAGCAGCTCGGCCTTGAACTCCTCGGTCACGTGCCCGTGCAGCACGACGCGGTCGGTGAGCCCGCGCGCGGCGATGTCGGCCCCCAGCGCCTCCCGGTGGTCGCCGTCGCCTGCGACGTCGAGCACGGCGTCGGGGATCGCCTCGAGCACGTCGAGCAGCAGCTCGACCCGCTTGTACTGCTTGAGGCGGCCGAGGTAGAGCAGCCGGGGCGTCTGCGCGCGCGGGCTCCCCTCGAACAGCGGCGGCTCGACGCCGAGGTAGGCGACATGGATGCGGTCCTCGGGGAGGCCGAGCTCGACGAGGTCGTGGCGGCCGGCCTCGGAGATCGTCAGGAAGGTCGTGTCGCGGTAGAGCAGCTTCAGCGGCAGCGTCTCGGCGAACAGCGCGGCCAGAGCGCCCGGCCGGCCGAGCTCCGCGACGTAGTGGTCGCGGTGGACGTGGTGCACGAGCGCCACGCGCGGGCGCCGCAGCCACAGCGGGGTGAGGAAGGTGATCCCGTTGACGACCTCGAGCACGACGTCGGCGTCGCGCGCGAGCCCGCGCCGCAGGCACGCGAGCGCCGCTCGCGGGAAGACGGTCAGGCGCGAGCCCATGCGGTGCACGGTCAGGTTCGGGGCCAGCTCCTCGCGCGCGACGGCGCCCGGGTAATCGCCGGCGATCACGGTCACGCGATGGCCCCAGGCCACCCAGCGGGCGACCTGCCCGTACAGGTTGGTGCCGGTGCCGCCGCCCTGCGGGTGCGTCCAGTCGCGGTCCGTCAGGACGAGGATGTGCAGACCCTCCGCCATTCCGGCGGCCACGGTAGCGGGGGATACACTGGCGCGCTCGATGACCCGCTCCATGCTCTGCATCGCGGCGCTGCTGTGCGCCCTCGCGGCGCCCTCGGCGGCCCTCGCGCAGGGTGCCGGGGACGAGCAGTACGAGGACCCGTTCGGCGACGAGCAGTCCCAGCAGGCGGACCCGACGCCCGAGCCGACGGCGACCCCCGCTCCGGTCCAGAGAGCGCCCAGCGCGCCCGCGCCCGCGCCCGCCCCGGCGGCGGCCCCGAGCAGCGCGCAGGCGCCCACCCAGTCGGCGCCCTCGGAGGAGCTCCCGCGCACCGGCCTCGGCGCCGGCTGGGTCGCGCTCGCCGGCGCCGTCCTCCTCGCGGCGGGCCTTGCCCTGCGCCGTGCGGACCTCCAGCGCTGACGCGACCGAGCGCGCGGGCGCCGAGCTCGCGGCCGGCCTGAAGCCCGGCGACGTCGTGCTGGTCTCCGGCGAGCTCGGGGCCGGCAAGACCACGTTCGTGCGCGGCGCGCTGCGCGCGCTCGGCGCCACGGGGCCGGTGACGAGCCCCACGTTCGTCGTCGGCGTCGCCTACGAGGGCACGGACGGCCCGCTCGCGCACCTCGACCTGTACCGGCTCGGCGGCATGGGCGGCGAGGACCCCGGCCTGCTGGACCCGTTCTTCGCGCCCGACGCGATCGCCTTCGTGGAGTGGCCGGAGTGCGCGCCGGGGGCCTGGCCGGAGGAGCGCGTCGCGCACCACGTGCACCTCGAGCACGCCGGCGGCGACGAGCGGGAGATCGCGTGATCCTCGGCATCGACACCGCCACGACCTCGACCGTCGCCGCGGTCTGGGCGCCGGACGGGCGCGGGTGCGAGCGCCGCGACGATCCCGCCTCCGGTGAGCGCCCGCAGCACGCCTCGCGGCTGCTCGCCCTCGTCGAGGAGGCGCTGAGCGGTGCCGGCGCGAGCTGGGGCGAGATCGAGCGGATCGCGGTCGGCGTCGGCCCCGGCGGCTTCACCGGCCTGCGGCACGGGATCGCGACCGCCCGCGCGCTCGCCCAGGGGCGCGCGCTGCCGCTGGCCGGCGTCTCGAGCCTGGAGGCGCTCGCCCGCGGCGCCGCGCGCGAGGCCGGCGGCGACCGTGCCGTGCTCGCCGTGATCGACGCCCGCCGCGGCGAGGTCTTCGCCGCCGCCTGGCACGGCGGCGAGCGGCTGCTCGAGCCCGTCGCGATCGACCCGGCCGAACTTGCCGCGAGGCTCGGCGCAGGGCGGCTTGCAGCCCCCCTGGCCGCCGGGGACGGGGCGGTACGCTTCAGGGAGCAGCTCGAGCGGGCCGGGGCCGCCGTTCCGGACGACCGCTCCCCCGCACACCGCGTCAGCGCGATCGAGATCTGCCGGCTCGGTGCGGCGGGGGACGTGACGGACCGGGACCGGCTCGTTCCGGACTACCGCCGCGAGCCCGACGCCAAGCCCCGCCCCCAGTGACCGCCCCGCCCACCGCCGCCATCGAGCTCCGCCGCCTCACCTACGCCGACCTCCCGCAGGTCGTCGCGATCGAGCGCCGCGCCTTCACGACGCCGTGGTCGCTGGCGATGTTCGTGCTCGAGCTGTCCAAGCCGAGCGGCGTCTGCCTCGCCGCCGACGTCGAGGGGGAGCTGGCCGGCTACCTCGTGTGCTCGCGCTACGACCTCGTCTGGCACATCATGAACGTGTCCGTGGACCCCGACCGGCGCCGCCGCGGGATCGCCACGGCGATGCTGCACGCGCTGTTCGAGCGGGTGAACGATCCCGAGGCTCAGTTCACGCTCGAAGTGCGGCGCTCCAACACCGGCGCCTACCAGCTCTACGAGGGCCTCGGCTTCAAGGGCGCGGGCATCCGGCGCCGCTACTACGCCGACAACGGCGAGGACGCGGTGGTGATGTGGCGCACCCCGGCGACGCGCCGCGGCTCGCTCGCCGACGTGCCCAACGCGCAGCCGCTGTGATCCTCGCGCTCGAGACCTCCTGCGACGACACCTGCGCCGCGGTCATCACGCGCGACGGGGAGATCCGCTCGAACGTCGTCTCCTCCCAGGGCGTGCACGACCGCTACGGCGGCGTGGTGCCCGAGATCGCCAGCCGCCACCACCTGGAGCTGGTCAACGCCGTCGTCGACGA
>DATFQI010000365.1:0-11889 GCA_035264365.1 Solirubrobacteraceae bacterium
CGCCTGCGCCTCGTCGAGGTAGTGCGTGGTCAGCAGGACGGTCTTGCCGAGGTCGCGCAGCGCGCGCACGACCTCCCAGGCGGCGCGGCGGGCCGCGGGGTCGAAGCCGGTGGTGGGCTCGTCGAGGAAGATCAGCTCGGGATCGCCGACGAGCGCGAGCGCGAGGTCCAGCCGGCGCCGCTGGCCGCCCGAGAGCGTGCGCGCGCGGCGGTCCCCCGCCGCCTCGAGCCCGGTCAGCGCGATCGTCTCCTCGACCCCGCGCGGCGCGGGGTACAGGCGTGCGAAGTGCTCGAGCGTCTCGCGCACGGTCAGGTGGGGGTAGGTGCCGCAGCTCTGCAGGACGATCCCCACGCGGCTGCGGAGATCCCCCGCGCGCTCCGCCGGGTCGTGGCCGAGCACGGACACCTCGCCGTCGTCGCGCCGCCGGTGGCCCTCGAGGATCTCGACGGTCGTCGTCTTGCCCGCCCCGTTGGGGCCGAGCAGGCCGTAGACCTCGCCGCGGCGGACCGAGAACGTCAGCCCGCGAACAGCCTCATGGGCGCCGTAGGCCTTTGACAAGTCGTTCACAACGATCGCGGCGTTGGCCGTCACGCTTAGATCATGGCATCCACTAGGCCGCCCGGAAGGCGGCCATCTGGGTCAGGGCGCCGGCCGGATGAAGGCGCTGGCAACATCCTCGTGTGCTTTGTGGCTGCATCGACATCGGCTCGAACACGACACGGGTGCTCGTGGCCGACGCGAGCGACGGCCGGCTGCGGGAGGTCCTCCAGCGGCGGGCCTTCACGCGGATCGGCAAGGGCCTGCAGCACGGAGCCGAGATCCCGCGCGCCAAGATCGAGGAGGTTGCCGCGGTCGTGGCCTCCCACCGCGAGCTGGCCGAGGCGGCCGGGGCGCATCCCGTGCGCACGGTCGCGACGGCCGCGATCCGCTGCGCGTCCAACCGCGACGAGTTCGTGCAGGTCGTCGGCGAGCGCGGCGGCGTCGAGGTCACGATCCTGGAGAGCGAGGAGGAGGCGCGGCTGGCCTTCGTCGGCGCCACGCGCACGCTCGGGCGCGCCCTCGACGGCGTCATCGGCGTGGTCGACGTCGGCGGCGGCTCGACGGAGATCGCGATCGGCACGGTCGCGGGCGGCGTCTCGTGGTGGACCTCGTTCCGGCTCGGCTCGGGCCACCTCGCCGACGAGTACCTGCGCTCGGACCCCCCGACCGCCGCGGACCTGCGGGCGATGGCCCGCCATGCGGCCGGCGTCTTCGGCGAGCTCGAGGTGCCCCGGCCCGACGCCGCGGTCGCGGTCGGCGGCAGCGCCGCCTCGCTGCGCCGGATGGTCGGCCCCGTGCTCGAGCCGGGCGCGCTGCAACGCGCCTTGCAGGTCCTCGGAGACGCTCCGGCGGACCACGTCGCCGACCGGTATTCGCTCGACCCGGAGCGCGTGCGCCTGATGCCCGCGGGGATGCTGATCCTCGCGGCGGCCACGGAGACGCTCGGCTGCCCGCTGACGATCGGGCGCGGCGGCCTGCGCGAGGGCGTGCTCCTCGAGCTCGCCGGTGGCATGATCGGGGGTGCCCCATGAGCGACCTGAAGACGGCGCCGGAAGAAGCCGGGCGCGACCTCGAAGACAATGGTCTGTACTTCAACCGCGAGCTGTCGTGGCTGCAGTTCAACGCGCGCGTGCTCGAGCTGGCCGAGGATCCGCGCACGCCGCTGCTCGAGCGGCTGAAGTTCTGCGCCATCGTCTCGTCGAACCTCGACGAGTTCTTCATGGTCCGCGTCGCGGGCCTGCACGACCAGATCGACGCCGGGATCGAGACGCCCCTGCAGGACGGGCGCACGCCGAGCCAGACGATCGACGCGATCCGCGCGACCGTACGCGAGCACATCTCCCGCCAGGGCGCGGTGCTCGACCGCGAGCTGCGGCCCGCGCTGACCGAGCACGGGATCCGGATCGTCGGCGTCGGCGACGTCTCGGCGGAGGAGCGCGAGGCGCTCGACGAGCGCTTCCGCCGCCAGATCTTCCCGGTCCTGACGCCGCTGGCGGTCGGGCTCGGGCGGCCGTTCCCCTACATCTCCAACCTCTCGCTCTCGCTCGGCGTCGTCGTGCGCGACCCGGTCGGCGGACTGGAGGCGTTCGCGCGCGTGAAGGTGCCGAAGGAGATGCTGCCGCGCTTCGTCCCGGTCGGCGACGGCAAGACGTTCGTCCCGCTCGAGGACCTGATCGCCAAGAACCTCGACGCGCTGTTCCCCGGCATGGAGATCGTCGACCACGCGGTCTTCCGGGTCACGCGCGACGCCGACTTCACGGTCTCCGACGAGGCGGACGACCTCGTGCGGGCGGTCGAGGACGAGCTGCGCCGGCGCCGCTTCGGCGAGGTCGTGCGCGTGGAGGTGTCCGCCTCGATGAGCGCCCCGATGCGCGAGCAGATCGTGTCCTCGCTGGACGCCGAGGAGGAGGACATCTTCGAGGTGCCGGGGCTGCTCGACCTCGAGGACCTGTGGGACCTCGTGCGCGTGCCCGGCCACGCGGACCTGCGCGACAAGCCGTGGACGCCGGTCACGCAGCCGCGGCTGCAGCCCGACGAGGACGAGGCGCCGGACGTGTTCGCCGCCATGCGCAAGGGCGACATCCTGCTCCATCACCCCTACGACTCGTTCGCGACGTCCGTCGAGCGCTTCGTCGAGCAGGCCGTCGCCGACCCGGACGTGCTCGCGATCAAGCAGACCGTCTACCGCACGAGCGACGACTCGCCGCTCGTCCCGGCGCTGATCCGGGCCGTCGAGCGCGGCAAGCAGGCGGTCTGCGTGGTGGAGGTCAAGGCCCGCTTCGACGAGCGCGCCAACATCACGTGGGCGGGGGCGCTCGAGCAGTCGGGCGTGCACGTGGTGCACGGCCTGCCGGCGCTCAAGACGCATGCGAAGTGCCTGCTGATCGTGCGCCGCGAGGGCGACGGCGTGCGCCACTACGTGCACGTCGGGACGGGCAACTACCACCCCAAGACCGCGCGCCTGTACACGGACTTCGGACTGCTCACCTGCGACGAGGAGATCGGCGCCGACGTCGCGGACATGTTCAACTTCCTGACGGGCTTCGCGCGGCCGCGCGCCTACCGCCAGGTGCTGGTCGCCCCGGCGCACCTGCGCGACGCGATCCTCGGCGAGATCGAGGCGACGATCGCGGCCAAGGCGGAGGGCCGCCGCGGCCGGATCCGGATGAAGATGAACGCGCTGGTGGACCGGCGCTGCATCCAGGCGCTCTACCGCGCCTCGCAGGCCGGGGTGGAGGTCGAGCTCAACGTGCGCGGGATCTGCTGCCTGCGCCCCGGTGTGGCCGGCGTCTCGGAGAACATCCGCGTGACCTCGGTCGTCGGGCGCTTCCTGGAGCACTCGCGCATCTACGCCTTCGAGCGCGACGGGGACTGCACGGTCTACATCGGCTCGGCCGACCTGATGCCGCGCAACCTCGACACGCGGGTGGAGCTGGTCGCGCCGGTGCGCGACCCGGCGCTGTCGGCCGACCTCACCGACACGCTGGACCGGTGCATGGCCGACGACACGAACGCCTGGGAGCTGCGCGAGGACGGCGCCTGGGAGCGGCGCAGCCCCGACCCGCGCGAGCCGCGGAACGCCCAGCGAGAGCTGATGGACGGTCACGCGGCCCGCGCGGCTGAGGCGCAGCAGACCTAGCTGCTGCCTAACGGGGGAGCCTGAGGCTCACGGCCCGGGAGCCGACGGCGACGTTGCCGGCGGCGTCGCGGGTGACGGTCTGCGCCCTGGCGGAGATCGCCTTCTTGACGGCGAGCTTGCGCACGCCCTTCGCGAGCCCGACCTTGACGGTCTTGCGCTGCCCGGCCCGCAGCGAGTAGCGGGCGCTGCCGAGCACGGCGATCACGCGCGCGGAGCCGATCCGGACCGGCTTCGCGCTGACGAGCGTGACGGTCCCGACGCAGCCGCCGGCCTCGGCGGCCGGGCAGGCGATCGACAGGCGCGTGCTCGCGCGCCCGCGGCGGATCGCGATGTTCGCGCGCCGGGTGCGCACGGACGCGGCGGTCGCCGTGTTGTCGGCGGGCGCCGCGCCGGGCAGCGCGTCGAGGGTCTCGACGGCGTCGACCACGTCGACCGTCGTCTGGTCGGTCTGCGCCGAGTCGGTGCCGGCGCCGCCGCGGACGAGGTCGCCCTGGCCGTCGCGGGCGGCCAGCGCGTCGTTGCCGTCCTGGCCGTCGAGCGAGTCGGGCCCGGCGCCGCCGGTCAGCGAGTCGTTGCCGGAGCCGCCCGCGAACGTGTCCGCCTCGTCGGCGCCGGTCAGCGTGTCGTTGCCCGAGCCGCCGTCGGCGGTCACGGCCAGCAGCGCGCCGGTGCCGGCGGCCGCGGTGAACGTGTCGTCGCCGCCCAGGCCGCGCAGGTCGAGCGCCTCGGCGGAGACGTCGAGCGTGAACGGCACGAGGTTGGTGCGGTCGAACTTCGCCCGCCCGGCGTTGGGGGCGATCGTGAACGCGTCGCCCGCGCCGGCGCCGTTGACCTCGACGCGGTCGAGGCCCGCTTCGCCGTTCATCGTGTCGGAGCCGTCGCCGTTGTTCCAGACGGTGGTGTCGTCCCCGTCGCCGCCGCTCATGGTGTCACCGCCGCGGTCGCCCACGATCCGGTCGTCGCCGCCGCCGCCCGAGAGCGTGTCGGCGTCGTCGCCGCCGGTGATGAGGTCGGCGCCGTCGCCGCCCGTGATCGTGTCGGCACCGGTGCCGCCGTTGGCGGTCATGGCGATCAGCGGGGCCAGGCCGGCCTCGCCGGTGATCGAGTCGTCGCCGCCGAGGCCGTTGACGGTGATGCGCTCGGCGCTGATGTTGAGGTTGAACGCGACCAGGTTGAGGCGGTCGAAGCGGACGCGCGTGAGGTCGGCCGGGTTCGGCTTGACCGTGAAGGTGTCGGCCTGGGTGACGGCGCCGTTGACCTCGATCTCGTCCGTGTTGCCGTCGCCGTTCATCGTGTCGGAGCCGTCGCCGTTGTTCCAGACGAGCGTGTCGTTGCCGTTGCCGCCGCTCATCGTGTCGCCGCCGCGGGCGCCGATGACGCGGTCGTCGCCCTCGCCGCCGGAGAGCGTGTCGGCGTCGTTGTTGCCGGTGAGGATGTCGTCGCCGGCGCCGCCGTCGGCGGTCACGGACCTCAGGTTGGCCGTGGTGATCGTGATCTCGTCGTCGCCGCCGCCGGCGTTGGCGACGAGGTCGATCGTGTTGTTCGCGGGCAGCGTGCCGGTGCCGAAGTCGGTGATCGGCGCGCCGCCGTTGACCGTCATCGTCAGGTTGCCGGCGTCCTCACCGATCACGACGCGATCCGCCGCGTCGTCACCGGTGAGCGTGAGCGTGGTGCCGGTGACCGTCGGCACGGTCGCCGCGCTGACAGTCGGCGGCCCGGCGAGCGCGGCCGCCGCGAGCAGGGCGGCGACCGTGGTGGCGGTGCGGATGCGGTGAGCGGTGGGGGTCATGCCTCCCCAAGACGCCGGTTAGCCGCATGTATTCCGACCGGGTTTTCCGGGAGCATCTTGTCGTGACACCCGAACTGCTCCCGGAGGTGCTGGCGGACCACCTCGACCGGCTCTACCGGGCGGCGTGGGCCCTGTGCGGCTCCCGTGAGGACGCCGAGGACCTCGTGCAGGAGACCTATGCCAAGGTGCTCGCGAAGAAGCGCGTCATCGCCTCCCACGAGGACGCGCTGCCCTACCTGCTGACCGTGCTGCGCAACACGTTCCGCTCGTCGCTGCGGACGCGCTCGCGCCGGCCGCGCACCGCCGTGATGGAGGAAGGTGCGGAGGAGCGCCTGGCCGCTCCGGCCGCGACCGGGCCGCAGGCGATCGTCGAGGCGCGCGCGGTGTTCGCCGCGATCGCCGCCCTGCCCGACGACCAGCGCGACGTGATCGCGGCGGTCGACGTCGCCGGGCTGTCCTACGCCGAGGCCGCTGAGTCGCTCGGCGTGCCGGCCGGGACCGTCATGAGCCGCCTGCACCGCGGGCGCTCGCGCGTCGCGGCCGCCGTCGCCTAGGACCCCTAGAAGTCGACGGCGCCCTGGCCCTTCCAGCCGGCCAGCTCGAGCAGCTGGTCGGCGGGCACGTTGGTCGCGGAGAGGACGCATGTGCGGCCGTTGCGGCGCCACGTCACCGCGGTGCGGCCATCGCCCTCGAAGACGCGCATCGGCGTGCCCTCGGCCTCGGCACGGTCGGAGCCGGGCGGCCAGGCAAGCTTCTCGCCCTCGACGATCGTGTACGCGATCCGGCGGCCCTCGCGGCGGTAGGAGACGGTCTTGGTCTGGCGGCCGCCGATCTCGTCGGTGCGCACGCCCTCGGCCTCCCAGCCGAACTTGCCCTCGTAGTTGGGGAAGCGCACGTCGTCGACCTGATCCTTCAGCAGCCGCGGCTGGCCCGGGTCGAGCTGCGCCGCGGCGACAGGCGGGCGGACGGCGGCGGCGAGCACCTCGGCGGTGGCCGGCCCGCCGCTGAAGGCGACGACGATCGCCACGGCAGCGAGGGCGGCGGCCGCCAGCCCGGCGCTCGGCAGCCAGCCCCAGCCGCGCCGGCGCTCGCGACGGCGGCGCGGGGCGGCGGCCTCGCCGCGCTCCATCGCCTCCACGCGCGTGCGCAGGGCGAGCGGCGCCGAGACCGTCCCGGCGGCGGTGGTGATCGCCGCGAGGCCCATCCGCTGCTGATCGAGCGCGGCCGCCAGCGCGGGCTCGCTCGCGAGCCGGGCCTCGAGGTCCGCCCGTTCGGCCGGCTCGAGGCGCCCGTCGGCGTAGGCGGCGAGGGCCGCCTCGTCGGGCTCGGACAGGGGTGGGTGTTCCGTCATGGCCGGTCTGAACACTAAGACGCCGGACGGCGCCCGATATTCCGCCGTTACGCTGACATCTGTCATGGAACGCGACGCGCTGCTCAGCGGGACGGTCCATCCGGGTGGCCGTGCGCCCGCGCCGGGGCGGCTCGCGCTGGTGCAGACGCTCGTCAACACCGTTGACCGGGAGCACGGGCCGGACCTGCTCGCCGATGTCGCGGGGCTGACCGACTGGCTCGCCGCGCGCGGGCTGCTCGAGCCGGGGGTGACTCCGGGAGCCACCGATCTGGATGCGGCTCGCGACCTGCGCGAGGCGTTGCGCTCGCTGATGCACGCCAACAACGGCGCGCCGGAGGAGCCTGGCGCGCGCGCCGTGCTCGAGGCGGCCGCCGCGCGGGCGGAGCTGCGCCCGACGTTCCCGGTGGAGGCGCCGGAGCTCGTCGCCGGCCGTGGCGGCGTCGACGGCGCGCTCGGCCGCGTCGTCGCCGCGACGTTCGCGGCGATGCTCGACGGCAGCTGGGTCCGGATGAAGGCGTGCCCGCGCGAGGTCTGCGGGTGGGCCTTCTACGACCGCTCGAGCAACGCGAGCGCCACCTGGTGCTCGATGGCGGTGTGCGGCGGGCGCGTGAAGGCCGGCACGTACTACCGCCGCCGCCGCGCGGGCTGACGCGGCGCCCGCCCCGGGGTGCCTGGAGCTAGGCTGCACGCGGTGTCGGCGCTGTTCGTGATCGTCTCGCTCGCGGTCTACGCCGCGGGGCTCGTGCTGCTCGCGTGGGAGGGCCGCCGCGACCTCGCGATCCTGCTCGCCGCGGTCGGCGGAGTCGCGCTCAGCATCGCCACGCTGCCGTAGGATGCGGCCATGGACTTCCTCATCGAGCACGATCCGCTCGACAACGCCCACCTCGTGACCGCGACGGGGGAGCTCGACGTGGCCGCCGCGCCGCAGCTCTCCGCGATCCTCACGATGGGCGCGGCGAGCTCGCAGCCCGTGGTCGTGCTCGACATGGGCGGCGCGACCTTCATCGACTCCACGGCGCTCGGCGTCGTCATCCGCTCCGCCGATCAGCTCACGACCGCCGGCAAGCGGCTGTTCATCGTCGCCCCGGAGGGGCCGGTCGCCCGGCTGCTCGAGCTGACCAACCTCAAGCAGCATTTCTCGGTCTACCAGGACCGCGACGCGGCGATCTCCGCCGCCTCGGTCACCGCCGGCTAGCGACGCACGCCGTGCGCGTGCTGATCTCCCCGCCGACCCCGGCCGACGAGGAAGCGTTCATCGCCGCGAACGTCCGCAGCCGCAGGCTGCACGGGCGCTGGTCGCGCGGCCCGGAGACGCCCGAGGAGTACGCGACGTACCTCGCGAAGGCCGCCGAGGAGCGGCGGCGCTACTTCTTCGCGCGGATGCGCGACGGCGGCGACCTCGTCGGCTTCCTCAACCTCGGGGAGATCATCCGCGGGTCGCTCGACCAGGCCTTCCTCGGCTATGCCGCGTTCTCCGGGTTCGAGGGCCGCGGGCTGATGAGCGAGGCCATGCAACTGGTGCTGCGCGAGGCCTTCGGGCCGCTGAAGCTGCACCGCGTCGAAGCGAACATCCAGCCCGGGAACCGGCCCTCGCTCCTGCTCGCGGGGCGCAACGGCTTCACGCGCGAGGGCTTCTCGCCGCGCTACCTGAAGCTCAACGGGCGCTGGCGCGACCACGAGCGGTGGGCGATCAACGCCGAGCAGTGGCGCGAGTTCCGGCGTGGCCGCCGACTGCCGTTTACTCGGCTCTGAGCCCTCTGTAGGGTCGGCTCAAGGCCGAGTCGACAGGAGCGGCCCATGGACACACTGCAGTCGCTGCAGCTGGTGATGGGGACGACCTTCGTCCTCGCCGGACTCATAGCGTGGCGCGTGCGGCCCGGTAACCGCACCGGGCCGATCATGGCCCTCTACGGCTCGCTGGTCATCGCGGGATGGCTGCTGCAGCGGGCCGATCTGCCGGTGGTGGTCACGCTCGGCATCCTGGTCGCCGACGGCACCGCGTTCGTGTTCATGTACCTGCTGCTGGCCTTCCCGTCGGGGCGGCTGCACTCGCGCGCGGATCGGCTGATCCTCGCGCCGGTGCTCGTGGTGTTCGGCCCGCTGGAGCTGCTCTGGCTCGCGTTCCTCGACATGCCGGGCAACGTGCTGCTGATCCGGCCCGACGCGCAGCTCGCGGACGCGATCGACTGGGTCCAGCGGGTCGTGCTCATGGGCGTGGCCGTCGCGCTCGTCACGGTGCTCGTGCGGCGCTGGGTGCGCGCCAGCCCGCCGATGCGCCGCGCTCTGGCCCCGGTGCTCGCGGGCGCGCTCGCGCTGACCGTCGGCATCTTCACGCTGCTGTGGGACAAGCTCACCGGGGACCGGACCGGGCTGATCGCGTGGATCACCGCGATCACCTTCCTCGCGCTGCCGGTCGCGCTGCTGGCCAACCTGCTGCAGGTGCGGCTCGCGCGCACCGCAGTCGGCGGGCTGGTCGTCGACCTGCAGCGCGACGACGACCCGGCGCACCTGCGCGACGCACTCCGGCGCGCGCTCCGCGACCCGTCGCTGGAGCTCGCGTACTGGCTGCCCGAGTACGACCACTACGCCGATCTGGCGGGCAACGAGCTGGCGCTGCCCGCCGAGGACGCGCACGTCGCGATCACGGTGCTCGAGCGCGCCGACGGCTCGCGCGTGGCGGCGCTGATGCACGACCCCTCGCTGGCCATGGAGGGCGACCTGCTGAGCGAGGTCGCCGCCGCCGGCGCGATGGCGCTGGAGAACGCCCGCCTGCAGGCCGTGCTGCGGGCGAACCTCGACGAGCTGCGTGGCGCACGGGCGCGCGTGGTCGAGGCAGCCGCGGGCGAGCGCCGCCGGCTCGAGCGCGACCTCCACGACGGCGCGCAGCAGCGGCTCGTCACGCTGGCGATCTCGCTCGCGAGGCTCGAGAGCCGCCTGGCGGGCGACCCCGAGACGCGAGCGCTGGTGGCCGAGGCCAAGCGCGAGGCGACCGGCTCGCTGCAGGAGCTGCGCGACCTCGCGCAGGGCATCCACCCCGCGGCCCTGACCTCGCACGGTCTCGGGGTCGCGCTGGAGTCGCTCGCCGCGAAGGCGCCCGTGCCCGTCGGCCTGGAGGTCGAGCTCCCCGAGCGGCTGCCGCCGACGGCCGAGGCGGCCGCGTACTTCCTCGTCTGCGAAGCGCTGGCGAACACCGCCAAGCACGCGCGCGCGTCCTCGGCGAGCGTGACCGTGCACCGCGTGTCCGGCGGGGTCGTCGTCGAGATCGACGACGACGGCGTAGGCGGCGCCGACACCGACGGCGGATCGGGCCTGCGCGGCCTGGCCGACCGCGTGGAGGCGCTCGACGGCTCCTTGCGGGTGACCAGCCGCGCCGGCGCCGGCACCCACCTGCGGGCGGAGATCCCCTGCGGCTGACCCCCAGGGCACCGCCCCCCTGGACACGGGCAGGCCCGATATCTCCGGAAGTCGCGGGTCGCGAGGCTGGCAGCGATGCGCCAACCGACCCAAGTGAGGCCGCCCATGCAGACCGTCGTCGTCCGTGACGAGCGCCCGCAGCCCTCCTCGCTCCAGCCCGTGATCACCGCCCGCGAGGTCGTCCGCCGCTACGGCGAGGGCGACACCGCCGTCGAGGCCCTGCGCGGCGTCTCGCTCGACATCGCCCGTGGCAAGCTCACCGCCGTGATGGGGCCCTCGGGCTCCGGCAAGTCGACCCTGATGCACATCCTCGCGGGGCTCGACCGCCCGACCGAGGGCCAGGTCCACATCGAGGGCACCGACATCACCGGCCTCGAGGACACCGCGCTCACGAAGCTGCGCCGCGACCACATCGGGTTCATCTTCCAGTTCTTCAACCTGCTGCCGATGCTGACGGCGGCCGAGAACATCGTGCTGCCGCAGAAGCTCGCCGGGCAGAAGGTCGACCGGGCCTGGGTCGAGGAGCTCACCGCGAAGGTCGGCCTCGGCGACCGCCTCACGCACCGGCCGTCGGAGCTCTCGGGCGGCCAGCAGCAGCGCGTGGCCGTCGCCCGCGCGCTGGTCTCGCGCCCGAGCGTGATGTTCGCCGACGAGCCGACCGGCAACCTCGACTCCACCACCAGCGGCGAGATCCTCGCCCTCCTGCGCGACTCCGTCGACTCGCTCGGCCAGACGACCGTGATGGTCACCCATGACGCGCACGCGGCCGCGATCGCCGACCGGGTCCTGTTCCTGGCCGACGGGGAGATCGTGCGCGACCTGCCGCGCTGCAGCGCGCACAAGATCCTCGAGACGCTCGAGGAGGTGGCGCGCGGATGACCGGCGTCGCGCTGAAGGGGCTCGCGTCGCGCAAGTTCCGCGCGCTGCTGACCGCGCTCGCCGTCGTGATCGGCGTGTCGATGATCAGCGGCACCTACATCCTCACCGACACGATGCAGAAGGCGTTCGACGGCATCTTCGAGTCCTCCTACTCCGACACCGACGCGGTGGTCTCCGGCAAGGAGCTCGTCAAGGGCTCCACGAGCGGCAGCGCGACCGTCCCCGCGTCGCTGCTGGCGAAGGTGAAGGACCTGCCCGAGGTCGAGGCCGCCGGCGGCACGATCGCCACCGACGAGGCCAACAAGTCCGAGATCATCGGCCATGACGGCAAAGTGCTCGGCGGCGCGGGCGGGGCGCCCACGTTCGGGCTCGGCTACGACGCGGCCAACCCGCAGTTCAGCCCGCTGGAGCTCGAGAGCGGCGACTGGGCGACGGGCGGCGGCCAGGTGGTCGTCGACGCCGGCACGGCCGAGAAGGGCGACCTCGCGGTGGGCCAGAGCATCAAGGTCGACACGCTCGGCGTCGCCAAGGAGTACGAGATCACCGGCATCGCCACGTTCGGCGACGTCGACTCGCTCGGCGGCGCGACGATGGCGATCTTCGACCTGCCGACGGCCCAGGCGCTGTTGCACAAGCACGGCGCCTATGACGGCATCTCGATCAAGGCGAAGGAGGGCACCTCGCCCGCCCAGCTGATCGACGCCGTGGAGCCGCTCGTGCCGTCCTCGCTGCAGGTCGCCGACGCGAAGGCGCAGGCCGCATCGGACGCCGAGGAGA
>DATFQI010000366.1:0-2928 GCA_035264365.1 Solirubrobacteraceae bacterium
CTCGCCGCCGCGGAAGTCCTCCGGCGAGACCTGGTCGAGGAACTCCTTGAACTTGTCCACGACCTCCTCGGTGTCCTCGACCTCGTGCTCGAACTCGATCGCGGACTCGGCGATCACGTCCTCGGCGGCGAAGATCGGGGCCCCGGAGCGCACGGCCAGGGCGAGCGCGTCGCTCGGGCGCGAGTCGATCTCGACCTCGCGGCCGGAGACCGTCAACGTGATCGACGCGTAGAAGGTGTTCTCGCGCAGCTCGGTCACCGAGACGCGGCTGCAGGCGACGTCGAGCTCCCCGAGCATGTCGAACAGCAGGTCGTGCGTCATCGGTCGCGGCGTGGACGCGCCCTGGAGCTTCATGAGGATCGCGGCGGCCTCCGGATGGCCGATCCAGATCGGGAGGAACTTGTTCGTGTCGACGGCCTTGAGCAGGACGATGGGCTGCTTGCCGACCATGTCGAAGCTCACGCCGTAGATGACCATCTCCTGCACGGAGGACGCCTCGCCTTTCCCTAGTCCGGTGGGTCCTTCGGGTCGGCCAAGTATAGGCGCCGGGCTAGTGGCGTCCGGGACGTGCGGGCGGCCGGTGCGCCAGCACCACCGAGGTCTCGACCTGGCGGTCCGGGATCGACCAGTAGGCGGCCAGCAGCCCGTTCTTCTCGTCGCGCCCGACCAACTCGAAGCCGTTGCGCTCGTAGAACCGGATCGCCCAGGTGGCGGCCGCCCACGTCCCGACCAGCAGCGGCCGCTCGGCCTTGGCGACCAGGTCCTCGAGCAGCCGGCGGCCGATCCCGCCGCCCTGCAGGCCCGGTCGCACGTAGGCATGCCGGATCAGGTCGACGTCCCGGACCGCCTGGATCCCCATCACGCCCGCGAGCGCGCCGGCCTCGTCCTCGATGCCCCAGAACTCGACGCCGGAGGCGATCTCGCCGTCGAGCTCGGCGGCGGACATGTACGGCTCGTGCCAGCGGTCCTCCGGGATCACGCCGCGGTAGGCCTCGGCGGCGGCGTTGACGATCGCGAGCACCTCGTCGCGCTCGTCCTCGGCGATCCGGCGCAGCGGGCTCATCGTCCCCGAGCATGACGAAGGCCCCGTCTCCGGGGCCTTGCGAGTGGGCGATGGTGGACTCGAACCACCGACCTCTTCCTTATCAGAGAAGCGCTCTAACCGACTGAGCTAATCGCCCCTGCGGCGCGATGATAGCGCCCGCGAGGGCCGCCGTCAGGCGCGCTCGACGGCGCCCAGGCGCTCCGCCAGGGCCATCGCCTCGTCGAGTGACTCGAACGCCAGCGTGACCTTGTAGCCGTCGCCCTTCGGGGCGACGCGGACGTCGGCTCCGAGCGCGCGGCTGAGCGCGTCGCCGAGCCGGCCGGCGGCCTCGACCTGGTCGGGATGCAGCTCGGGGCCGCCCCGTGGGCGGCGGACCGCCGGCTCGCTGCGGCCCTCGGCGGCGCGGGCCTCGTTCTCCGTGTGGCGGACCGTCCAGCCCTCGGCGGCCGCGGCGCGGGCGAGGCGGCGCCGGTCGGCGTGGTCGGAGGCCATCAGCAGCGCCCGGCCGTGGCCCTCCGTGAGCGTGCCCTCGGAGAGCATGTCCAGCACGTCGTCCGGCAGGTCGAGGATCCGCAGCAGGTTCGAGACCGCGACGCGCGAGCGGCCGACGCGGCGGCCGACGTCCTCGCGGGTCAGCCCGAGCTCCTCCACCAGCAGCGAGCAGGCGCGCGCCTCCTCGACCG
Source organism: Solirubrobacteraceae bacterium (assembly GCA_035264365.1). Taxonomy (GTDB): domain Bacteria; phylum Actinomycetota; class Thermoleophilia; order Solirubrobacterales; family Solirubrobacteraceae; genus DATFQI01. The sequence continues at coordinate 1,729 of DATFQI010000366.1, forward strand.
GGTTGAGGTCCTCGCGGGCCATGTTCTCGATCAGCGCCAGCTCGAGCGACTCCGCGTCGTCGTGCGGGCGCACGAGCGCGGGCACGGCGTCGAAGCCGGCGAGCGCCGCCGCGCGCCAGCGGCGCTCGCCGGCGATCAGCTCGTAGGTCCCGCCGTGGACCGGGCGCAGCAGCACCGGCTGCAGCACGCCGCGCTCCTTCAGCGAGTCGGCCAGCGCGAGCAGCGCCTGCTCGTCGAACTCGCGCCGCGGCTGGCGCGGGTTGGGCGCGATCAGCTCGAGCGGGATCTCGCGCAGCTCGGAGTGCGGGTCGCCGTCCTCGGCCGCCGGGACGGTCGAGGACAGGATCGCGGACAGGCCGCGGCCCATGCCGCGCGTGCGCTCAGCCACGGGAGGCCACCTCCTTGGCGAGCTCGAAGTACGCCTCGGAGCCCGCGCAGTGCGGATCGTGATGGATGACGGGCCGCCCGAAGCTCGGCGCTTCGCCGAGCCGGACGTTGCGGGGGATCACCGTGTCGAAGACGAGCGACGGGAAGTGCTCGCGCACCTCGCGCTCGACGTCCTGGGCGAGCTTCGTGCGCGCGTCATGCATGGTGAGCAGCATGCCCGCCACGGTCAGACGGGGGTTGAGTTCTCGCTGCACGAGCGACAGCGTGTCCAGCAGACCGGCAAGGCCCTCGAGCGCGAAGTACTCGGTCTGCACCGGCACTATCACGCGGTCGGCGGCGACCAGCGCGTTGATCGTGAGCGGGCCGAGCGACGGCGGGCAGTCGAGCAGGACGAAGGCGTAGCGGTCGCGGATCGGCGCCAGCGCCTCGCGCAGGCGGTTCTCGGACCCGGGCAGCCGTGGCAGCTCCATGTTCGCGCCCGCGAGATCGGGCGTCGAGGCGAGGATCGAGAGGTGCTCGATCGGCGTCGGCCGGACCGCGTCGGCGGCCTCGGCGTCGCCGCCGAGGACGTCGTAGAGACCCGTCGAGCCGTCGCGCTCGACCCCGAGGCCGACGGTGGCGTTGCCCTGCGGGTCGACGTCGACCACGAGGGTCTCGTAGCCGGCCGCAGCGATGCAGGCGGCGACGTTGACGGCGGTGGTGGTCTTGCCGACCCCGCCCTTCTGATTCGCGATCGCGTAGACGGACATCTGCCATCGACGCTAGCGGCGCCCGCGGCGGATTCGGGCCCGAACGGCCGCACTCAGCGCGAAA
>DATFQI010000367.1:0-2411 GCA_035264365.1 Solirubrobacteraceae bacterium
GTCGTGAGCCCCGGCTCGAAGTCGTCGAGCAGCACGTCGTAGGGGTGCGCGTGGCCCTCGAAGCAGTCCACGTATTCGTGGCGCAGCTCGACGTGGCGCTCGAGCGCGCCGCGCATGCGCTGGAAGTCCGAGGCGGCGAGCGCCTCCATCCACGCCTGCAGGCCCTCGGCCTTGGCGCGGGTGAGCTGGGCGGCGAGGTCGGCGGGCACGCGCAGGGACTTCTCGAAGTCGCGCCGCGCCCAGTGCACGAGCCGCGCATTGTCGGAGTCGGGGTCCTCCCCCGCCGCCCACGGCTCGAGCGCGTCGAGCAGGCGGCCGAGCTCCGGGTCGGTCTCGCGCGCGTGGACCGTGCGCTGCAGCGTGTCGGCCATGTCGGCGCGCGCCCCGGCCCCGCCCGGCGGCATCATCGTGTTCTGGTCCCAGAACATCAGCGCGCCGAGCGCCTGCAGGTCGGTGATCTCCGCCAGGCGCTCGCGCAGGCGGTCCAGCTCGGGCGGCGTCATCGCCCGACCTTCGCGTAGACGTCGTCGAGCAGCGCGGCGGGGTCAGGGAGCGAGAAGTTCTCGGCGAGGTAGGCCGCGGTCTCCTCTCGCGAGGAGCCGCCCAGCGCCATGTTGAGCGCGATGATGCGGGCGCCGGCCTCGTCGGCGCCGTTGCCGGCGGGCGCCTTCGCCGGGGCGGGCTCGGGTTCCGGCTCGGGCTCGGGCTCCAGCTCGGGCTCGGGCTCCGGCTCGGGAGCGGCGGCGGCGAAGTCCTCGGGCTCGGGAGCCGGCTCGGCGGCCGGCATCGGGTCCACGTCGCCGACCTGCGCCTGCAGCGCGGCCAGGCCCTGGGTGAGCCGCTCGCCCCCGGAGCGCAGGCCGTCGAGCAGCGCCGAGAGCTCGGCCTGCAGCTCCTCGAGCTTTCCGAGCATGCCCTCCGCGGCCTCCTCGACCCGGGCGACGTGCGCCGTCGCCTGGCGGCCCGCGTCCTCGCGCAGCTCCGCCGCGCCCTGCTCGGCGGCCTCGAGGATCATGCGGACCTGCTCCGAGGCTCCTGCCGCGAGCGACGCCGCCGGGCGGCGCGCCGCCTGCGCACCGCTGCGCAGCTGCTCGATCTCATCCGCCACCGCGCGCAGGTGCGCGTCGACGGCCTCCTGCTCGTATCCGCGGCGCCCGACGGGGAAGTCCTGCCGCTCGATCTCCTCACGCTCCACGGCGGTCAGGATACGTCACCGGTCCGCGCTCATCTGCTGGATGATCGCGTGCGCGGAGAAGTGCGTGGGTCCGTGCTCGGCCCCCCGCGTGTACGAGACGACCACGCGGCCGGCGAGCGGCTGCCGCTCGTCCCAGATCGCCAGCCGGAACGCGACCAGCGCCGGCAGCCGCGTCTCCTCGGCGGTGCGCCCGTAGTCGGTCATAGCCGACGTGTCGAGCTCCCAGCCCAGCGGCATGTCGCCGAGCACGCGCGGGATCACCTGGAGCCCGTCCTCGAGCGGCCGGACGTCGATCCGCAGGATGCCGGGGACGACCAGCAGCAGTGCCCGGGCGCCCTCCTCGACGATCTTCTGGCCCGTGAGCCCGATCCCCCCGGCGGTCTCGCTCGCGAGCTGGCCGTGCCCGGCCCCGGCCGCCACCGCCGCGGCGTGGTCAAGCATCGCGCACCAGCAGCGCGGCGCCCCAGCCGCGTCCGGCGAGCGCCTCGACGGGGCGCAGGCGGCCGTAGGCGGCGACGACCTCCTCGAGCGCCTCCTCGGCGACACCGGAGACGATCACGACCCGGACCTCGTCCGGCAGCGACGCCGCGATGTGCGCGTGGACGGCCGGCGGCACGTTGGCGGCGATCGTCGGCGCCGGCGGCGGCTCGAGCTCGAGCAGGTCGGCGTGCACGATCCCGAGCTCGACCCCGTTGCGACGCGCGTTGGCCTCCGTCGCCTCGACTCCCAGCGCCTCGTGGTCGACGGCCAGCACCGGCCCCCATCCGCGCAGTGCTGCGGTGATCGCGAGCACGCCGGTCCCGCAGCCGAGGTCGGCGAACGCCCCGCCCGGCTCGAGGCCCATCAGCAGCTCCAGGCACATCGCCGTGGTCGGGTGGGTGCCGGCGCCAAACGCGCCGTCGGGTGCGTCGATGACGACGTCGAGCACGTCCCCCTCCGGCGCCGCGGCGCCGCTGGGACGCACCGCGACGCCCGCCACCGCCGGCCGGGCGGCGAGCAGCTTCAGGCGGCGCTCGGCCGGGTCGTCGGGCGCCACAGCCTCGCCGGCACTGACCAGCGCGTCGCCGGCCGCCGTCCCGAGCTCCGCCAGCGACGGGCCCGGCCCGAACGCCGTCAGCGCGACCGCGCCGCCGGGCGCCGGCGTCTCGTGCACGCCCTGCGGCAGCAGCGGCAGGAGCCGGTCGAGCACCTCCTCGAGCTCGTCCGCGCGGACGGT
>DATFQI010000368.1:0-13264 GCA_035264365.1 Solirubrobacteraceae bacterium
GCGGCGTCCATCAGCAGCGCCGTCTGCAGCGCCGCCTCGGCGAGGCCGCCCAGCGCACCGCGCGTGGCCATCGAGCGGATGAACACGCCCGGGTCAAGGAAGTGCTCCGTGAGCCGGATCCGGTCGCCGAGCAGCGCGCCGCCGCGGAAGGGCGAGCTCGGGTCGATCGAGAGCACGGCGACCTTGCGGTCGGCCTTGCGGCGGTGGGCGACGAGCGCGCCGATCAGCGTCGACTTGCCTGCCCCGGGCGGACCGGTGAACCCCACCACCTGCGCGTTGCCGGTGTGCGGGTAGACCTCGCGCACGAGCGCCCAGCCCTCCGGGTCGTCGTCCTCTACGAGCGAGATGCCACGCGCCAGAGCGCGCTTGTCGCCCGCGAGCAGTCGTTCGGCGAGACTCCGTTCCTTGTCGGGCATGGAGCGCGAGAGGGTAACGTCGCCGAAGGCGTGCCGCGACGAAGGAGCTCGCTCGCCTGGGAGGCCAAAGCCAATATCCTCGCCATGGTGTCGGCCCCGGCGAAGCCCACGTCGCGGCCGCTGCAGGTGCGTGGCGCTCCGGCCCCGCTCCACGGCGGGCCGCTCGCGCTGCTGCGGTTCATGCGCGGCCACGGCATGCTCAACCGCAAGTACGCCCGCCTGATCGTCCGCTGGGCGTGGCTGAAGCTGCGCTGGCGTGGCCGGCTGCAGACCGACGGGCTGTGCTTCGTCGGCCCGGGCGTGACGTTCGAGATCGGCCGCGACGCGGTCGTCCGGCTCGGCCGCTGGTCGTGGATCGGCCACGGCAGCAAGATCCGCGCGCACGAGGGCGAGGTCTCGATCGGGGCCAAGACCGTGATGGGCCAGGAGTGCACGATCTCCTCCTTCCAGCACGTCTCGATCGGCCGCGAGTGCATCGTCGCGGACCGCGTGATGCTGATCGACTTCGACCACGGCGTTGTCGAGCAGGAGCGGCCGATCCGCCAGCAGGGCATCTACAAGCGCGACGTCGACGTCGGCCACAACTGCTGGATCGGCTACGGCGCCTGCATCCTGCGCGGCACGACGATCGGCGACAACGCGATCGTCGGCACCAGCACCGTGGTCACCAAGGACGTCCCGGCCAACGCCGTCGTCGGCGGCGTCCCCGCGCGCGTGCTGCGCATGCGCGACGAGCCCGAGACGCTCCGCTGGGCGTAGGCGGCCGACGAACGTCAACGGCGCCGGGTAGGAAGCGAGGGTGCCGCCCGCAGCGCCTGCTCCGTCGCGAGCGTGCAGTTGTTCGGTCTATGCGTGAGTAACTGCACACTCGATGGATCCGGGCGCTCCGAAAGCGACCCCTAACCCTCCCTACCCAGCCGCCGTTGGCCGGCACGACGAGCCGGCCAACGGAGACGGAACGGCTACCCGCCGCAGACCGGCCAGGGCTGCGTGCCGCGGGCGGCGAGCAGCTTCGCGGCGATGCTGTCCTGGACGGACTCCGGAGCGGCGGCGGGATCGCCCGTGCCGCCGTACTCCCTCCAGGTCTCGCGCGAGAACTGGTACTTCCCGCGGTACCGGCCGCTCGCGGACACGGCGGCCGGGTTCCCGGAGGACTCGCAGGCGGCGATCTTGGCGAGCGTCGCGTTCGGCGCCGACGCCGTCGCCCCGCTGGACGCCGGCCGGCTCGACGACGTCCCGGCGCCGGAGCCCTGCCCGGCGAGGCCGAGGTGGGCGAGCGTCACCGGGCCGGCGACGCCGTCGACGGCGAGGCCCTGGTTGCGCTGGTAGTTGCGCACGGCGCGGCGCGTGTTCGGGCCGTAGACGCCGTCGGCGGTGATGCCGAGCGCCGACTGCAGCGCGGCGACGGTGGAGCCGGCGCTCCTGACGGCCGTGCTGCCGGTGCCGCCGCCCTGGGCGAGCGCGCCGCCGGCGGCGAAGGTCAGCGTGGCGGCCGCGACGATCACGCCCGTCTTGCGGCGGCGATCACGGCTGCGGGCCTGGCGCGCCTCCTTGCGGCGCGCTCGCGACCGGCGCTTGGATTCGAGCCACGGGACGTGGTTCGAGAGGTCTTCGTTGGGCACTTCGGAGCTACCCCCTGGTTCCTGGGGCCTACGGGGTTAGCTGTCGGGCTCGCGCTAGGAACTGCGCTACGCCGCACACCGGCGGCGATTCGCCCCGTGGGGCCGCTTTACACGGCCCCGAATGGGTCCCCCGCTCCCGGCCGGGTCGTCCGGACGGGATTCGGCTAGGTCGGTCTTATGAAGCGCGGCACCATAGCGACCGGACCGGCGGTCACCTCGGCTCCTAGGGCCGCAGGACGGCGAGGAAGTCCAGCGCCCGGTCGAGATTCCGCCGCTCCAGGCGGAAGTCGCGCGCCGAGATCGCGGACGTGAAGCGGTCGTAGAACGGCTTGGTGAAGCCGAGCCTCGCGTGGATCGCGTCCCAGCCCGCATGCTCGATCGCCCACTGGTGCGCGCGCAGCTTGCGCGCGTGGAAGAGCCCGAGCATGTCGACCTGGCCGAAGTGCCGCTCGCACAGCGCCCGGAACTCCTCGGCGCGGTACTCGTGAACGTGCCACGGGTTGCCCGAGCGCTCGGCCCCCTTCGGGGCGAGCGTGAGCACGTTCGGCGTCGACACGTAGGCGACGCCGCCCGGGCCGATCAGCGTGCGGATCCGATCGAGCACGGCGCCGGCGTCCTGGACGTGCTCGATCGTCTGCAGGAACACCACGCAGTCGGCGTCGCCGTCCCACAGCTCGATCATCGTGCGCTCGAAGCCGACGTTCCCGCTCGTGTACTTGAGCCGCGCGTGCTCGAATGCCTCCGGGTTGGCGTCGACGCCGACGACCGAGGCGGCCGTTCGGCCGAGCACCGCGGAGCCATAGCCCTCACCACAGGCGAGGTCGACCACGCGCCGCCCGTGCGCGCGCGCCGCGATCCACTCGTAGACGACGAGGTGACGCCGGAACCAGTAGTTCTCCTCCGGGACGTCGGGCAGCGTCCGCTCGCCCGTGAGCTGCAGCGGCGGCACGCCCGCGGGCTGGTTCTCCTGGAGGTAGAGCTTCGTCACGCGGCGGCGAGCTTAGCCCGCCGCCGCGGAGGGTCAGCCGACGTGCACGCGGTGCCGGGCGACCGTGAGGTGCCCGCGCCCGTCGCCCGTGACGACCACGAGCCGGTAGCGCCCCGCGCGCAGCGAGCGAGTGACGGACAGCCGCAGCGGCACCCGGCCGCTGCTCACAGCGCGGCGTGGCAGACGCGCGTACGTGCGGCCCGCGCGCGTGAGCCGCGCACGCACCGTGCGGGCCGAACGCGCCATCACGTAGACGACCTTGCAGGTGACCTTGACCTTGCCCTTCTTCTTCTTGGGGACCACGCACGTCACGCCCGCGTCGCGCCCTGCCTGGCCCTGCGGACCGGCCGGACCCTGCGCTCCCACGAGGCCGGCGCGACCCGCGTCGCCCGTGGCTCCGGTCGCGCCGGCAGGGCCCGCTGCGCCCGCAGGCCCGGTCGCGCCGTTCTCACCGGCGGCGCCGGCGGCACCGCCGGGGCCCGCCGGGCCCTCAGGTCCTTCCGGACCTCACACGCAGGACCGCGCTGCGCGCGCCGGTGGCGCTCGGCGCGAAGCGCAGCTTGACGGTGCATGTGGCGTCGGGGGCGACGGTCTCGCCGGTGCAGGCGTCGGCGGCGGCCAGGAAGTCCTCGGGATGGCTCCCTGTGATCCGCACCCGGTCGATCGCCAAGGGCGCATCCCCGGTGCTGGTCAGCGTGACGGTGCGCGACGCGCCGATCGTGGCGACAGCCTGGCTGCCGAAGTCCTGGCTCGCCGGCGACGCGACGACACCCGCCTCGGGCGGAGGCGGCGCGGCGACCACCGTCCACAGGCGCAGCTCGGGGCTGGCGTCGGTGTTGCCGACCGCGTCGCGCGCCCAGACGCGGAACGTGTGCTGCCCCTCGGCGAGCCCCGTGTAGGTGACCGGGGAGGTGCAGTTCGTGTTGATCGCCTGGTTGTCGAGCCGGCAGTTGAAGGCCGCCCCCGGCTCCGACGAGAAGGCGAAGGTGGCCGTCGTGTCGATCGTGTTGCCGGAGGGGCCCGACGGATCGAGGACCGTCTCAGCCGCGACGGTGTCCACGGTCCAGGTGCGCGTTCGACGAGAAGCTGAACGTCGCCGAGGTGCTCGGGAAGGTGCCGCTCGCGCCGGTCGGCGCCAGCGTCGTGGTCGGGGCGGTCTTGTCGACCGTCCACTGCCACGTGGACTCGCCGGACCGGTTCCCGCTCCAGTCGACGCCGCGGACCTGGAAGGTATACGTCCCGGACGGCGGGTCCTCCTGCCGCCCGGAGGAGCACGTCTGCCACTCGTGGGCGCCGCCCACTCGGCACTCGAACAGCCGGAACGTCGGGTCGGCCGCGGCGGAGAAGGTGAAGCTCGCGGGTCCGCTGACGGTGCCGTTCGGGCCGGTCACGGCGTTCATCGTCGGGTTCGTGTCGTCGACGAAGCGCGCGCGCGTCTGGAGGTTCGCGAACGTCGCGAACTGACAGGCGGCACCGGCGTAGTTCGGGGACCCGCCCGCGCCGTCGCAGAGGACCGGCCCGGGGTTCGTCCTGCCGTCGCTCTGCCAGCCGGCGAAGCGGTAGCCCGGGGCCGGTTCCGCCACGTACCGAACGACCCACCCGTACCCGTAGTCGCCGGTGGCGTCACCGGCGCGGCAGCTGGCGCCGAGCGTGCCGGTCGGCGTGGTGCCCGGCGACGCGAAGCCCTCGATCGAATCGGGGCAGTGCTCGTCCAGCTCGTTCGCGTCCGTCGTCTCGTACACACGGCCGGCGCCCGTGATCGAGACGTCGACGTACCAGGCCTGGGCGGCCGCCGGGAAGAGGAGGGCGATGCGCCACTGCGAATCGGCGTTCCGGTCCGTCGGCGCGAGAGGAGCCGCATTCTGCAGTGCTTCGAGGTCTTCAGCGTTCGGTCCGCGCACGTCAGCGCGCGGACGATCAGCGTTCGGCGAGCACCGCCCGGTAGCGCGCCATCGCCCGCTCGCGCTCCCGCTTGTGGTCGACGATCGGCTCCGGGTAGTCGCGGCCGATCACGCAGCCGGCGGCCTCCTGCTCCTCCTCGGTCATCCGCCACGGCTCGGCGAGCTTGGCGAGCGGGACGTCGCTCAGCTCCGGCACCCAGCGGCGCACGTATGCGCCCTCGGGGTCGTGGCGGTCCTGCTGGGCGGCCGGGTTGTACATGCGGCGGTAGTACGGCGCCGGGTCGACCCCGACGGAGCTGATCCACTGCCAGTTGCCGTTGTTGGAGGCCTCGTCGCCGTCAACCAGCAGCGCCATGAAGTGCGCCTCGCCACGGCGCCAGTCGATGTGGAGGTCCTTCGTGAGGAACGAGGCGGCGATCAGGCGCGCGCGGTTGTGCATCCAGCCGCGCTCGCGCAGCTGGCGCATCGCGGCATCGACGACGGGAAAGCCCGTGCGCCCCGCGCGCCAGGCGTCGAACGCCACGTCGTCGTCCTCCCAGTCGAGCTCGTCCATCTGCCGGCGATAGGCGTGGTGCGCGTTGCCCGGATTGGTCAGCAGCACGTGCGCGTAGAAGTCGCGCCAGCACAGCTGGCGCACGAACTCCTCAGGGCCCTGGCCGGAGCCGGCTTCGCCCGCCCGCTGCTCGAGCTCGCGCGGCGAGAGGCAGCCGAGGTGCAGGTAGGGCGACAGCTCGGAGGTGCCGCCTTCGAGGCGGTCGTGGAGCGTCGCGTAGTCGTGGATGCCGTCGCGCAGCCACGCGTGCATGCGCTCGCGTGCGGCGCGCTCGCCGGGCGGGAACGGGTCGGGGACGTCGCCGGGCAGCCCGAGCGCATCGGCCGAGGGGATCTTCCCTGCCCGCACGCCCGAGGGCAGCGCGAGCGAGCGCGGGGCGTCGTGGACCTCACGCCGTTCCAGCTGCGCCCACGCACGCCGGAACGGGCTGAACACCGCGTACGGCTTGCCGCTCTTGGTGCGCGGCTTGCCGACGTCGGCGACGAACAGCCCCGGATGGCGCACGACCGCGACGCCCGCGTCCTGCATCGCCGCGCACGCGCGCCGGTCGCGGGTCATCGCGAAGCCGGACACGTCGGAGGCGAAATGCAGCTCCTTGGCGCCCGTCTCGCGCGCGAGCGCGACGAGCTCGCGCACGGGGTCGCCGGAGCGCACCACGAGGTCGGCGCCGCGCTCGCGCAGCGCCTCGCGCAGCTCGCGCAGGCAGCCGAGCAGGAAGCGGATCCGCGGGCCCGAGGCGAAGCGTCCGCCCAGCAGCGCCTCGTCGAGCACGAACACGGGCACGACGCGCTCGGCGCTGCGCGCGGCCGCCGTAAGGGACGGATGGTCGTGGATGCGCAGGTCGCGCCGGAACCAGACGATCGCGGTGTCGGTCATCGTCCGTGATACGGGCGCCCCGGCCCGGCGTACCATCCAGCGCAATGCCGATCGTCCGGGATTTCCCGCTGTTCCCACTGGGCCTGGTGGCGCTCCCGAGCGAGCTGATCCCGCTCCACATCTTCGAGGAGCGCTACAAGACGCTGATCGGGCGCGTCCGCGCCGACAGCTCGGAGTTCGGGATCGTCTGGATGGCCGACGACGGCCTGCGCACGATCGGCTGCGCCTGCGAGATCGCGGAGGTGCTCGAGGAGCTCGAGGACGGCCGCGTCAACCTCGTCGTGCGCGGCACGCGCCCGTTCCGGATCGAGGCGCGCCAGGACGAGCTGCCCTACCCGGCCGGCGCGGTCGAGTTCCTCGACGACCGCGAGGAGGAGCCCGACCCGGCCGCCGCCGACGCCGCCCGCGAGGCCTACGCCGATCTGGTGCACCAGGCGACCGACCGCACCCCGGACGCCGCGGAGCTCGCGGCGATGAGCGCCTACCAGATGGCCGCGACCGTCGAGTTCGGCCTCGACGCCAAGCAGGGCCTCCTGGACCTGCGCTCCGAGACCGCCCGGATGAAGCTCGTCACCCGCTTGTTCCGCGCCGCCCTCCGGCGGCTGGACTTCGTCGAGCGCGCGCAGGCGCGGGCGCGGTCGAACGGCAAGGTGCACTTCGACGGGTGAGCCGCCCCGCAGCGCGAAACTGCGGCTGGGTAGGGGAGCGAGGGAGCCGCCCGCTCCGCATCGCGTTCGGAGTAGGCGCCGCGGGTGGCTCCCTCGCCTCCCTACCCAGCCGCCGTTCGTCAGCGCTGCAGCAGCGCCGAGACCCGCGGTCCGGCCATCGCGGCCGGGTCGCGGCCGTCGTCAGCGGCCAGCCCGCGGTCGGCGCCGTGGCGCAGCAGCAGCGCCGCCATCTCGGCGTCGTCCGCGTGCGCGGCGGCGAGCAGCGGCGTGAAGCCGCCCTGCTGGACGCAGTTCGGGTCGGCGCCGGCCTCCAGCAGGGCCTTCGCCGCGTCGCGGTCGCGCGCCGCGACCGCGGAATGCAGCGGCCGCACGCGCGCGGGGTTGTCCTGATCGCCGTCGGCGTCCATGCCGGCCGCGAGCAGCAGCCGCACGCCCGCGCCGCCGCCGAAGAACGCGGCCAGGTGCAGCGGCGTGAAGCCCTCAGGGGTGCGCGCGGCGAGCGCGTCTGGGCCGGACTCCACGTGCGCGCGGAGGACGTCGAGCCGGCCGGTCGCGGCGACGTCGAGCACGTCGAGCTCGGGCGCGGCGGCGAGCAGCACCTCGAGCGCCTCGTCCTGGCGGTGGTAGCGCGCGGTCAGGACCGCGGAGAGCCCGGCTTCGTCGCGCGCCGCCGCGAGCGCCGGGTCGCCGGCGACGAGCGCCCGCACCCGCTCCGCGTCGCCCGCCTTGATCGCGACGAACAGCTCCTCCATGTGGCGACGCTACCGCGCCGGGGAGCGGCGCGCCACACGCCGGGCGGTCCCGGCGCGGCGAGGCGGATCGCCGCGCGCGACCGCCGCTCAGCGCTCGAGCCCGCAGACGTCCTCGGTGACGTCCTTGGTGAACGCGGCGAGCGCGAGGAACGGCTTCGGGTTGCCGCGCGAGGTGTCCGAGAAGGCGACCGTCCCGGCCTCCATCCGCGCGCTGTAGCGCAGCTGCGAACGCGGGCCCGGCGGCAGCTCGAGGTGCAGCTCGGCCTGCGGCTGGAGGTCGCGCAGGATCTGGCGGGCGCGCAGCAGCAGGTCCGCGTCGAGCGGGTGCTCCTTGCCGTTGCAGCTCACGCTGCCGCCGTCGTTCACGACCACGTCGACGTTGGCGTTGCGGTCCTCGCCGCTGCGCTTGACCTCGAACAGGTCCGGCGGCGGCGTGCCGCAGCCGGCCGCCGCCAGCGCGACCGCGAGCCCGACGGCGACGAGCCGCCTCACAGGACGACGAGCTCCGCGCCCGCCACCTCGCGCAGGAAGCGCGGCGTCGACAGCACGCCGGCCAGGCGCGCCTCGACCGCCGCCCGGTCGGCGCCGGTCGTCTCGACCGCCGCCGCGCAGGCCCAGATCCGTACGTTCTCCATCGCCAGCGCCGTGTCGCGCAGCTCGGCCAGCGTGCGCGCGAAGACCGCGCGGCCGTCAGGCGAGACGTGCGGCGCCGCGCCGGGCGCCAGCGCGCGCGCCTCGAGCTGGTCGTCGAGCAGCAGCTCGAGCGCGCCGTAGGAGGCCAGGCCGAACGCCCGCCGGCCGTCCGCGGCCGCCGACACGAGCAGCGACAAGCCGGTGCTGACGCGCTCGAGCTCGCCCGACTCGAGGATGGCGGCGATCATGCTCCCTCACTGTATGGAGCACACCGTCGACGCCCGGGGCCTCTCCTGCCCGCTGCCGCTGATCAAGGCCCGTGCGGCGCTCGCGGGCCTGGAGCCCGAGGACGAGCTCGTCGTGCTCGCCACGGACCCGGAGGCGCCGATCGACCTCGCGGCGCTGGCCGCCGACCGCGGCCTGCGGCTCACCACACGCCGCGAGGCCGAACACTGGCACCTGGTACTCAGCCAGGCCCCGCCGCACGCACGCGGCGGGGCCTGACGGGGGAGCGCTACTTGACGGAGGAGTACGTGAAGTCCCAGACCGTCGTATAGCCGTTCATCACGCCCTGGATGTCCTTGGAGGCCAGCTGGAACGAGTCGTCCCAGGAGTACGGGATACCGGGCACCTGGCCGACCACCATGCGGTTGATCTCGGCCCAGGCCTTGTTGCGCTGCGCGCCCGCCGGGATCGTCGCCGCCTCGGTCATGGCGTCGTCGATCTCGGGGACGTCGAGCATCGAGTAGTTGACGTTGCCCTGCGGCTTGATCGCCGCGCCCTTGAACGTCGGCTCGAGCAGCGACTGCGGGTCCGTGAAGTCACGGAACCAGCCGACGTTGGGGCAGACGTCCCAGTTCGTCGACGGCACATTGCAGAAGCGCGTGTAGAGGGTGTCCTGCGGCACCTTGCGGAACGTGAGCTGGAAGCCGAGCTGCTGCAGCTGCCCCTGCGCGACCGTGGCCGTCTGCAGCCCCGGGTCGGCGTTGGTGGCGATCATCAGCAGCTTCGACGAGCCGGTGTAGCGGCCCTGGTCGTCGACCGGGACGCCCTCGTCCTTGGCCTTGAGCATGTACTGCTTGGCCAGCTCCGGGTCGCCCTTGGGGTTCTGCATGAAGTCGTACTCGGAGAACCCCTGCTCACCGCCGGACTCCTCGAAGCCCGGCACGCCCGGCGGGATGTAGCCCTGCGCGATCGGGCCGACCTCGCGGCCGCCGCGGGTCTTCAGGAGCGCCTCGCGGTTGAACGCGGCCACGACCGCCTTGCGGACGTTGAGGTTGTCGAACGGCTTGCGGTCGGTGCGCAGGGCGATCCAGCGCGTGCCGCCGCTGCCGACGCGCCCGAGCTGGTCCTTGTTGCGCAGCGTCGCCTGGCGCAGGATCGCGATCGGCGGCTGGCCGGAGTCGCAGCACATCAGCCCGTCGCCCTGCAGCGTGCGGCGGCTGGCCACCGTCAGGTCGTCGTTGCCCTCCTCGATCCGGATCTCGTCGAGGTAGGCGGGCTTGTAGTCGGTGCTCGCGTCCCAGTTGGGGTTGCGGACGAGCTCGACCAGCTTGCCCGGGTCGCGCCCGACGACCTTGCCGCTCTCGTCGTTGCGGACCATGTACGGGCCCGTGAACACCGTGTACTGGTCATACGTCGACGGGTTCTTCTTGTCGTACTTCTCGGCGTACTCGCGCGGGACCGGGATCGTGATCGGCATCACCAGCGCCGCGGCGACCGTGACGGCGGTCGGCTTGGTGAGCTCGATCACGAGCGTCTGGTCGTCCGGCGTCTTGATGCCGGGGATGGCCTGGAACTTGCCCGGCGCCTTCGGGGCGCCCTTGATGTCGCCGAAGTAGGAGGTGGCGTAGCCCGACGGCACGTTCTGGGTGAACGCCCGCTCGAACGCGTACTTGATGTCCTTGGAGGTGACCTCGCGGTCGACGGGCGGCGAGAACTTCACGCCGGTGCGCAGCTTCACCGTGATGGTCTTGTTGTCGTCCGAGATCTGCGGCTCGCCGTCGGCGAGGTCGGGCACCGGCGTCTCCGCGTCGTCGGGCTTGAACGAGTAGAGCGGGCGCTGCGTCGCGTACGCGACCGCGTAGCCGAACGTGTAATAGGTCTGGCCGGGGTCGAGGTAGTCGACGTCCGCCGCGGCCAGGAACGTGACCTTGCCGCCCTTCTTGCCCTCGACGGGAGCGCCGCTGTTGCCGGCCTCCCCGGGCCCACCTTCCGATGACGAGCCGCCGCAGCCCACGGCCACGACGGCCAGCGCTGCGAGCAGCGCGGCCGAGCTTCTTGCACCCATGCCCCGATTGTCGGCACCTGGGTGTCACTGTTCAAGAAAGCAGCGGATTCACAGGTACGCTGGTGAAACCGGTGTTACCGGGTGATGTGACTGTTACCGGTTACTGTCGTGTGACCACCACGGCACCGCCACGGCGTGGGTCCCCGCCGCCCGAGAGCGCTCCCGCGGCGTCGCGCTCGGCGGCCTGGCAGCCGCCGAAGAAGAGGTTGCGCTCGCGGAAGCGCGCGAGGGTGTAGCCGGCCGCCTCGAGCGCCGCCTCGTCGAGCCCGGGCTCGCAGAAGACGCTGCCGTCCTCCCAGTGCAGGCGCGGCGCCTCGACCGCCGCGCGCGCGTCCATGCCGTGGTCGATCACGTTGACGATCACCTGCAGCAGCGCCGAGCGGATGCGGTTGGAGCCCGCCGAGCCGAGCACGAGCTCCGGCCGCCCGCCCGCCAGCACGATCGTCGGGGCCATCATCGACGGCAGCCGCCGCCCGGGCGGGTGCGTGAAGTAGCCCAGCGGCGAGAGGTCCTGCTCGCCCATCATGTTGTTGACGTGGATGCCGGTGCCCGGCACCACGATCCCCGAGCCCTCGCCGTTGGTGCACGTCACCGCGCAGGCCCAGCCGGCCTCGTCCATCACCGAGATGTGCGTCGTCGAGCCGAGCCGGCTCGCCATGAAGGAGCCGAGGAAGCCGGGCTCCGCGAGACCCTCCAGGAACGCCGGGGTGCGCTCGGACTGCGCGAGCTCCATCACGCGCGCGAGCGCGACCGCGTCCGGAGCGGCGTGCTCGCGCTCGAGCAGGGCGAGCGCGTAGGCCAGCAGCGTGCCGCCGGCGCTCGGCGGCGGGTTGGTGAGGACCTCGCGCCCGCGGTAGGCGACGCGCACCGGCTCGCGCGGCATCGCCGTGTAGGCGGCGAGGTCCGCGCGGGTGAGCGTGCCACCGCGCGCACCCACCCAATCGACGACGGCGGCGGCGTGCTCGCCCTCGTAGAACGGCGCCGGGCCCTCGGCGGCGAGCTGCTCGATCGCGTCCGCGAGCACCGGGTCGCGGTGGACCTCCCCGATCGCGCGGGGGCGCCCGTCGGGCATGAACAGCGCGCGCGACTCGGAGGTGTGCTCGGTGATCGGCGAGAGGATCTCGAACAGGTAGCCCTGCTGGGCGTTGACCTCGACGCCGGCGCGGGCCAGCGCGACGGCCGGGGCGGCGAGCTCGGCGAGCGGGA
This sequence comes from Solirubrobacteraceae bacterium, assembly GCA_035264365.1. Lineage (GTDB taxonomy): Bacteria > Actinomycetota > Thermoleophilia > Solirubrobacterales > Solirubrobacteraceae > DATFQI01. The sequence goes on from DATFQI010000368.1 coordinate 11,906, forward strand.
ACGTGCCGTAGCGCGCGTGGGCGGCGTGCACGCCCGCCGGGCTGCCGTACACCCCGCACGAGGCGGCGCCGACGTTGAAGACCTGCACGGCGTCGCCGAAGGAGACGTCGACCGGCACCAGCGGCGCCCGCTCGCCTTCGCTGGGCGCGGCGACGAAGAAGTCGAGCAGCACGTCCGCTCCGCCGGGCGCGGCGACGAGCATGTAGCCGCCGGCGCCGAGACCGGTCAGCAGCGGCTCGGCGACGAACGACGTGAGCATCGCGGCCAGCGCCGCGTCCACGGCGTTGCCACCGGCGCGGAGCACGTCCGCGCCGGCCTGGGCCGTGAGGGGATGCCCCGCCGCGACGACGCCGTCCACGGCGGGGGTTCTACCGATTCGCGGCTAGAACCGCGGGATGAACTCGGGCACCTCGACGTCGACGCTCGAGCGGCGCTCGCGCTGCGGTTGGAAGTTCCGCGACACGCGCGGCTCCCCGGCCGGCTCGCTCCACGGGTCCTCGCGCTCGGCCCGGCGCGGGGCCTTGCCGCGGTCGTAGCCCGTGGCCACCACCGTGATCCAGACCTCGTCCTCGAGGTTCTCGTCGAGCATCGCGCCGAAGATGATGTTCGCCTCCGGGTGGGCGGCCTCCTGGACGGCACGCGCCGCCTCGTTGACCTCCCACAGCGACAGGTCCCGGCCGCCGGTGATCGACAGCAGGATCCCCTGCGCGCCCTCGAGCGTGGTCTCCAGCAGCGGCGACGAGGTGGCCTTCTCGGCCGCCTCCACCGCGCGCTTGTCGCCGGTGCCCATCCCGATGCCGAGCAGCGCGTTCCCCGCGTCGGACATGATCGTCCGCACGTCGGCGAAGTCGAGGTTGATCAGGCCCGGCAGGGTGATCAGGTCGGAGATGCCCTGGACGCCCTGACGCAGCACGTCGTCGGCGACCGTGAAGGCCTCCATCATCGACGTCTGCTTGTCGAGCACGCTCAGCAGGCGGTTGTTCGGCACCACGATGAGGGTGTCGACCTCCTCCGCCAGCGCCTCGATGCCGCGCTCGGCGGCCTGCAGCCGGCGAGAGCCCTCGAAGCCGAACGGCTTCGTGACGATGCCGACGGTCAGCGCGCCCAGCTCGCGGGCGATCCGCGCCACCACGGGCGCGGCGCCCGTGCCCGTACCGCCGCCCTCGCCGGCGGTGATGAACACCATGTCCGAGCCGCGCAGCAGCGTCTTGATGCGGTCGGAGTCCTCCATAGCCGCGGAACGCCCCTGGTCGGGGTTGGAGCCGGAGCCGAGGCCGCGGGTGATCTGCGCGCCGAGCTGGAGCTTCACGTGCGCGTCGGAGGACTGCAGCGACTGCGCGTCCGTGTTGAAGGCGAGGA
>DATFQI010000369.1:0-19276 GCA_035264365.1 Solirubrobacteraceae bacterium
CACCCGGGCATCGTTGCGCAATCGGTAGTCGAGCTCGCCGTAGGCCACGTCCAAGGCCACCACGCGCGCCGCCCCGCGCTGCAGCAGGCAGTCGGTGAACCCGCCCGTCGAGGCCCCCACGTCGAGGCAGGAGCGCCCCTCAACGGGCAGCCCGAGCGCGTCGAGGGCGTTGGCCAGCTTCAGACCCCCACGCGAGACGTAGGCCGGCGCCGCCGCCACCACGACGTCGGCGCCGGGGTCGACGAGCTGCGACGGCTTGCTCGCCAGCCGCGAGGCGACCTGGACCTCGCCGGCCATGACCGCTGCGGCCGCACGCGACCGCGACTCGAAGAGCCCACGCTCCGCCAGCAGGCTGTCGAGGCGGACCTTCGACACGCGACCAGCTCAGGCGCCGGCCAGCGAGCCCCGCGGATCCAGCACCCCGGCCTCGATGCGCTCCGCGATCGCCTCGCCGGTGAAGCCGACCTCCTCGTGCAGGAGCTTCGGCGAGCCGTGGGTGACGTAGCGGTCCGGGAGCCCCACCCTGAGCACGCGAGGCGCGTCGCCCACCTCGGACAGCGTCTCCCAGACGCCGGAGCCGAAGCCGCCGGGCAGCACGCCCTCCTCGACCGTCACGAGCAGGTCGTGCGAGTCGGCCAGCCGCGCCAGCAGCACGGCATCCAGGGGCTTCGCGAAGCGCGCGTCGGCGACGGTCACGTCCAGGCCCCGCTCGGCCAGCAGATCGGCGGCCTCCAGCGCCTTGCCGACGCCGGTGCCGTAGCCGACCAGCGCGACGCGCTCGCCCTCGCGCAGCACCTCGCCGGTCCCGATCTCGATCAGCGACGGCGACGAGGGGATCTCGACGCCGACCGCCTCGCCGCGCGGGTAGCGGATCGCGACAGGCCCTGTCCCGTGCTGCAGCGCGGTGTGGAGCATGTGCACGAGCATCGCCTCGTCGCGCGGCGCCATCAGCGTCATGTGCGGCAGCGGCCGTAGGTAGGCGATGTCGAAGACGCCGTGGTGCGTCGGGCCGTCGTCACCGACGAGCCCGGCGCGGTCCATGCAGAACGTGACGGGCAGCTTCTGCAGGCAGACGTCGTGGACGATCTGGTCGAACGCGCGCTGCAGGAAGGTCGAGTAGATCGCCGCCACGGGCCGCATGCCCTGCAGCGCCAGGCCGGCCGCGAACAGGACCGCCTGCTGCTCGGCGATGCCGACGTCGAAGTAGCGCTCGGGCATCGCCTCCTGCAGCGTCGAGAGCCCGGTGCCGGAGTTCATCGCGGCCGTGATGCCGACCACGCGCGGGTCGCGCTGGGCCTCGCGCACGATCGCGTCGCCGAACACCTTCGTGTACTGCGGCGGCGCGGCCTTGCCCGACGACGGCTTGGCGGGCGCCGGCGCGGGCACGCCGTGCGAGATCGACTTCGGCTTGGCGGCATGCCACTTCTCCATGCCCTCCAGGCCGCCGTCCTCGGCGGGCGCGAAGCCCTTGCCCTTGACCGTCGCGACGTGCACGACGACCGGGCGCTCCGCCTCGAAGGCGGCCTTCAGGGCGCGCCGCAGCGCGCGCACGTCGTGGCCGTCGATGACGCCCATGTAGGCCCAGTCGAGCTCCTCCCACCACAGGCCCGGCTGCCAGAGCGCCTTGACGGACTCCTTGAACTGCGGGCCGAGCCGCTCGAACGCGGCGCCGATCCCGCCCGGGAGCTTGGTCAGCTTCTCCTCGACGCCCTCGCGGGCCTTCCACAGGCCCGGGTCGAGCCGCACGCGGTTGAAGTAGCGCGACAGCGCGCCCACGTTCGGGGAGATCGACATCCCGTTGTCGTTGAGGATCACGACCAGCGGCGTGCCGAGGCCGCCCGCCTGGTGGACCGCCTCGAAGGCGACGCCGCCGGTCATCGCGCCGTCGCCGATCACGGCGACGACCTTCCCGTCCTCGCCCTGGCCCTGGCGCATGGCCTCCTTGAGGCCGACCGCGTAGCCGATCGCGGTCGAGGCGTGGCCGGCGCCCATGATGTCGTGCTCGGACTCGTGGATCGCGCAGAACGGGGCGAGGCCGCCGTACTTGCGGATCGTGTCGAGCTGGTCGCGGCGGCCGGTGAGGATCTTGTGCGGGTAGGCCTGGTGGCCCACGTCCCACAGGAGCTTGTCCTTCGGCGAGTCCAGCAGCGAATGGGCCGCGACGGCGATCTCGCACGTGCCGAGGTTGGCGCCGAAGTGCCCGCCGATCTCGCCGACCGTGTCGATCAGCAGCGCGCGCACCTCCTGCGCGACCTGCTGCAGCTCGTCCTCGGAGAGGGCGTGCAAATCCTGTGGCCGGTCGATGCGATCGAGGATCCGTGTCATGTCGTCCGGGTGTAGATGAAGTCGGTGATCTGCTCGAGCTCGCCGGTGCCGTCCTGCGACGCCCTGGCGAGCGCGTCGCGCGCGCTGCGGTGCGATTCCCGCGCCATCTCGCGCGCCCCCTCCAGCCCATATGAGCTGACGTAGGTGAGCTTGCCGTGACGCTCGTCGCTGCCCTGCGGCTTGCCCAGGCTGACCTCGGTGCCCGTCACGTCGAGGATGTCGTCGACGATCTGGAAGAGGAGCCCGAGCTCGGCCGCGAAGCTTCGGAAGTGTGTGAGTGTAGAGCCACCGCCCCCTCCGGAAAGCAGGAGGACGCACTCCACGGACGCGCCGATCAGCCGCCCGGTCTTGAGCTCGTGGAGCCGGCGCAGGCTCGCGGCACCCCCGTCGACGAGCCCCTTCACGTCGATGTACTGGCCGCCCACCATGCCGTTGACGCCCGTGGCGGCGGCGAGCTCGCAAACTGCCGACAACAGGTGCCTCGGCTCTCCGGCCTGCTCGGAGAGCACGTGCCGGAACGCCTCGGCGTAGAGGCCGTCGCCGGCCAGGATCGCCACGTCCTCGCCATAGCGGACGTGGCACGTCGGCCGTCCTCGCCGCAGGTCGTCGTCGTCCATCGCCGGCAGATCGTCGTGGATCAGCGAGTAGGTGTGGATGAGCTCGAGCGCGGCGGCGAGCGGGAGCACCTCGCGCGGCTCGCGGCCGAGGGCGCGGGCGGTCGCGAGCGCCAGGACCGGGCGGATCCGCTTGCCGCCGGCCAGCAGCGAGTAGCGCATCGCCTCCTCCAGGCCCGCGGCTGCGGGCTCGTCGGCGAAGCGCAGACCGGCGAGGTAGGCCTCGACCTCCTCGCGCAGATGCTCTGGGTAGCCCTCGGTCAACCGAGCGCCAGCTGCCCGGACCCCACTGGGTCCGCGTCGCCGGCGCGAACCTGGCGGTCGAGCTCGACGCTCGCCTCACCGGCGAGGCGTGCGCACTCGTCCACCACGGCGGCGGCGCGGTCGGGGTCCAGGGAGCCCGCGCGCAGCTCGGCGGCCGCGCGCTCGAGGCGCTCCGTCAGTCGGTCCAGCTGCTCGGACGGCACGCCGTCATTTCAGCACGACCGGCTGCCCCACGCCGTGCACGTCAGGAGCACGTCGTCGAAGCGCCGCAGCTGGACCACGTCGCCGCCGTTGTTGAGGATCGGCCCGTTGGTCGCCCAGTAGCGGGTCAGCGGCTGGTCCTCGTCGTCGCCCTCGTAGAGCCTGACCCGCATCGTCTCGCCCGGCTGGACGACCGAGTTGGGCGCGAACGCGTAGCTGTAGGGCTTGGAGACGAGCCGGTAGGGCTCGAGGTCGATCGGCAGCGCGCCATTGTTGGTGATCTGGACCGACTCGCGGCCGCGGTACTTGGCGCCGATCGCCAGGCTGCCGGAGGCCGGGTCGGCGCAGCCCTCGCGGCACGGGTAGATCTGCGACGCGCGCAGGTCGCCCTGCGGATCGAACACGTAGGCCCCGTCGCCCATGCCGCGCTCGTCGCGCGTGACGTTCTCGAATGCCGGCTGCTGGAGGCCCCAGTAGAACTCGGACTCGTTGTCGTCGCCGATCCCGTCGTAGATCGTGATGTGGCCGCCCGGCGGGACGGTCGCGTAGTCGGGGAGCACGATCCGCCGCAGCGCCGAGTCGCGCAGCCACCAGCCGCCGAGCGGCAGCGGGTTGACCGGGTCGGGGTTGGTGATGCGCACCCACTCGCCGTTGGGGTCGAGGTTGTCGTCGCCGTCGGCGTCCCAGTTGACGAGCAGCCGTATCTGGGCGCCCTCGGCGGGCCCGAAGCCGCAGTAGTCGGCGTCCCACAGGTTGAGCTGGGCGCGCTGGGCGCGCAGCTGCAGGATCGAGTAGTCGCGGTTCCAGGCGAACTCGCGGTGGTTGGGCAGCCAGAGCCCATGGCCCTCGGTGATCAGCACCCGCGCGACGTCGTTCCAGCGGCGGTTCACGCGCACCGCGACCGAGCGGCGCAGCCGCTTGCCGGAGCGGCTGGCCGGGTCCTGGGCGTACAGGCGAACCTTGTACTTGCCCGCCTTCAGCAGCTGGTCGAGCCGGGCGGTCGCCTCGACGGCGTGGCACTCGCCGCGGCGGGCGGACGCGCGGCTCGTGTACGTGGTCTGCTCCATCGCCTGCAGCCCGGTGATGCGGATCGGCACGCGCCGGCGGCTGCCGTCGCCGTCGACGTCCACGTAGACCGTGTCGCCGTCGGCGATGAACGTGACCTTTCCGGTCCAGAGGTAGCACTGGGGCCCGCTCTTGCGGAGCAGGCACTGGCCGCGCTTGGCGGCCTCGGCCGACGGGGGGACGGCGGTGGCGGCGAGCAGGGCGGTGAGGAACAGCAGTGTCAGACGGCGCATCGGGGGTTCGGAACACGGCACCCCGGCGATCGTTGCGCTGTCAAGCGCGGCCGGCCCGCTCCTGCAGGAGCGCCTGCATCATCTCGTCCCACCTCGGCCCGATCGCGGCCATCGTGAAGCGCTCGGCGGTCTCGACGGCGGCCTCGCCGCAGCGCCGGCGCAGCTCCTCGTCGGCGACCATCTCCATCAGCGCGGCCGTCAGGCCCTCGACGTCCTTGGCCGGGACGAGCAGGCCGTTGCGGTGATCGTCGACGATGTCGGCGGGGCCGGTCGGGCAGTCGAAGGCGACGCACGCCATGCCCTTGCTCATCGCCTCGATCAGCACCAGCGGGAAGCCCTCGTAGCGCGACGAGAGGACGTAGATCGACGCCTGCGCCATCTCCCCGGGGACGTCGTCGGTCGGGCCGCCGAGGGTCACGCGGTCCTCGAGGCCGTGCTCGGCGATCAGCCCGCGCAGCTTCTCGGTGTCCCTGCCGCGCCCGCACAGCTTCAGCTCCCACTCGGGATGCGCCGCGGCGACCGGCGCGAAGGCCGGGATCAGCATGTCGTAGCCCTTCTGGCCGGTGTAGCGGCCGGCGGCGAAGATCCGCTTGGCGCTCAGGTCCGCGCGCGGCGGCTCGACCCGGGCGACGGTGTTGGGGATCCGCCACATCGGCGGCGCGGTCCCGTTCATCGCGGCCTCGTACTCCTGGCGGTCCTGGTCGGTGAGCACGGCGAGACCGTCGAGGTCGCCGTAGCGCCGCAGCATCGCCTTGCGCAGGTTCTTCGCGTGCGAGCGGAGGTTCATCTGCTCGAGCCCGATCGCGACCAGCCCGGGCACCTTGAGGTCGGCGACGAGGATGTTGTGGCCGGGCCTCGAGCCGATCATCACGCCTCGCTGGCGGCGCAGCAGCCGCACGAGGCGGATGTCGGTCCACAGGCTGTGGTTGTGCTTGCGGATGTCGGCCGGGTGGTAGAGCGCGCTCGGGATCCGCCCCAGCAGTGCGCGCATCGGCCGCAGGCGCCGCGGCGTCGCGCCCTTGCGCTCATCGTCGAGCGCGGTCACCTTCACGCGTGGGTCGAAGGCGAAGTAGGGCTCCTCGCGGCGCCGGTAGGTCGAGACGATCTCGACGTCCTTGTGGTCGGCCAGGTAGCCGGCGAGGTTGATCGCGGCGCGGATCGTGCCGCCCATCCCCCACGCGCTCACGAGCAGGATGAAGACCTTGCGATCCGGATCCAGGGAGGGGTCCGGCTCGGCGCGCACGTAGCGCAGCAGGGCGCTGCGGAACACGCGCAGGACGACCCGCTTGACGGCGATCAGGAGCTTGACGAGCGGGCGCGGCAGACGGGTCACGGCGGCGGCCACGGTACTACGCTCCCCGGTCCTGATGACCAAGGTCAGCGTCATAGTGCCCGTCTACAACCCGGGCTCGGACATCGACGATCTGCTCGAGTCGCTGCTCGGGCAGACCCTGCCCGCGGGGGAGCTCGAGCTGATCTTCGTCGACGACGGCTCGACCGACGGGACGCCCGCGCGCCTGGACGAGCTGGCCGCCCACCACGAGCACGTGCGCGTCCAGCACATCCCCAACTCCGGGTGGCCGGGTAAGCCGCGCAACCTCGGCATCGACATGGCCACGGGCGACTACGTCTTCCTCGCCGACAACGACGACTGGCTCGAGCGCGACGCGCTCGAGCGCCTGCACGCGACCGCCGTGCAGGACCGCGCCGACATCGTGCTCGGCAAGGTCGTCGGCCACGGCAAGCGCGTGCCGCTGCGGATCTTCGAGGCCAACCGGCACGCGATCGCCTTCGACTCCGACCTGCTGCTCGGGCTGCTGACCCCGGCGAAGCTGTTCCGCCGGCGGATGCTCGACGAGCGCGGGCTGCGCTTCCCGGAGGGCCGCCGCCGGCTCGAGGACCACGTGTTCGTGGTCGGCGCCTACTTCGCGGCCGAGCGCATCAGCATCCTCGCCGACCGGCCCGTCTACCACTGGATGCGCCGCGAGGACCAGGACAACGCCTCCTACAGCCGCTTCGACGCGCACGGCTACTTCGACAACGTGCGCGAGGTGCTCGACCTCGTCGAGGCCAACACGACGCCCGGCCCGCTGCGCGACGAGCTGCTGATGCACTGGTACCGCGGCAAGATGCTCGGCCGCGTCGGTGGCCGCGACTTCCTCTGGCGCGACGAGGACTTCCGCCGCGAGCTGTTCGACGCGATCCGCCCGCTCGCGCTCGAGCGCTTCGGCGAGCGCTTCGACGAGGGACTGCCGTTCAACCTGCGGCTGCGCGCGAAGCTGCTGCGCTGCGGCGACTTCCACGCGCTCGGCCGGATGTCGCGCTACGAGCGCCGCTTGGAGCCGGTGGTGCGCATTCGCGAGATGCTGCTCGGCGGCACCCACATGGTGCTGCGGCTGGAGTCCTGGATGGGCACCGACGACGCGAAGCTGCGGTTCCTGCGCCGCGACGACCGCACCTTCTGGGTGCCGCCGACCGACAACCTCGCGCAGGCGATCCCCGAGAAGGACCGCGAGGTCACGGGTGAGCTACGGCGGGCGGACGCCGACGTGTTCCTGCACAACGTCGAGGACGGGAGCGAGTACCTGCTGCCCGCCCGCACCCGGGTGCGGCTGAACGTACGCGAGTCGGGGCTGGTGCGGCCGCTGCTGCAGACGAGCGTGCCGATCGCGCCCACCGCCGCGGCCGCCGGCGGGCCGCTGCCGCCCGGCCGCTGGGAGGTCCATATCGCGGTCACGGTGGCCGGCTTCCGCACCATCGTGCCGGTGCCCCGGCGCGGGGAGCCGCTCGTCGTGACCACCTACGCGCCGGGCAAGATCGCGCTCGGCGACAGCGCGCCGCCGGCCCCGCGCGCGGCCGTGCGCGCCTACCGGCGGCTGCCGTGGCCGGCGGTCGCGGGGCTCAAGCGGGCAAGAGCCGTCGCAGGGCGCTCGGGCTGACGCGCCCGAGGTCCTTGTGCACCGCGCGCCGGAGGTCCCGGATCCCCGCGCGGCGACTCGACCCCTGGTCGCGCAGGTCGCGCAGCACGGGCCACGCGCGGGACGCCAGTACGGCCCCGGGCTCGAGCACCCCGCGGCGCTCGATCACGTCGGCGGGCACCTCCTGCGGGTCCGGCACGACCATCTGCTCGAGCAGCGCGTCCTGGCGCAGCGACAGCGCGCGGTTGGACGGGTCGAGCCCGAGCACGAGCAGCAGCCCGGTCGGCTGCGTGCCCACGCGCAGGCAGATGAGGTCCGGCCGGTGGCGGGCGAGGATGCCCAGCACCTTGTAGACGTCGCCGGTCCAGGCGCGGGTGCGGCGGTCGCGGTTGGCCTCCTCGACGGTGCGCGGGAGGATGTCGTCGAAGACGATCACGCCGGTCCACGGCGACAGCCGCTCGACGCCGATGAAGTCGCGCAGTGCGAACTCCGCGAGGTGCATCCCGTCGATGAACGCCATGTCGGGCTTGGCGCCGCCGAGCGGCTTCAGCGGCTTGGGCCGGCCGAAGAACTCGTCGCTGGTCTCGCGCAGCAGCTGCACGTTGTCGCCGAGCTCGACACGCAGGTTGTAGGCCGGGTCGACGCCGAGCGCCGGGCAGTCGGCCAGCGCGAGGCTGTCACCGTGGCGCAGCCCGATCTCGAGGTAGGCGCGCGGGCGGACGGCCTCGTGCAGGCCCTTGAGGAAGTCGAGGTACTCCACGGGAGTGGACCCTAGCTAGAGTGCCTGCGCGTGAGCTGGAAGGACACGGTCAACGGCGCGCTGCGCCGCACGGGGTACGAGCTGCGGCGCACGGGCTCGCCGGCGGGGTCCGGCCATGCGGTGGCCAAGCCGCGCTCGCAGAAGGTCCGTCCCGGCGACCGCCTGCTCGAGCAGCCCGGCTTCGTGATGTGCACGCTGCGCTCCGGCTCGACGCTCCTGCGCGTGCTGCTCGACAGCCACTCGCAGATCCACTGCCCGCACGAGATCCACCTGCGCTACCTCTCCGTCGGACTCGACGCCAAGTGGGTCGAGCGCTCGATGAAGGAGATGGGGCTCGACCAGGAGAGGCTCGAGTACCTGCTGTGGGACCGCGTCCTGCAGCGCGACCTGGCCGGCTCGGGCAAGCCGCGGCTGGTCACCAAGACGCCCAACGACGTCTTCATCGCCGACCGCATCATGACCGCCTGGCCCGACGCGAAGCTGATCTTCCTGCTGCGCCATCCGGCGGCGATCCTGCGCTCGCGCTCGGACTACCAGGGCGAGGACGCCGACCCCGAGAAGAATCTCGCCCTGATCCTGCGCTACTGCGAGGCGCTCGAGGCCGCGCGCCAGAGGTACGACGGCGTGACGATCCGCTACGAGGACCTGACCGCCGATCCCGGGACGACGCTGAAGCCCGTGTGCGAGCACCTCGGCGTGCAGTTCGAGGCGGGGATGCTCGAGTACGGCCAGCAGGAGCACGGCCGCTTCAAGTTCGGCCTCGGCGACTGGAACGACAAGATCAAGAGCGGCCGGATCCAGGCGCCCGCGCCGCCGCCGGACGAGATCCCGGAGCCGCTGCGGCCGATCGCCGCCTCGTGGGGCTACCTGCCGCAGCCAGCCACGGCCGAGACGCCCTGAGCGACGGCCCGCGGCGCGAGTCGCGCCGGCGCCGCCTGCTCGGGCCGGCCGCCGTCGCCCTGCACCGCGCCGTCCTCGGCGCGCTGGCCCTGCCGGCCGGCCGTCGTGGCCGGGGCGAGCCGCAGGCGGGGCCGGTCCGCTTCCTGCTCGCGCACGCCTGGGGCTTCGGCGGCACGATCCGCACCACGCTGACGCTCGCGGGCGCGCTGTCCGCCACGCACGACGTCGAGATCGTGAGCGTCCTGCGCCGCCGCGAGCGGCCGTTCTTCGGGCTGCCCGACGGCGTGCCCGTGCGCGCGCTCGAGGACCGGCGCGAGCCGACGCGCCTCACCCGCGCGCTCGGCCGCCTGCCGAGCCTGCTGATCCACCCCGAGGACTACGCCTACCCCTGGTGCAGCCTGTGGACCGACGTGCGCCTGCTGCGCGGCCTGCGGGCGCTGCGCGGCGGCATCCTCGTCGCCACCCGGCCGGCGCTCAACCTGCTCGCAGCGCGGCTCGCGCACCCGTCCGTGACCGTGATCGGGCAGGAGCACCTCAACTTCGCCGCCCACCGCCCGCGCCTGGCCGCCGACCTGCGCCGCCACTACGGCCGGCTGGACGCGCTGACCGTGCTCAGCTCCGACGACCTGCGCGACTACGGCGCCCTGCTCGGCGAGCGCGTGCGGCAGATCCCGAACCCGGTCACCGAGCTCGACGACGGGACCTCCGACGGCTCCGCGAAGGTCGTCGTCGCGGCCGGGCGGCTGAACACCCAGAAGGGCTTCGACCTGCTGATCGAGGCCTGGCGGCCCGTGGCGGAGCGCCACCCGGACTGGACCCTGCGGATCTACGGCTCGGGCCCCGAGCGGGAGCTGCTCGAGCGCGCCGCGGCCGGCCTGCCGGTCGAGCTGCCCGGCCGCACCGACGCGCTCGGCGCCGCGATGGCGGCCGGCTCGCTGTTCGCGCTCTCGTCGCGCTGGGAGGGCTTCGGCCTGGTGCTGGTGGAGGCGATGGGCAAGGGCCTGCCGGTGGTCAGCTTCGACTGCCCGCGCGGCCCGTCGGACATCGTCAGCCCCGGCGAGGACGGCCTGCTCGTGGGCCCCGAGGACGTCCACGGCCTCACGGCCGCGCTGCTGGAGCTGATCGAAGACCCGCCCCGCCGCGCTCGGATGGCGGCGGCCGCCCGCGCGACCGCGCGGCGCTACGAGCCCACCGCCGTCGTCCCGCACTGGGACGCGCTGTTCAAGGATCTGCGCCTGCCCTAGCTAGGCTGCTGCGGCCTTGACCAGCGGCGTGACTGACACCGGGACGGCGGTCGGAGGGCGCGCGCCTGCGGCGGGTGCGCCCGCGGGCGACCCCACGGCCACCACGACGGCGATCGTCGTCGCCGGCGCCCCGGCTGCCGGCGGCGGGGCCGCCGCGCTGCTGCCGTGGGAACGCGGGACCGTGCTCGAGCGCCTGCTCGGCCAGCTCGACGACCTCGGCATCCGCACCGTCTGCGTGCTCGTGCGCCCGGCCCACGAGGCGGCCGTGCGCGCCGTTGCCGGCGACCGCGTGCGCGTCTCGCCCGACACCGCCGCCGACCTGCGCGCGATCGCCGAGGCGGCCGCCGCGCCGGGAGGTGGGGGCATCGTGATCCTGCCCGGCGAGATCGTCACCCACCGCGAGGCGCTCGCCGGCCTGCTCAAGGACCCGCGCGTCGTGACCGGCACGCTGCTGGGCGGCGGCTGGCGCGCCCGCCAGTTCGCCTTCCGGGTGCGCTCCAAGCGCGGGCGCGTGATCAGCGCCGCGTCGCCCTACCACACCGCGCATCGCCCCACGAGCGCGTTCCTGGGCGTGCTGAAGGTCGCCGCGGCCGACCGCCCGGCGCTCGTGACCAGCGCGGCCCGGCTCGCCGAGCTGACCGCCGACCCCTCCGCCGAGTGGCGCGACGAGCTCGAGCGCAAGACCGAGATGTGGCGCGGCGCGCTCTGGCGTGCCGCCCACCGCGGCGGCGAGGAGGCCGACGAGGGTGACGGCGAGGACGAGCCGATCGACGAGTTCGCCGACGACCCGGAGGAGCCCGAGACGCCCGCGGACCCGGTGCTCTCCGCCGAGGACGACGCGCTGCTGCGTGAGAAGCTCGCCGCCGCCCCCGAGGATGCGACGGCGCTGGCGCTCGTCGGCCTGGTGCGCTCGGGCACGCACGTCGGCGTGAATCGCCTGCGGCGGCTGTTCTGGGCGCGCCCGCTGTCGGCCGCGGCGGTCGCGCGGGCCGAGGTCGACATCCTCGACTACGACGAGGACAAGGTCCTGCTCGACTCGGCCGTGAAGGCCTCCGACGGCTTCTTCACGACGTTCTTCGTCTCGACGTACTCGCGCTACATCGCGCGCTGGGCCGCTCGCCGCGGCTTCACGCCCAACCAGGTCACGACCTTCTCCGTGCTGATCGGCTTCCTGGCGGCGGCCGCCTTCGCCACCGGCGAGCGCTGGGGCCTGGTCGCCGGGGCGATCCTGCTGCAGGCCGCGTTCACGACCGACTGCGTCGACGGCCAGCTTGCCCGCTACACGCGCACGTTCTCCAAGCTGGGCGCCTGGCTGGACTCGATCTTCGACCGCACGAAGGAGTACGCGTGCTTCGCGGGCCTGGCGATCGGCGCGAGCCGGATGGGCGACCCGGTGTGGACGCTCGCCTGCGCCGCGATCACCCTGCAGACCGCGCGCCACTTCTCCGACTTCTCCTTCGGCGCCGGCCAGTCGCGCATGATCGGCGACATCGAGCAGCCGCCGCTGGAGCGCTCGCTCGACGCCGCCGGGCTCGCCGCAGCCGAACGGCGGGCGCGGGCCCAGCAGGAGCCGCCCGCGGAGCAGCCCGCCGAGCCGCCGCCGCGCCCCGAGCCCGCGCAGCCCGACCCGCTGCCGCGCCGGGTGCTGCGCGCCTGGCACACGATCGACCGGCTGCCCGGCGTGCGCTGGGTCAAGAAGATGGCCGCGTTCCCGATCGGCGAGCGCTTCGCGGCGATCTCGATCAGCGCCGCGCTGTTCGACCCGCGCGTGACGTTCGTCGTGCTGCTGTCCTGGGGCGGCTTCGCCGTCCTGTACACCCTCAGCGGGCGCGTGCTGCGCTCGATCGTCCGATGAGCGCCACCACCACCGTCGCCCCCGCCGAGCAGCGCCCGCAGCTGCCCGACAACGTCGCCGTCTACCGCGACGACGGGCCGCTCGCGCAGGCGATCGGGCGCGCGCTCGGACCGAACGTGCCGGTGCCCGCGATGGCGCTGCTCGTGCTCGGCGCCGGCGCGATCCTCGCCCTCGCGGCGCTCGCGGGCAGCGCCGCGTCGCTCGGCCTGACGGCCGCCGGCGTCGCCGTCCTGTTGCTCACCTTCGGCATCACGAGCGTGCGCTACCCGAAGGCGAGCTTCCACTGGGCTGTGCCGTCGCTCGTGCGGGTCGGCGAGTACGCGACCCTGGCCTGGCTGGCCGGCACCGCGGACGCGCTCCCGGCGGCGTTCGCGCTGATCGCGGCGCTGACATTCCGCCACTACGACCTCGTCTACCGGCTGCGCCACCGCGCCGAGGTCCCGCCGCGCTGGCTGAACCTGCTGGCGGCCGGCTGGGACGGGCGCGTCATCATCGCCTGGCTGCTGCTGGCGCTCGGCGCGCTCCCGGCGGCGATGTACGTGTGGGCCGGCCTGCTCGGGGCCGTGTCCGTCGCCGAGACCGTCGCCTCGTGGCGCCGCTTCGAGCGCAGCCGCGCGACCGCCGGCGAATTCGACGAACTGGAGGGAGAGGGCGAATGATCGGGATGGTGCTGGCGGCCGGGGCGGGTCGCAGGCTCGGCGAGGACACCGCCGAGCTGCCGAAGACGCTGCTGCCCGTGGACGGCGACCGCACGATCCTCGACATCGCGCTCGGCAACTTCGCCGCCGTCGGCCTGCGCGAGGCGGTGATCGTCACCGGCTTCGCCTCCGAGCGGATCGACGAGCGCCTCGAGGCGCTGCGTGAGCGACACGGGCTGCTGCTGGACACGGTCTTCAACCCGAAGGCGCTCGAGTGGAACAACGCCTACTCGCTCTGGTGCGCGCGCGAGCACTTCGGCCGCGGCGTCCTGCTCGCCAACGGCGACACGGTCCACCCGTTCTCCGTCGAGCGGGTGCTGCTCACCGCGCAGGGCAAGGCCGACCTCGTGCTCGCCCTCGACGAGCTCAAGCCGTTGGGCGAGGAGGAGATGAAGGTCCACGTGACCGGGGACGGGTTCCTGGACCGCATCAACAAGGACCTGGATCCCGCCGGCGCGCAGGGCGAGTACATCGGCGTGACGCTGATCGAGCCCCACGCCGCCGGCCCGCTGGCCGGCGCGCTGGAGGCGACCTTCCAGCGCGACCCTCAGCTCTACTACGAGGACGGCTTCCAGGAGCTCGCCGACCGCGGCGGGCGGGTCGCGACGCAGCCGATCGGCGCCGTCCAGTGGGTCGAGGTCGACGACCACGCCGACCTGGCCCGCGCCCGGGAGGTCGCGTGCCACTGCTGACCCGCGTGGTCGGCACGCCGCTGACCATCGACATCGGCGCCGGGACCGTCCGGGGCCTGGCCCCGCTGCTGGCCGACCGCCGGATCTCCAGCGGCGGGCACGTCGCGGTCGTGGTCGGGCCCGGCCTCGGCGAGGAGATCGCGGACAGTCTCCAGCTCGCCAACGCGGAGATCTGGCATACGGAGGCCGGCGGCGTCGAGGAGGCCACCGGGCTGGCGCGCAAGCTGCGCGAGGGCTTCTACGACGCGCTCGTGGGCATCGGCGGCGGGCGCACGATCGACCTCGCCAAATACGCGGCGTCGCTATCGGGCCTGCCGATGGTGGCGGTCGCGACCTCGCTCGCCCACGACGGCCTCGCCTCGCCGGTCGCCTCGCTCGAGGACCACGGCCGCAAGGGCTCCTACGGCGTGCAGATGCCGATCGCGGTGATGGTCGACCTCGACTACGTGCGCCGCAGCGACCCCGCGCTGCGCCGCGGCGGCGTCGGCGACGTGATCTCCAACCTGTCGGCGATCGCGGACTGGCGGCTGGCCGAGCGCGTGCGCGGCGAGACCGTCGACGGCGTCGCGGTCACCTTCGCGCGCACCGCCGCGACCTCGATCGTGCACCGGGACGACGGGATCGACGACGACGCGTTCCTGATCGCGCTCGCCGAGGCGCTCGTGCTCAGCGGCCTCGCGATGGCGACGGCCGGCTCCTCGCGGCCGTGCAGCGGCGGCGACCACGAGATCCTGCACGCGATCGACCACCTCTTCCCCGGCACCGCGGGCCACGGCGAGCTCGCCGGCGCCGCGAGCCTGTTCACCGCCTGGCTGCGCGAGGAGAACGGGCTCGCCGCCGGCCTGGACGCCTGCCTGCGCCGGCACGACCTCCCGCGCGTCCCCGCCGACCTCGGGCTCAGCGAGGCGCAGTTCGCGCAGGCCGTCGTGCACGCGCCGCTGACCCGTCCCGACCGCTACACGATCCTCGAGCACCTCGAGCTCGACGACGCCGCCGCGCTCGAGCGCGTGCAGGCGTTCGCGGCGACCTACGGCTAGCGCGATGCCCTCGATCGCCGAGCTGCGGGTGCGCACGCAGCCCGACTCGATCTTCGCCCGCAACAGCGGCGAGCACTGGGCCGGCAAGCTGTACATGCGGCGCCTGTCGCCGTACCTGACGCGGCTGCTGATCCCGACGCAGCTGACGCCCAACGGCGTGACGTGGCTGATGATCGCCGTCGGCCTCGCCGCCGCGGCGGTGCTCACGCTGCCGGGTTGGTGGCCGCCCGTGGTCGTCGTCGTGCTGATCCAGTGCCAGCTGCTGCTCGACTGCTCCGACGGCGAGCTGGCCCGCTGGCGGGGCGTCTCCTCGCCGGCCGGGATCTACCTCGACCGGATGGCGCACAACCTCACCGAGGCGGCGCTGCCGGTCGCGTTGGCGATCCGCGCCGACGGCGGCTGGGACTCGATCGGCGGCTGGACCGACCTCGGCCTGCTGACCGCGATGCTCGTGCTGCTGGTGCGGGTCGAGTCGGCGCTGGTCTACGTCGCGCGCGCCGAGGCGGGGCTGCCCGTCGTCCAGGACACCGCCGCGGTCGCCGCGCCTCGCCAGGCCGGGCTCGCGCGGCTGCGGAGGGCGCTCTCGTTCGCGCCGTTCTTCCGCGCGTTCGTGGCGATCGAGTTCTCCTTCCTGGCGCTCGCGGCGGCGATCGGCGACCAGATCGCCGGCGGGCTGGACGTCACGCGCTTGCTCGTGACGGTGCTGGTGCCGGTCGCCGCGTTGATCGCCGTCGGGCGCCTGGCGGCGATCCTGAGCTCGCAGCGGCTGCGATGAGCGTCGGCGCGATCGTGCTCACGCAGGGCCGCCGGCCGGCCGAGCTGACGGCCGCCGTCGGCTCGCTGCTCGCCCAGCGAGGCGTCGACCTCGACGTCGTCGTGGTCGGCAACGGCTGGGCGCCCGAGCGGCTGCCGGAGGGCGTCAGGACCGTGTCCCTGCCCGAGGACCTCGGGATCCCGGGAGGTCGCAACGCGGGCGTCCCGGCGGTCTCCGGCGAGCTGCTCTTCTTCCTCGACGACGACGCGCGCCTGCCCGCCACGGACGCGCTCGCCCGCGTCGAGGCGCGCTTCGCGGCCGAGCCGGACGTGGGCTTGCTGCAGCTGCGCGTCGCCCCCTCCACCCCGGGCGTGCCGCCGCGCGACTGGGTGCCGCGCCTGCGCGTCGGCGATCCTGCGCGCTCGAGCGACGTGACCGCGGTCTGGGAGGGCGCGGTGGCGATGCCGCGCACGGTCTTCGAGCAGGTCGGCGGCTGGCCGGCCGAGTTCTGCTTCGCCCACGAAGGGATCGACCTCGCCTGGCGCGTGCTCGACACGGGCAAGCGCGTGCTCTACGCCGGCGACATCGCGGCCACCCACCCCGTTTACGCGACCGCGCCGCACGACTACTCCGCCTACCACGGGGCGCGCAACCGGATGTGGCTCGCGCGCCGCCACCTGCCGCTCCCGGTCGCCGTCGTCTACGTGCTCTCCTTCGCGCTGCGGACCTTGCCGCTGCTGTACCGCTCGCGGGCCAAGCTGCGCGAGGCCGCCCGCGGCTACCGCGACGGCCTGCGGGGTCCTTGCGGGCCGCGCAAGCCGCTGCGTGTGAAGACGATGTGGCGCATGGCGCGGGCCGGGCGGCCCCCGGTGTTCTAGCGGCTAGCCTCTCCGTGCCTTGACGTCCCTTCCCGCCTCCGAACAGCAGGCCGCGCCCGCGCGCGAGGAGAACGAGTTCACCTCCGAGCGGCACGTCTACGAGCCGCACAAGATCGGCCTGCCGCCGCTGGGCCCCTACGCCCGCGAGCTGTGGCGGCGGCGCGAGTTCGCGCGCGAGATGGCCCGCACCAACCTGCGCGCGCAGCACTTCAACACGGTCTTCGGGCAGCTCTGGCTGGTGCTGAACCCGCTGCTGCTGGCGTGCGTCTACTTCCTGCTCGTCTACATCCTGCGCGGCTCGGGCTCGCGCGGCGTCGAGTTCTTCGCGCACCTGCTGGCCGGGCTGTTCGCCTACTACTTCATCTCCGACTCGATCCGGCTGTCGGTCAAGTCGGTCACCGGCGGCGGGCGGCTGATCCTCAACACGGCGTTCCCGCGCGCGCTGCTGCCGCTGGCGGGCGTGATCACCGCGTTCATGCGCTTCCTGCCGACGCTCGTGATCTACATCCCGGTCCACATCATCGCCGGGCTGCCGTTCGGTCCGCACATGCTCTGGCTGGTGCCGCTGATCTTCCTGATGTTCGTGATGGCCTCGGGCGCCGGCATGCTCGTCTCCGCGCTGCAGGTCTACTTCCGCGACGTCAAGAACTTCCTGCCCTACTTCCTGCGCATCTGGCTGTACTCCTCGCCGGTCCTCTACTACGCCGACGAGGTGCCCGACGGGCTGCAGTGGATCCTCTACGCGAACCCGCTCGGCGGGCTGCTGACCGCGTGGAGCGACGTGCTGATCATGGGGCACGCCCCCGAGCCGTGGGCGATCGGCATGGCCACGGCGTGGTCGTTCGGGATCTTCCTCGCCGGCGGGCTGTTCTTCGTCTCCCGGGAGCGTGAGTTCGCTGTCCGGCTCTGAGCCCAGGATCCGGGTGGAGGACGTGTCGGTGACCTACCGCACGTCGCTGGAGTCCGCCCCCACGCTGAAGAGCACGGTGCTCAAGCTCGGCCGCCGCGAGAGGGTCATCCGTGAGGTCCACGCCCTCAAGGGCGTCTCGTTCGAGGTGCCCGAGGGCCAGGTGCTCGGCGTCGTCGGCGCCAACGGCGCGGGCAAGTCGACGCTGATGCGCACCGTCGCGGGCATCCTGCCGCCGAACTCCGGCCGGGTCGAGGTGCACGGGCGGGTGAGCACGCTGCTGGCGCTCGGCGTCGGCTTCAACCGCAAGATGACCGGGCGCCAGAACGTGGTGCTCGGCGGCCTGGCGGCCGGGCTCACGCGCGACCAGCTCGCGGAGAAGTACGACGAGATCGTGTCCTTCGCCGAGCTCGAGGACTTCATGGACATGCCGATGCGGACGTACTCGTCGGGCATGTACGGCCGGCTCGCGTTCGCCGTCGCGGTGACGATGGAGCCCGAGATCCTGCTGATCGACGAGGCGCTGTCGGTCGGCGACGCGCGCTTCCGCAAGAAGTCGTTCCGCAAGATGCGCGAGCTGTGCACGGAGGACCGCACGATCCTGCTCGTCTCGCACGCGCTCGGCTCGATCAAGGAGCTCTGCGACCAGGCGATCTGGATCCACAAGGGCGAGCTGCGGATGTGGGACGAGCCCGAGAACGTCGTCGACGCCTACACGGAGTTCCTCGAGGTCGGCGAGGACGCCTTCACGATGGAGGACGTCTAGCTAGACGCACCCGGGCGCGGCGCTGACGCGCCACGAGCGGTTCGCGTAGATGGTCGTGAAGTCCTCGGGGGTCTCGACCTTCGGGAAGACCTTCGGCGGGTAGATGCGGCTCGTCGTCGGCCCCTTGACCGGCATCAGCAGCAGCTTGCCCATCGGGCTCGCGTCGCCCTCGACGGTCGAGACGGTGCCGGGCGCGCCGTCGAGCCAGAAGCGCGCGAACGGCATCGGGCGGTGGTCGCCGGCCGTGAGTTCCGGGCAGGCCTCGAAGGCGGCGCGCACCTGCGGCGCCTCCATCGCCTCCTGGAGGTCGCCGTAGAGGACGCCGTCGCGGTCCAGGCGGCGCTCGACGGTGCGCAGCAGGTCGTAGTGCCACGGCAGGTAGGCGATCGACAGCAGCACCGAGAACGCCGCGACGGCCGTCCAGCCCGTGCGCGCGCGGCCGGGTGGGAGCATCAGGCAGCCGGCGACGGCGAGCCCGTAGAAGAGCGTCAGCAGCACCGCGGGCGTGGCGATGTAGCGCCGGATCAGCGGCAGCCCGAAGATCGGGCCGATCGCGAACACGGCGACCATCGCGGCGACCACGGCGAGCGGCAGGTAGGACTGCCGGCGGGCATACCGCCAGGCGAAGACGAGCCCGATCGGGATGCCGAGCACGAGCGGCTCGCGCAGCGCGTAGCCGAAGTACTGGGCGCTCCAGTAGGGCACGTCGGCGACGCTGCGGCGGCGGTCGTTGGCGATCGCGAGGTCGGCGGTGCCGTGCAGGGAGTGCAATGGGTCGCCGGTCACCGCCCAGTCGCTCGCGGCCCAGATCAGCGGCGCGGCGGCCGCCAGCGCGACGGCTCGCGCCCGGCCGCCGTTGTCGCGGTCACGCCAGATCCAGAGCACGTAGAGGCCCGACAGCACCCACGCCTCCGGCCGCAGCAGCCCCGCGACCGCGAGCAGTGCGAGCACGAGCGTCCCGCCGGTGCCAGACGACGCCGGAGGCGTCGCATCGGCGCGCTTGAGCCTGCGCGCCTCGGCCAGCACCGCCCCGACCACGAGCGCCGCGAACGGGACGTCCTGGTAGGCCAGCAGCGCGTCGCGCTGCATCGCGGGGCGCGTGAGCACCACGAGCGCGGCCACGACGCCGACCCAGGGCGAGAACAGCTCCCTGCCGAGCGCGAAC